>WQYD01000048.1 GCA_009781445.1 Bacillota bacterium | reverse complement strand
TAAGGATAGAAGTAAGGGGCTACACCTCAAGCGGTAAAAACTTTGGTAGCGGAACTTCAGACGCGCACGCATTCTTCCGCACCGCACCGTTTGCGTTTTCAAATCCGATTTTCTTTAATTAGGGGGCAGGTTGCAGGGTTGGAATTATTTTCAGCGCACAGCGCACAATGAAGGATTCTAAATCTCATTATAAATAAATCCACAATTCTGCATTCTGAATTCTGAATTAAAAATTATTCCCATTCAATTGTGGCGGGGGGCTTATTGGTAATATCATAAACTACCCTGCCCACTTCTTTAACTTCTGTGGTTATTCTTGCGGAAATTTTGGCAAGGACTTCTAAATCAATGCGTGCAAATTCTGCTGTCATTGCGTTTACGCTGTTAACCGCACGAAGGGCAAGTGTATAGTTATAAGTTCTTTCCTTGTTAACCATGCCCACGGTTTTTGCGCCTGTGAGAACGGCGAAGTATTGCCAAATTTCTCTTTCAAGCCCTGCTTTTTTAATTTCGTCACGAAGGATAAAATCCGCCTCTCTTAATAGGTTCAGCTTATCTTTGGTTAAATCACCGATAACACGGATTCCAAGCCCGGGGCCGGGGAACGGTTGGCGCATAACCACGCTTTCAGGCAAACCTAATTCTAAGCCCACCAAACGAACTTCGTCTTTATATAAATACTTAAGCGGTTCAATAAGCATATCACGGTTAAAGCCCTCAGGAAGCGCGCCCACATTGTGGTGTGCTTTCACATGCTTTGCCCCGCCTTCGCCACTTTCAAGAATATCGGGATAAATTGTGCCTTGCACTAAAAATTCAAACTTGCCGAGTTTTTTGCCTTCGTCATTAAAAACATTTATAAATTCCGCACCGATAATTTTTCTTTTGGCTTCGGGATCGGAAATTCCGCTTAGCTTTGATAAAAAGCGTTCTTCCGCGTTTGCAAGAAACAGGTTCATTTTTAAGCCGTTCTTAAAAACTTCCATAACTTCTTCACATTCATTCTTGCGCATTAAGCCGTGATCCACAAGCATAGAGGTGAGATTGCTTCCGATAGCTTTATGCACAAGGGTTGCGGCAACCGCGCTATCCACCCCGCCACTCATAAAGCAAAGCACCTTTTTATCCCCTGCTTTTGCGCGGATTTCTTCAATTTGTTTTGCAATAAATTCTTTTGCGTTTAATTTTTCAAAATCTCTCATGGTATTCTTTTTGTGGTTTGAGGTGAGAATGAGGAAAAACAAAAAATCGCATTTTTTTGTTTTCCTCTATGCTTTGGTGGAATAGTTAGGTGATTCTTTGGTTATGGTGATATCGTGAGGGTGGGATTCTTTTAAGGACGCACTTGTGATTTTTATAAATTCCGCACTTGTTCTTAATTGTTCCACAGATTTCATGCCTGTGTAACCCATGCCCGAACGCAAACCGCCCACAAGCTGAGATATGGTATCGGAAAGTGCGCCTGTGTACGGCACGCGCCCCTCAACCCCTTCGGGAACAAGTTTTTTATTATCCTCTTGGAAATAGCGATCCTTTCCGCCTGCTTCCATGGCGGCGATTGAACCCATTCCGCGGTAAGCCTTGAAACTTCTGCCTTGAAACATTTCAATTTCCCCGGGGGATTCCTTTGTGCCTGCAAGCAAACTGCCAAGCATGATTGCGCTTGCGCCTGCGCCGATACCCTTGGTAACATCGCCACTGTACTTAACACCGCCGTCACCGATTATGCGCTTGCCGTATTTATCTGCCTCTTCCGCGCAATCCATAATTGCGGTAACTTGGGGAACGCCGATTCCTGCAATAACCCTTGTGGTGCAAATTGAACCCGGCCCCATGCCCACCTTAACCACATCTGCGCCCACTTCTATAAGCGCCCTTGTGGCGGCGGCGGTTGCCACATTACCTGCCACGAGGGGCATATTGGGGAATTTTTGCTTAATTAATTTAACGGTATTTATCACATTTTGGTGATATCCGTGGGCGGTGTCAATTGTGATAATATCCACCTTTGCGTCCACTAAAGCCTTAGCCCTGTCAAGCGCGTCTTTCCCTGCGCCAATTGCCGCGCCCACAAGAAGCCTTCCGCTTTTATCTTTGGCGGAATTGGGGAACTGCGTTGCTTTTTCTATATCCTTAATGGTTATCAATCCTTTTAGGTTATAATTTTTATCCACAAGAGGTAGCTTTTCAATCCTGTGCTTGCCAAGAAGTTCTTGCGCCTTAATTAAATTTGTGCCTACGGGTGCTGTGATAAGGTTTTCTTTTGTCATAACATCGCCGATTGGTTGTTCAAAATTCGTTTCAAATCTTAAATCCCTGTTCGTGAGGATTCCCACAAGTTTTGTGCCTTCGGTAATCGGAACACCGCTGATTTTATAACGCCTCATGAGTTCTAACGCGTCACTAACTTTGTGGCGGGGGCTTAAGAAAAACGGATCTGTGATAACGCCGTGTTCGCTTCTTTTAACCCTGTCTATATGCTGGGCTTGCTGTTCGGGGGACATATTTTTGTGAATAAAACCGATTCCGCCTTCGCGTGCCATGGCTATTGCCATTCCGCATTCGGTAACCGTGTCCATTGCGGCGGAAATAAGGGGGATATTTAGCTTTATATCGGGTGTAAGCCTTGCAGAAACATCCACATCGGCAGGCAGGATATCCGAATGCCTTGGAATCAAAAGAACATCGTCAAAAGTTAAGCCTTCCTTAGAAATTATCGCCATAAAATTTACCGCCTTATAAGTTTTTTATATTGTAATAAAAATAAGAGTTAAAAGTCAAACGCTTTGCCCTCATAATTTCTAAAATTTGGTAATTTCTTGCAAACAAATCATGATATTTATGATATAATCATAATGTGAAACTCAAAGAAACAATAATTTAGAGGTGAATTTAATGGATAACAGCTTGCAGAGTTTAATTCAATCAATGACGCTTAAAGAGAAAGCGTCCTTATGTTCGGGCAGGAATTTTTGGTTTTTCAGAGGGATAAAACGGCTTGGCTTAAAACCCTATATGGTGGCAGACGGGCCTCACGGATTAAGAAAGCAATCAAATGTGAATGACAATTTGGGAATGAACAAATCAAACCCCGCCACCTGCTTCCCCACAGCCTGCACGCTTGCATCAAGCTGGGATAAGGAAATTTTAAAAGGGGTTGGCGAACGGATTGCAAAGGAAGCCAAGCGCGAAAAAGTGGGCATTGTTTTAGGCCCAGGGGTGAACATTAAAAGAAGCCCTCTTTGCGGAAGAAATTTTGAATATTTTTCAGAAGATCCCTATTTAAGTTCGCACCTTGCCACGGCTTTCATAAAAGGCGTTCAAGAACAAGGGGTTGGCACTTCAATTAAGCATTTTGCGGTAAATAATCAGGAATCGGACAGGCTTCGTGTGGACGCAGTTGTGGACGAACGCGCTTTAAGAGAAATTTATTTGGCAAGTTTTGAAACGGCAATAAAAGAAGGAAAGCCTTACACGGTTATGGGGGCTTATAACAAAGTTAACGGCGAACACGCCTGCGAAAATAAAAAACTTTGCGAGGATATTTTGCGCGGCGAATGGGGTTATGACGGCTATGTTATGACTGATTGGGGCGGTGTTAACGATAAAATTAAGGGGCTTGAAGCAGGTATTGAACTTGAAATGCCGGGGGGAATCGGCGAATCTGTGATTGAAGTTATTGAGGCGGTAAAAAGTGGCAGGCTTAAGGAAGAAATTTTAGATCGTGCCGTTATCCGTATGCTAAAAATTCAAAAACTTGTTACGGAAAACGCGGTAGATAATTACGAATTTGATAAAGAAGAACACCGTGCATTCGCAATTAAATCCGCAAGCGAAAGTGCGGTTTTAATGAAGAATAACGGAACGCTTCCGCTTGATAAAACCAAAAAGATTATTGCTATCGGCGGATTGTTTAAGGATACAAGGTATCAGGGTAGCGGAAGTTCTCTAATCAATCCTTACCGCCTTATAAACGCCAAAGAAGCGTTTGAAGAAAGCGGAATAAGTTACGAATACGCAGAGGGCTTTTCCTCAATATCAGACGCGGTTAATGGCGAATTGATAGATAAATCCGTAGCTATAGCTACAGAAAACCCCAATGCAGAACTTGTGGTGTTTGCAGGCTTAACCAAATTTTACGAATCCGAAGGGTTTGACAGAACGCATATGCGCCTGCCCGAAAACCAAAATGCACTCATTGAAGAATTATCCAAACTTAACCGCCCTATCACCGTGGTTTTATACGGCGGTTCGCCTGTGGAAATGCCGTGGATTGATAAGGTAAGCGCGGTGCTAAACATGTATCTTCCGGGGGAAACGGCAGGCACGGCTACATATAATGTGCTGTTCGGCGAAGTGAACCCAAGCGGAAAACTTGCGGAAAGCTGGCCTATTAAACTTGAGGATACCCCTTGCTATAAATATTTCCCCGAAGGTTCTGTAACCGTTGAGTACAGAGAAAGTATTTTTGTGGGATATAGGTACTATGACGGCGCAAAAATCAAAACGCTTTTCCCTTTCGGGCATGGGCTTTCTTACACAACCTTTGAATATAGCGATTTAAAGGTGGATAAATCCGTTTACGAAAGCGGAAAAACCATTAAAGTATCCGCAAAAGTAACGAACACAGGTAGCGTAAAAGGCAAAGAAGCGGTTTTAATGTTCGTTAGGTGCAAATCTGATAAGGTTTGGCGCGCGGATAAAGAATTAAAAGGTTTTAGCAAGATTGAACTAAATCCAAGCGAAAGCGGGGTAGTTGAATTTGAGATAGACGAACGCGCGCTTTCTTTCTTTAATGTGGTAACCAATAAATATGAGGTTGAACCCTCAGATTACGAAATTATTATCGCAAAAGATTCTGAAAACGAAGTTTTAAAAACCAAAATTTCCGCAAAAGGCACGGATTTTACACCGCCTTATGATCTTTCAAAAGCAAGCGAATATATCAATTTTAACGGAACTGCAAGCGATAACGCTTTTGCTTACATTCTTGGCAGAGATTTGCCCGCTAAAACAAGGGATACTTCCTTAGTGGGCTGGGAAACTACGGCTTTTGAAGCAAGAAAGAGGCTTTTCGGCAGAATTTTTGCAAAGCTGATAATCAAAGGTGCAAGCGTGGTGCTAAAAGATGACGGTAGCGGTAGCTTTGAGGTTCAAAAGCAATCAATTTCGGCAATGCTTCTTGCAAACCCGATAAGAGGTTTTTATTCAGCGAGTGGCGGACACCTTTCAAGAAGTTCGGCGCAAGGGCTAATTGATATGCTTAACGGCAAAACCTTGAGAGGGCTATGTAAGCTGTTGCACTATTTCTTGAAGAATAAGAGGATTAGTAAGAGGCTTGCAAGGCTTGAGAAGTAATATGAAACGAGAAACGAGAAACATGAAGGATTCTAAATCTCATTATTGTACCTAAATAATATTCCACAATTCTGCATTCTGAATTCTGAATTCTGAATTAAAAAAAAATGAAAATAGTCGTTGCCACCAACAACAAAGGCAAATTAAAAGAAATCAAAGAAATCCTTGGCGAAAGCCATGAAATCCTATCTCTTGAGGATATAGGGTTCTTTGAGGATATTCCCGAAACGGAAGATTCGTTTTTAAAAAACGCAATGTTAAAAGCGAAAGCGGTTTCGGTTAAAACGGGGTTGCCTGCCCTTGCAGACGATTCGGGGCTTGTGGTAAATGCGCTTAACGGCGCACCGGGGATATATAGCGCAAGGTACGCAGGCGAACCAAGCAACAGCGAGAACAATAATAAAAAACTTTTAAACGCAATGGGAAATAAGAAAAACCGTGAGGCGCATTTCGTGGCAAGTTGCGTTTTGTGGTTTCCCTCAGGTACTTTTCTTCACGGCGAGGGCAAAGTTTTCGGTGAAATCTTGAAAGCCCCACAGGGTGAACAAGGATTCGGATATGATCCCCTGTTCTTCTATCCGCCACTTAACAAAAGTTTTGCTGAACTTTCAAGCGAAGAAAAAAACTCATTAAGCCACAGAGGCACAGCACTGAAAACACTTCAAGAAATACTGAACATATATCAAAAAAACCACAGAGGAAAGGCATAGAATAAAGCAATGGAAACACGAACCCCCCCCCGCCCCTTAAAATGGATAGGCAATAAAGTATTCGGCAAAGACGACAACCGCGAAGTCCCCAATTCGGAATTAGGACGATTTACCGTGGGGGTTTTCGGGCAGAACATGAGTGTGGGGCTTGTAATGAGTTTCATGTTTCTTTATTGCGTGTCTGTCCTTTACATTGATCCGTGGATTGTGGGCTTAGTGCTTGGAATGTTCAGAATTTTTGACGCGTTCACGGATTTCGTGGGTGGCGCGATTTTGGACAAACATGTTTTCAAAAACGGTGATAAATTCCGCCCGATATTAAAGCACATTGCGCTTCCCGTGGGTGCGCTTGCGCTTTTCATGTTTCTCGGAATCGGCTATCAGGGCGCAGGCAAAAATAATATGCCTGCCTTTATCATTTTAATGGTGGCTTACTTTATATATAGCGCGCTGTACACATTTCAAGATATTTCACAGTGGGCAATGTGCGCGGTGGCAAGCACAAAATCCGAAGAACGGGCGCGCCTTGCCCAATGGGGAAGAACGGGCGGTATGATCGGGCAACAGCCCAAAGAATTAGTGCCGATTTTTATGGGCGTTTTCGTGCTTCAGCACAGGCTGATATTCGGAATTGCGGGCATTGTTCTCGGGCTTGGCGGTATGCTTCTTTCAAGATATTGCGCCCACCCAAAGGAACGCGTGCGCGCTGTGCCACTTCGCGGAAATGTGTTTGAACCAATTAAGCTAATGCTTAAGAACAAAGTTGTGGTTCTTGTGGTTCTAAGCCAAATTGCAGGTGCGCTTACGCTTTCATTAAGCCAGCTTTTGTTCTTCCAATACCTTGTAAATTTTAATTTTTTCGGCAGGCAGATAGACGGAATCAATTCAAATGTAATCTTCGGCACAATGGTTTATTTGCCCTCAATGTTCGGAATCCTCTTTACCGCAAAGCTATCCAAAAAACTTGGGGGCATGAAAAATATTCTTGTTTTCCTTATTTTTATGGACATTGTGCCAAGGCTTGTTGCCTTTGCGTTCGTCAGAAATCTTGCTTCGTTTAACACTTGGTGGGGCGTGGTTGTGGTTAGCTTCTGCCTAATGGTGGGCGGTTGCTTGGGGCAAGTGAACGGTGTGGCGCAAACCACCCTTTGGGGGGATAGCCTTGATAGAATTGAACATAAGACTGGAAAGAGGAATGACGCAAGCGTGTTTGCCATGCAAAATTTTGTGGCAAAATTAGGGCTTGCGCTAAGCACTTTCTTTGCAGGGCTTACCCTTACGCTGTTAAAATTCAATAATGAGGAAGTAGACGGGGTTATAAGGGGGCTAATGGATAACGGCATGAGCCAAGTGGAAGCCACGCGATACGCGGTAGACGAACTTGGCATTTTATCTTCCACATTCAGAACTTATGCTTACCCTGTGTTTATCTTAGCACCTGTTCTTGGTTCTTTGTTCAAACTTGTTCCGCTTCTCTTTTTAAGATACAATTCCGCCGAACAAAAGCAAATTGAACTTCAGTTAAAAGCAAAGAAAGCAAGCCTCATTACCGAAATGGCAACAGACGCCGTTTTGACTTGCGCCAAAGAAACGGCTTGTAACCAAGAAAAAGTTTTAACCGAAACTATGAACGCGGGGGAAGATTTTAACGGCGCAATTAGTTACCTGAAAGATTCAGGGCTTATAGGCGAAAATGATATTACTCTTGTGTGCAGAAGAACCCCTTCCCTCTTTGTGTTCCTGCTTTTCGGTGCGCTGTGGCACGCTGTAACCATGAAACTATCACCAAGCTATCTCATTTCTGCAAACGAAAATTCTATTACCGCATTTAAGCTAAATAAAAAAACAGGCGGATATTCAGGCGAACACACCGTTTTAAACAAAGATAAAATCACAAAAGCCCTATTCAACTTAAGCGGTATTTCTATAAAGCACAAAGAAACCTATTGGGCAGACGAAGATAGGACTTACGAAGTAACCACCAAATATTCCGCCCTAAAACGATTTAACAAGCAAAGCCAAAAAGAAGCAATACATAAACTTGATTCTTTAATTAGAAAGCATTACACCCCTACTGCGCTTTAGCGCAAATCCCGTTTGAACTTAAAGTTTAATTGAAAAGCCCGAAAGTCTTAAACTTTCGGGCTTTTCTTGTGCTATTGGAGCGGGAGACGGGATTCGGACCCGCGACATTCGCCTTGGCAAGGCGACGCTCTACCACTGAGCCACTCCCGCGAAAATGTTTGCACAAATTAACTAAATTGCAACAAGAATTAAACTGCTTTTTAATTAATTCCTTAACATTATACTCTACGCTTATTCGCTTGTAAACTATTTTTTGCTATTTTGCCATAAAACCTTTCTATCCCTCATATAATCTAACACAACATCATTTCGGAGGCGATTATGGATTATAGCATATACACTGATATAGCCGGGCGAACAGGCGGAGATATTTATATTGGCGTCGTGGGGCCTGTGCGCACAGGAAAGTCCACTTTTATTAAAAAGTTTATGGAAACTCTTGTACTGGATAAAATTGACGACCCTGCAAAGAGGGCGCGCGCCACAGACGAACTGCCCCAATCGGCAGACGGCAAAACTATTATGACGACTGAACCAAAGTTTGTGCCGAACGAAGCGGCAAGGCTTACCTTTGATAAGGCAACGGCAAATGTAAGGTTAATTGACTGTGTGGGCTATATTGTAGACGGTGCTTTGGGGCATACCGAAAACAAAAAACCGCGCATGGTTACCACCCCGTGGAGTGAACAGCAAATGCCCTTTCATGAGGCGGCAACAATCGGCACGGATAAAGTTATCCGCGAACATAGCACAATAGGCATTGTGATTACCACAGACGGCAGTATCACAGAAATCCCCCGCCCTAAATATATAGACGCGGAAGAACGCGTGATTAAAGAATTGCAATCAATAGGCAAGCCCTTTATTGTGGTTTTAAACACCACCACCCCCAAGGGTGCGGAAACCAAAAAACTTGCGGAAAGCCTTTCGGAAAGATACCTCACCCCCGTGATCCCCATGAATGTGGATAAAGCGAATTCAGACGATTTCACAAATATCCTAACCAAGATTTTAATGGAATTCCCTATTCAAGCGGTGGATATTCACCTGCCGAAATGGCTTCGCGCCCTCGCAAGGGATAATAAGATTATAGACGGAATTATCGCAAAACTTCTTGCAGACACGCAAACACTTACCAAAATGCGTGATTATGAAAAGTTACTTAGTATTTTTGACGATTCCGATATCCTTGATTTAAATCCCGATATCGTGGTGGACGCAGGCACAGGCGTAATTAAAATGACATTTAAGGCAAAAGACGGCGTATTTTACAAGGTTCTTGCAAACGAATGCCAAACAGATATTGATGACGACTATAAGCTAATGAGTTATGTGGTTAAGGCTTCACGCGCCTTTAAGGAATATGATAAGATTAAAACCGCATTGAATGACGCTAACGAAAACGGCTACGGAATCGTGCGCCCCTCTCTTAACGAACTTAAACTTGAAGAGCCCGAACTTGTTAAAAAGGGTACCCAATACGGCGTTAGCTTAAAAGCCTCTGCCCCCTCTTTGCACTTTGTTCGCGTGGATGTGGAAACCGAAGTTAGCCCCACAATCGGCAACGAACAGCAAAGCGCGGAAATGGTAAAATATTTAACCGAACAATTTGAAAACAATAAAAAAGGCATTTGGCAAACCAATATGTTCGGCAAACCTTTAAGCGATATCGTACGGGACGACATGAACGCCAAGCTAACAAATATCCCCCCCGATATTCAGAAAAAATTAAAGAAAACCCTCACGCGGGTGGTTAATGAAAGCAAAGGCGGGGTGCTGTGTATATTGTTATAAAAAAAGAGGCGAAAGCCTCTTTTTTTTCAGCGCACAGCGCACAGCGCACAGCGCACAGTGAAGGAATTATTTGTTTAGGCACGAAGTACAAAGTACAAATTGTGGATAGTTAACTAATAATGAGATTTAGATTCCACCATTGTGCGCTGTGCGCTGTGCGTTGTGCGCTGAATCATAATGATACTTAGAATCCTCAATTTATATTTTATATTTCATATTTTATATTTTATTATGATATAATATTCCCATGTTTTACATTGATTCAAAATTTTTACTCTTAACAATATTGCCCGCAGGCATTATACTTGCCTCGGTTTTGGCTTACTTTATTATTCGCAAACTTGCTTTGCGTGCTGAGGGGAACGGTAAGGAAATCAAGCCCAAGTTTAAAAAGATTGCGGTTGCCCTGCTGATTTCTGTGGTTGCTTTAAGCTGTGTGGCAATAGGTTTTGCGCCGTTTGCGGATAATCTTAAGGCTTTCAAATTTGAATCTGCCCCTGCGGTTTTTGACGCAGGCGATAGATATGCCGTGATTTGGGCAACAAGTAAGGACGCCTCTTCCGCAGTTGAAATTAAAACCGCAAGCGGTGAAACTATAACCGTGAAAGACGACACTGTGGGCATTGGTAACTTTTTTAAAAGAATCCACCGTGTGGATATTGATAAATCTCTGCTTGATACTCTTGGAAATTCGTACCGCGTTATCTCGCGTGAAACGCTTAAAAAGGGAAGCAATTATTATTACGACTTCGGCAAAGAATTAAAAAGCAAGTCTTACAGCTTTAAGCCTGTAAACGATTCTGAGAACCTTGCATTTTTTGTGATTTCGGATATTCAAGGCGGTGAAAAGGCATTGGCAAAAACCATTGCGCGCGTAGACGAAAATTACGATTTCGTGCTAATGCTTGGTGATTATAACGATAAGCAAGCAAGTTATAACGATATAATTAAATCAATTATAGTGCCTGCCTCGCTTGCATCGCGCGGTGAAATCCCTTGCGTTTTTCTACTCGGAAACCACGAACTTAAAGGTGCGCTTTCAAAGGAAGTTCAGCGCATATTCCCCACCCCAAGCCTTAGCGGTGAACAGTATTTCACATATTCGTACGGACAGCTATTTTTAACAGGGCTTTTCCTCGGGGATAACCATAACGATAATTTTCACCGCTACAGTGGCGAATCTAATTTTGAAGCCTATAGAGATAAGCAACATTTATGGCTTGAAAGCGTGCTATTGGCAGAGGAATATAAAAATTATACTTATAATATCGGTGCATCGCACATTCCCCTAATTAGTGCCACAGGTTTGCTTTTGCAAAATCAAACTTGCCACGAATGCAAGCTAACCCACGGCTACAAGGCGGAAGATTTTCAAAAAACCTTTAGCGAAATGGGCATACTAATGCTTGTTTCCGCCCACTCGCACTTCGTAACCCTTGCCGAAAATGAGGCTTGCGCTTTCCCCAACCTGCACACAGGCGGTGTGAATAAAATGAAACGATCCTTTTACCAAACCACACTTGTAAAACTTTCGGGCGGGGATTCTTATGAGTTTATAACTTACACAAGCAGAGGGGATAAGACGGTTTGGGTTGAGAATTAGGTACGAAGTACGAAGTACAAAGTACGAATTGAGGATTAATTAAGAATTCAGAATTGTGGATTTAATTAGAATTATGAATCAATCCCAATAGAACCCCATAGGGGTGAAATATGCATAACCCCGTGCAAGCGGTAGCGTAGCGCGGTGGGGTATGGGTAGCTACGGATATATCCATGAAAGCCCCAAGGGGGCGTAATGTGCATAACCCCGTGCAAGCGGTAAGCGTAGCGCGGGGCATGGGGAAAGTGGTAATATATTATAAACCCCGCCCCTTCTGCCTGTGGCAGAAGGGGCGGGGTTTTGTTGTGTGTGGCTTTTCGCTTTTGTGCCGTGGGTTGCACCCACGGTTATGCAAATCGCGCCCCTTTGGGGCTTTATACGGTTAAAAGCGAAAGCGGTTGCTAGGTAGCAACCGCTTAAAAATTTTAAATAGCCCACATAGAATTTGCTTATAAATTATTTGCCGTAAACCGCATTTCTGTATGCTTCACTAAAACCACAAGGCTTAACCTGCATTTCTTTCGCGATTTCGTAAACCCTATCGCGGATTTTATCATTACGCGATACGAACTTCGCTTCTTTTTTGTCTGCCATCTTTTCTAAGCCTGGGCTTTGCAAGTACACGCCGTAATTGTATGAACTAATATTGGCTTTTTGCCTTTTTTCTTCATTTTTCCAGTACTGTTCTTCAAGCGAACAGAACTCGGCGTTCTTGGTCAATCTTTGTTCGTTGCGAACGCAATCTATAACCATTTTTTTGCCTCTTTTCTTGGTCTTTACAATTGCCCAGTGGAAAATTTCAAGATACAATGAATATGTGACATCTAGGTTCATGTCTTTATTTATTGATCTTGGCGCCTTAAATGTAAATGTCTTTTTTTCTTCCATAATTTTGTCCTCTCTTTTGTTTTTTATTTATAAGCCATATGGACATGGCGTTATTTCAATTTTTTATCTGTATTCTATTCCGCCACCCTCAATTTTATATGAGTTGCCGTCATAATCCTTTGCAGTACCTGAATATGTGTCGTAATCCATAATGCTTATTCTTTTGCCTGACGAAGTTTCTATATAGCGGTGCATGCCCTCTTGCACAAGTTTGCCTTTGCCCATTGATTTATAGCCACTGCCACTGTCTTGAGAAGAATAGCTACCGCTACCGCTTGGCGAACTGTAGCCCGAACTTCCGCCACCTAAAAAAGCCAACAAAATGGTTACAAAAAATTTGCCGATATAGAATAACGCTATCAAGGGTATTGCAATACAAATGCCGATAACTTTAAAAACTGCTTTTAAACCTCTGTAATCTCTGCGCTTTTTAACATTGGGGGGTTTGGTTGGATTCTGATTTTTCAATTGCTTAAATTCTTCAATGTCTATCATCATTTGCCCCGCAACGGGATTTTTGGTGATTTCAAAACACTGTGCAAAATAGCCGTAAGCCTTATCTAAATCAAAGTATTTGGGGGAATTTTGGTAAAAAAATGCAAGCCCCAAAAGTGCCGATTCGTCATTCTCGCTTGCAAGCAGTGTCAAACGATCCATTATGCCTTCGTAAAGGCTATCCGCTTTTTCGCTGTCCTGTTCAACCCCGTCCCCCTCATAGTAGGCTTCGGCGAGGGCGCAGGTGCAATCTATATTGTTATCTATGCTGATTCCCTTGCGATAATATTCAATAGCCGACTGTGGATCACCACAATCGTGCAAGACATTTCCAAGTTCAAAACAAGCAGTTGAGTTCCCCTCTTCCGCTTGGTTTATTAAATCCGCAACCTCTGCAAGCCTATCCATATATTATAATTGTACCCCCCCCACCCCCC
>WQYD01000047.1 GCA_009781445.1 Bacillota bacterium | reverse complement strand
TTACAGAAACTTGAACTCTGAATGAATCCTCAAAATTAGTTTCGCCGTTAGGTAGCGCGGTGGGCTTGAATATCATCCACACTTGGTTAACGCCTATTACAAGGTTAGTTCTGCTTGGATCTTCAAACACGAACGCACCCGAAACTTGGTAACCTGTGATTGCGGAATCTATCCTGCCACCCACCATATCCGCTTCGCTAAGGGCTTGCCCGAAAGAAAGCGAAGTGCCAGCGCGCTGAACAGGCAAGGCGTTAAGCATTACAGGGGCAGGAAGAATTATTAGTTCGCCGATATTGGAAGTTCCGAAGTAATTCCGATTTTCAATGTGAACGGAAACGATATACCGCCCTGCGTTTACAGGCGCGGAACGCACGCCGTTATAAAGAATGTACCAAAGCACCGTTTCGCTTACGAAATAGCTTGGAACAATGTTAATATCTTCGCCGTGGCGAATCCAATAAACCGAATCAATACTTATTTCAACTTCACGCTGTTTTATTATATAATCAAAACTTGTACCGCCGATAAAATCACTGCTACCCTCTGCAACATATATGGAAAGCCTATAATCCCCTGCTAAAATTGGCGGTTGAGAACCGTAATTTACTGAACCGTCCTTAGAGGTGTAATTGAAAATCAGCAAGGAAAGCGGAACGATAAAACTTACACCTGTTAAAGGATCTATAAAGTCAAGAGGAATGTTACCCCCCGAATCACCGTACGAAAACTCAATTCTTGTGCCACCGCTTTGAAGTTTAATCGCATTTGAAATATCCCTGCTAACCACGGTATACGAAAATTCAAGGATTGCAAAATAAATATCGTCTACTATCCTTACGGTAACCGTGTACGAACCTGTTTCCTTAATTTCGCTAACCTCAACACCTTTAAATATGATTGAGGTTATTTGATAACTGCTAATAAAATGCCCTGTGTTTGACGCGTTAATCTTGAAATCAGCCACGGTAACAGGCAAGCCGTCATAAGCCTTTGAAGTGCTGTTAATCCTAAAATCTGCTTGGGTTAAGCGGTTATAAACCCTTGCCCTGATATCAAATTCAAAAGGCTGATAATTTCTGTGAGTAACGCGCAATCTAAGTAAAATGCCCGCACCGCCGATATCTTGAAGTGTTGCTTGCCTTTCACCGCTAACAACCGAAACGGTGTAACCCAAAACGCGCCAAGCCTCTAATTCTGAGGGGCTTAGAGTTTCGTCTAAAAACTTTTGGCGGTGATACAAGAATAAATCCGCATAGTCAAAATTAACTGTGGATTGCCCCACAAACATAATTACACTTGTGCGTGAAGTATCGTTTTCCACAAGCGCGTGTGAAATGCTTAATTCGGAAATAGTGCCGAACACATAGTTATATAAAAGTGAAAGCTCACCACGCGGGATAAATTCATACCTCGGCAAATCGCCCACATTGGGATAAATATCGGGGGTAATCCACCTTAAATTGCCCTCAATCGGGGTGTTAGTGCCTTGGATAAAGGCTGTGCCTGTAAGCACGGATTCGCTTAGCTTTGCGCCGTAAGAAATGGGCGAAGCCTGCACCCCTCTTAACTCAAGCTCAAGCGCAAGCACAAAAATGCGTGCTTCAAAATCTGTAAAAGTAAAGTTGTTAATATCATTTGGTGTGAACACCACAAGCACGGTGTGGAAGTTCGCCGAACTAAACGATAAGGCAGGATTAAAGAAAGAGAATCTGCCCTGAACATCAAGCCTGCTTGAACCGCCGTCCCTCATTATATACGCACCGCCACCGCTGAAAGCATCTGTGCCAAGGGAAGAAAGCGGAACACCTACTGGGATATCTTTAATTGAAGGCAGGGTAATGCTTGGCGTGGCTTTAAGGATTTCAAACACAAAATCATTAAGCGAAGTTCCTTGATAATTCAAATCGTCCACAAAAGCACGAACGAGGTAAATATAAGCCGAAGTGGGGGCAAAAGAGGTGGAATTATATTCGCAAACAATGTTAATAACATTGGTTATGCTTCTGCCGTCTGGCGAAAAGAGATCAATTCCGCTTATGTAAGCCCTTACCGATTTAGGTCTGCCGTCATAAGTTTGGGTTTTTGTGCTTTCGTCAAACACGATAAATTCGCTGATATTCTTTCTTACAATATCTATCCTTACTTGAATATCCGTAATTTCATTATAGTTTACATTGTCGGGATAGCTATTAAGCACAAAAGATAGCCTTACATCGTGAGAACCTGCGGGAAGCCTGTTAAACTGTTCTTGAGTGTGCGAAACGATTATGAACTTTCCACGGCTTGTCATATCATAATTGTTTACGCTTCTTACATCGCCACCCACAAAGTTAATTGTGGTTATATCTTCCCTATATTCCACGATTCTATCGGGATACGGCAAACGGCTTCTATCAATGATAAGATCAGACGCTTCAATGATAAGTTCGCATTCACCGATACCGCTGTAATTATCGTGCCACACATAGAAGATTACGGTGTAATCCCCTGCGTTCACAGGTTTTGTATAGGTGAAATTATCTTCGCCTTTGGGACTGAATAAAAACCTTATGCTTGCGCTAATATCAAGCCCCTGCGTACCCACAAGAATGGGGCGCGGATCGCCAAATGTTTCACGGTGTACAGGAACGGCTGTTAAGGCTAATTCTAATTTATCTATGGTAAACACAAGCCTTTCTTGCATTTCGGTATCTCTGTGAATATAGGTTCTTGTGATTCCGTTATAGGTTAAATTAACAAAAACATTGTAATCCCCTGCGTCTGCCGTTCTTATGGACGCTTGAGGCATATCCGTTACCGCATGGCGGTAAGAGATTACAAAATCCATAGGGTTAATATAGGGGTTAAATGCTATGCCTATGCCCTCAACGGAATCAAATTCCTGCGTTTGACTGCTTGCGAAAATCACAGGAAGAATGCGGAATACAAATGAATTTGTGGCTAAATCTGGCTTATAGTTCCTGCCGGTTTCGTCCCCCACTATTGTTACAACTGCGTTATAAGCCCCTGCTATAAAGGGCGAAAGCGTGCTACCTTGCGTCCAAATGGGGTAATAGATTATGCTGAAATTAAGAATATCGCCGTTAATCGGTTCGCTGTGCAAGAAACTTAACTTAACTTCTGAACCTGTGTAAAATGTATCGTTAAAATTTGTGGGGCTACCGCTGAAACTTATGGTTTTTTGCTCAATCGTGATTGTGAAAACCTGCCTTGTGGCGAAGTTTTGCGAATCAACCTCTATGGCAAGAGAGTAAACACCCGCAAAGTGCGGAACGGTTAGCGAATTATTAAAGGTAATGCGGACATGGTTTTCCACTATGCTTTCAATATTTACTGCGCCGTGCATAATTGTGTACGCCAAATTATAAATATTGCCGTCATAAATCTTTGAGGTGGCGGAAGTTAGGGTAATTGAGGGTGAGGCGCGCCCCACCGTTACCACAATATTTGCATAGAATTCATTAAACCTTTCATTGAACCAGCTTTCAAAAGGAATTCCCTCATAGAGGAAAGCGTTTGAGGGATTATAGAGAATTGTGAACACATAGGTGTTTGCGTCAAGTATTCCGTCTGAGGGGAAATATAGAACTTGGCTACTGCCCTGCACAGTATATCCTTTTGATAAATCCACACTGAATGTGCCGAATGCGGGTTCAAAGGAATAAGAGTTATTTGGCGTTCTTAAAATTGCATTAAGGAACGCAATGCTGTTAACATGTGCGCCGTAAAAGGTAACTGACGATGTGGGCGCGCGTTCAAAAATGAGGCTTGATTTTACCACAAAATACTCAAAGTCATTAAGTTCGCCTTGAAGGTTAGGATTATCTATAACCGCACGCATTACATACTGCCCCACAGGGGTTGCGGTGTTAATTGTAATCGGTGCGCCTTGAAGTGTAAAGAATGAGAATTCAACCCTTATGCTTTGGGCAAGCACAGGGTTTCCAAGGGAATCAATATATTCCACGGTGTACTGAGGATCGCGGTAAGTTGCGCCGAAATAATGCTTATTGTCATATTCCCCTTGAATTTGAACAATGTTAACGGTGGCTTCGGTGGCAACTACCGTAAGCGGAATTTGCACGGTTAAATTAAGATAATACCTTTCATAATCCACACCGCCGTGCGAAAGAGGATTGAATGCCCACGATATTTGGTGCGTTCCGCGGGAATAAACCATATTGGGGTTCATGCTTTGTGCAAGCCTTAAATCGTACCAATCGGCATAAACATTGCCAGAGGGAACAACGGGCGCGCCAAGCAAAACCGCGCTTGAAAGCCGTTCGCCGAATTGAAGATTTTCATAATAAACATGCCTATCCCCGCCCTGTTCAAATACAGCGGTTGCCCGTGCAACCATAATGCTTACAGTGGTGGCGGAAACGGCAAAATTATAATCACGAATGAAGTTTCCGTGTTCGTCCGTTTTCCCTGCTTCCCAGTAAAGGTAAATGCCTGTGTAGCTGGTTATGGTGTTGCTGTTATCTATGTACGCCACAGGAAGAATGAGTTCCCCTTTTGCATTTCTGCTCATGGCGTTATTTTTATCAAGCCCGCTGAAGCGGTTAAATATACTCTCTTCGCTTTCAAACACGAACCGCCCTGAAATAATTTCGGATAATCCCGAAGCAGAATCCACAAAGGTGAAAGACGCGTGCGTATTTTGATTTATGTTTAAAATCCTGCTTGCCATTTGGCTTAGGGTTTCGCCGTACTGCAAATGCCCCCTGAAATTTCCTGTGGTTGCGCCCACATCGTACACAAGGTATTGGGGCAATAATCCGGGGTGAGTAACCGTAAGCGCGCCCGCACCGCCTGTGGACGCAGGGGCAATAACAAGCATAAATACCACACTGCCTGCATGGTTAGGGTGATCCGCATCTATCTTTAAAAGATATGTGCCTGCGTTAATGCTTCTTATATCAAGTTCGCTGTAATAAACGCCAAGTTCGGGAAAATCCTCACCGATAACGGGGTATCCGCCGATATCTCTTATGAGTTTTAGCGAATAAAGATGCCCTACGCTGATTTCACTGCGCGTGCCTTCGGCTAAGAAATGCGCTAAGATTGTGCGCGAGGCGAACATAAACCTGCCGTACATTTGCACGGTGAATCTATCAATCGTTCCCACTTCTGAATCAGTGTAAGACGGATATGTGGTGTTTGACTGTTGAAGGTTTGCAACGGTTAATTCAACATTCCTCTTTTGCAGTACAAACTCAATTTCTTTGGGTTCGGTTGCGTATTTTGAAGTGGGATCAATGTAATACTGAACTTTGTACACCCCTGCCGAAAATGGTGCAACTGCCGAAAAAGCAGTCCATGCGTCTGTGCTACCAAGCCTTGTGGCATAGCGCACGATAACAGGAAGTGAAAGCGTTACACCAAGGGAATCCACATAGCTTGCGCTGAATAAAACTGGTTGTTGCCTATCGTTAAATATGAAATTATCTAAATCCGAAAGAAGTTCAATCACGGTATCGCTGTCAAGCGGTTTGGGCAAAATCCTTATTTGTAAAAGCGGTAAGTTTTGAACCGCGTAATTGCCTGCGTGCTTGCCCCCTATCTTAAGCGTGCCGTCAAGTTCGTAATATTCCTCATAAAGAAAATAATTGTCAAGTATGTAAGAAAGCGTTATAGGATCGCCGTTGTGGGTTACTCTGATATCTATGGGGAAAAAGCGAACTTCAATTGAATGCAACCCCGGATCGGGTTTAATGAAATTTATATTAGTTTCTTGGGGATTTATAATGATATATTGCCCCAAAACCCCTTTGGAAGTCCTGTAATATTGAATTGCCACATTTGTACCCACAGGCGTGAATAACACGCCGTGCGATATGTCAAGCATGGCTTCGGGTAGCCTTGAATCGTTAGCGTAGCTAATAAAATGAATATCCTTTAATGAAACGCCGTAATAAAGATTTTCTTCGGGATCGGGGTGCTGTCCTAAACCGATAACACCTGAGGAAGTGCGCGTAATTTCATAATAACCTTCACTTGTGCCGAAGAAAGGCATGGGGGAAGCTGTGTCCACAGAAATCATATAATAATATCTGCCTGCGTCTATAAACCCCGGTTTGGGATCGTTAATATTTATTGCGGTAACCGTGAAATTATCAGTTGCGCCCACGCGTGCCACACTAAGAGTTCGGTATCTTAGGGTTGAACTTCCTGCAATAAGCGTAACGGTTTGCAGTGTGCGCATAATGTCCAAGCCCGCGGGCAATGGATATTGGGTGAGGCTTCCCGAAAGCATAAACCAACCATCGTTCTGCATTTCGCCTTGAACCACGGAATGCGGTCTAACAGTGTACGAAAAGGTGCTGAAATATGAATAATTTAAGTAAAAATCAAGCCCCGGAATAAGTATGCCGTTTTCAAACCTATGCCCGTACGCCACGCTGTTTAGGTTAATAAATTCGTCTGCACCGCCCGAAGGTGGCACATATTCAAAAGAATCCTGCGTGATATTAACGGTTGCACGGGATTTGAACTTAAATTCCACGCCTGAAAGCATTACACCGCACCGTTCGTCTTCGCAAATTGTGGGATCATAAGGCGGTTTGTGGGTACACCTTTCGCCACAACCAAGAACCACGCCTTCAGTCATATTTTGAATGTATTCGTCTGAAAGTAAAAATGTGTAATAGTATATAAAATTCGTACCGCTTTGGGTAAATTGGGGGTTAATCCGTTGCCCCCCTTCGCAATAGTTGTTAGCTTCAACCAGCTGATAATTTTGAAGCTGAGTGGCATCCATAACCACGGCAATGGTGATATAAGCGTGCCGTCTTACAAGCCTTGCGCTTTGCCCAAAGTTGGGATCATACGCGTTATATTGGTTTGCCTGCGAAAACATGTGATCCAAAAATATACCGCTGTCCGTGTGGAAACTTGGCCCGCTGAACATTTGGAATCGCAGAATCCTACTGAAAGTGGCAAAACTTTGCACGGAATTTCCAAGCAAGAACGAAGGCGGAACAGGATAAGACTTGGCGTCTATTTTAATGCCGTTACTTGGTGGTGTGTATTCCGTGGGATCGGATACGCCCCCTGCCATGTTCACGGCAATTAGGATTAAGCGGAATTCGCCTGTTTCGTACCCAAACGAAAGTGGCACACCTTGCAGCCCCACAGTATCCCCTTCGCCAAAGGAATGGATTTGCTGTCGTTCAATTCTAATCGTCCCCGAACCTGTGGGCGAAGTATACCTTAAGCTAAAAGCCGTTTCTATGGGGTTTAGGGTGCTTCGCACCGAAAAATCGTACCGTGGCATCACCTGCCCTGTGTTCGGATCAAGAACGGAATCTTCCTCAAAGAGGCTGAAAGTGTCGTAAGAATATTCAAGCAATGTTCCGCCCTGCGTGATAACGCTTATGGGAAGCACAAATGCGTACACATGCCAAGCCGAACGAACCGCACTTGCCGAAGGGGGCGCAATGAATGTGCCTGATTGCACGCTTTCGCCGTCTGTATAGTAAGAACCGTTCGCTATTGCCCTGCCAAGGTTTGAATTTGATTGAATTGTGGGGGCTACGGGGCGCAAGGGATCAATTTTAAACACAAGCGCGCTTGTTTTTTGTGCCTCACCGCTACGGTTTATATAGCTTCTGCCTGCGGAATCGTACCCCACATAAAGCATTGGTTCAATATAAATTGATAGATCGTCTAAGCGTAATGCGCCCACTCTGAACTCTGTGAAATATGTCCAGTTATTTTCTGAACCTATAGTTCCCTCTCTTATTTTTTGAATAACGGAACTTCTGCCCCCTGCTGAATTCAAGGTTGCGCCTGTGAAGTTATCGTACACTATGCAGTTAGGGTTGGCATTTAAGGGATCGTTTTCATTATCCCCCACAAAGCGCATATGTTGCATAGTCCCCGAAAGGTTGTTAAGCCCGAAAACATCAAGAAATGTTCTTGTGAACTTATACGATTCAGAAGATCTGCCCGAATCAGGCGGAAAAACCTGCTCAACCTTCATTTCAAGGCGGATTATATCCCCCGCTTTAAGGAAATGGTTTTTGATATGAAAATCAATTTCACCGCCAAAGCCCCCCGGTCTGCTTGCTTCGGAAATTTCATCGCCGTTGTACGAATTTCCGTTGTGCGTGGCAAATGAAACGGTTCTGCGGTTCAAACCGCTTATAGTTATATTTGTTTGGGGCATAAGCCTTAGCGAATCAAAAGCCACACTTGTACTGATTGAGGGGTTTGAAACGGTTACATTTCGTGGCATGGCGTTAGAGGGGCTATTATCTCTTGGAACTATTACGATTGAGATTTCAAGGTAAGCCGTGGAATTTAGTCCTGAACTGGTAAGATTTTTAAGCAAAAGATCAAAAGAATACCTTTCGCCACCCGCAAGACTGCGCGAATCAACGCCTTCGTATGTTCCGGTTGGATTTCCGTTGTTGAGGATTTCGGGGTTACTTGGAACGGTTCGTTCGTCATTAGCCCACCAATAAGCAAAAACATGCACATCAGCGTGGCTTTCACCGCCGTTATGCACATCAAGCTTTATGCCAAAATCCACCGTCATATCATCGTTTTGAATCGCTTGATAAATCGGGTTTGAAACCGGTGCGGGATCGGTTGGGCTTTGATTGGACAGCCTAAATTTTGAGGTTATAACCGCCTCTCTGTTCGTGCCTGTGTTGTTTGCGGTGTTGTTAACGGTGATTCCCGAATAAGAATATTGATATTGCCCTAATGCGCGCGCAACCACAAAATCTCTGCACAGGAAAAGAGTATCCGAAATGTTGCCCCCGCTGTTTGAAACGGCAACCGTGCCGTCACCAGACGGAAGCCCGTTCACTTGGCGGAATGCGTGGGTGTTCAGCCCTGCGTCCCCGCCTGCCCTGCCCACAAGTATGCCTTCGCCGTCAAGCATTGAACCCGAAAACGCGCCTTGCGAAGCATACGCACTTCTTGCGTAATGCGTGCCGTAATTAGGCCCGTTTATGGCGGGGTTAGCTGAAACAAAGCGCATTTCATTTTGGCTTGGCTGTGTGCCGTTAAATGAAGAAAAAATTAAAAGTGCGGATAGAAGGGTTGCTAAAATAATTAAGCATATAACCTTAAATGTAAAACGGTGAACCTTTTGCATTAAGCCTCCATGTAAAGTAATCCGCAAATACTTATATACATTTTAATATATATACATGCGCGTGTAAAGCGAATTTACTATGATTTTACCGAAAAACCGCTTTTAACGATTTTTTCAGGGCAAAGCACACAATGGTGCTAAATATAAAATATAAAATATAAATTGAGGATTCTAAATCTTATTAAGAGTAATGACGACTTACGATTTACGATTTACGAATTATAGATTTAGTTATCATGACTCTAATCCCAAGCAATTAACCCCCAACCCCTAAAATAATTCCATAATTTATATTTTATATTTCATATTTTATATTTTCCTCTTTTATATTTTCCTCAATTCTGCATTCTTAATTCTGAATTCTTAATTAAACCAACCCCTAACCCCTATCCCTTCTACCGCCGATACCGCAGTCGCATATCTTATTCCTGCCAAAAGCCCCTTTCCAGAAGACGCGGTTATCACGCTGTCAAGTGCGGTAAACACTGCGTCTGTTGCGTAAATTAGCTTATTTTTTGTAGCTGTGGCTACGGATTCACGCAATATCTGCGCTTTTAGTTCGTAAAAATCGTTTCTTAAATGCGTTAAGCTATTTAGCGCGTCTTTCACGGAAATGCCATCTTTTTCAAGGCTGTTTGCAAGATCGTTAAGCGCAATAACGGCTGATTTTAGTTGATTTTGCACGGATTCAATCAATTTTTTATCATTTTCAGCAATTCCCTTAAAGTTATTTTTTGGAATTTCCTTTACAATCACGAATAAGCCTTCATTCTTGCCTGCAACCGTGTTTGCGGTTTTTTTATCACAATATGTAGCTATAGCTACAAAATATGCGTTATTATGTTCAACTACATAGCCTGCACCGCCCCTATTCGCCACCAAAACCGCTTCTCTTTCGGCTTGATTATAATTTTTAAATTCACCGCTTACTAAAAAATAGTACGCGCCCCCCTCACCCTTACCAAACACACCGCCAATCTCTGCCCCTATAGCCCTGCCTGTAAAAAATTCCGTGGCAATAATCACGGATATAAATGAAACTATAATTAGTATTACGGCTATTAGTTCGGGATTTCTCTTTTTGGTGATTGGTGATTGGTGATTGGTGGATTGATTAGAGACGAGAGACGAGAGACGAGAGACGAGAGGTGGTGGGTTTTGATTTATAGAATCATTATTGATACCTCTATCATTCGTAAGTCGTAAGTCGTCATTCGTAAGTATATTGTTATTCCTTATCTCGTCTCTCGTCTCTCGTCTCTCGTCTCTAAACTCATAACGCGTTCCGCGTTCTGAGTTGCCCTTTTTCCCTTTCTTGTAGTGATTTCTAAGATAATATGGCGAATAATCCATATTAATATGAATATTATCGCGCGTTCTTTAATATGAGATATTGACATTTTTTGGTATCCGTTATAAAATTATCTTAAGTACGCTTAATTTATTTTCCGTTAGTAGTTTTTATCGGAAATTGAGGGGGTTAAATGGATAAATGGGATAAGAGGTTTATGGAACTTGCGGGCGCGGTAAGCGGTTGGTCGTCTTGCTACAAAAGCAACCGCCAAGTGGGTGCGGTTATTGTGAGGAATAAGCGCATTCTTACCACGGGCTATAACGGCGCGCCGTCTGGCATTGACAGCTGTAAGGATCGTTGCGATTGCCTAAGGGAAAGGCTTGGCATTAAAAGTGGCGAAAAGCAAGAATCGTGCTATGCCGTTCATGCGGAACAAAATGCGATTATTCAAGCCGCCAAAACTGGCGTATCTGTGGAAGGCGCAACGCTTTATTGCACACACCAGCCCTGCGCTATCTGCGCAAAAATGATTGTGAACAGCGGAATCAAAAGAGTGGTTTTTAAGGAAGGCTACCCAGACGAATTCGCCACAATGATCTTTAAGGAAGCATGGGTAGAAATCATTAAATTTGAATAAAACGACAATTTCCGCTACCGCGAAAGCAAAAACTTGTTCTTATGACTTGAAATGCGGTTTTTTTTGTGATACACTTCATTTAGAAAACAAAACAGATTGCATACCACTTTTTTTCGTGTGCAACAGGAGGTAAAAATGAAGTTAAAACCACTTTTTGATAAAATCATAATTAAGCAAATTGAAGCTAACGAAGTGTCCTCAGGGGGGATTTTATTGCCCTCTAAAGCGCAAGAAAAATCTCAAATGGCAACCGTTATTTCCGTGGGCCCAGGGGGCATGATAGACGGCAAGGAAATCAAAATGGAAGTAAAAGCAGGCGATAAAATCATTTACGGCAAATACGCAGGTTCGGAAGTTAAAATTAACGGCGAAGAACTTGTGATAATCCGCCAAAACGATATTTTAGCAATTGTTACAGATTAAACAAATAGCGCATAGTGCAGGAAAGTAAAAAGTAAAAAGTAAAAAGTAAAAACGGCGGATTCTAAATATCATTATTAATTAATCCATAATTTATATTTTATATTTTATATTTTATATTTTTCCTTAATTCTTAATTCATAATTCTTAATTAAAAATAAATAAAGGAGTAAAAGTGGCGAAAATGCCACAAAATTAAAATGGCAAAACAATTTAAATACGGCGAGGACGCAAGAAAGACGCTTGAAACAGGCGTAAACACAATCACAAACACAATTAAGCTAACGCTTGGGCCCAAAGGCAGGAATGTCGTTCTTGAAAAAAAGTTCGGCTTACCGCTTATAACTAATGACGGCGTAACTATTGCAAAAGAAATTGAATTAAAAGATCCCTTTGAGAATATGGGCGCGCAAATGATTCGCGAAGTAAGCGTTAAAACTAACGATTCCGCAGGTGACGGCACAACCACAGCCGCCGTTTTGGCGCAAGCCCTTATATCGGAAGGAATTAAGAATGTTGCCGCGGGTGCAAATCCTATGGAATTGCGCACAGGTATCCTCAAGGCTTCGGCAATCGCCACTGAGGAAATTTCTAAAATTTCTAAGGCGGTTACGGATAAAAAATCCATTGCGTCCGTTGCCTCAATTTCCGCAGGAAGTGACGAAGTGGGCGAACTGATTTCAAGCGCAATGGAAAAAGTGGGGAAAGACGGGGTTATAACTGTAGACGAATCTAAAACCATGAAAACCGAACTTACGGTGGTTGAGGGAATGCAGTTTGACCGCGGTTATGTTAGCGCGTACATGATCACGAATCCTGATAAAATGATTTGTGAAATGGAAAACCCCTATATCTTGATAACCGATCAAAAAATCTCGTCTATTCAAGAAATCCTTCCTATTATTGAACAGCTTTTTAAAACTGGGCAACGCTTTGTGATAATCGCAGACGATATTGAGGGCGATGCCCTTGCCACGCTTGTGGTAAACAGGCTTCAAGGCAGGCTTAATTGCGTAGCCGTTAAAGCCCCCGGATTCGGCGATAGAAGAAAGGCTATGCTTGAAGATATCGCAATCCTCACAGGCGGAAAAGTGATAAGCGAAGAACTTGGCATTGATTTAAAATCTGCCGATATGTCTATGCTTGGGCGCGCAAAGCAAGTTAAGGTGGATAAGGAAAACACCGTGATTGTGGGCGGTGCAGGTGACGCAAAAGCAATTACAGCGCGCGTGAAATCCATTAAAGCGCAAATCGCGGAAACCACAAGTGATTACGATAAAGAAAAACTTAACGAACGCGTGGCGCGCCTTGCAGGTGGCGTTGCGGTTATCAATGTGGGCGCGGCAACCGAAGTGGAAATGAAAGATATGAAGCTAAGGATTGAGGACGCCCTATCCGCCACACGCGCGGCAGTTGAGGAAGGAATCGTCCCGGGGGGTGGCATTGCGCTGATTTCCGTTATCGCAAAAGTTAAGGAATTAACAAAAGCGTTTAAAGGCGATATTAAAACAGGTGCAAACATAGTTATTAAAGCACTTGAATCCCCCTTGCGTCAAATCGCAGAAAACTGCGGTGTAGACGGTGGCGTGGTTATTAACGAAGTTAAGCGCGCAGAAACCCCCAATTTCGGTTATGACGCAAGCAAAGATATTTATTGCGATGTGGTTAAAGCAGGAATCATTGATCCTGCCAAAGTAACCAAATCCGCCCTCTCAAACGCCGCAAGCGTAGCCGCCACACTTCTAACCACAGAATGCCTCGTGGCAGATATCCCCGAACCCCCCGCCTGTGGCGGTAACCACGGTGGCGCACCCATGGGTGGCGATATGTACTAAAATATATCTGTACTAAAAATATAATTGCAAAAGCCATATAGTAAAAACACCCCTTAGTTATCTGAGGGGTGTTTTTTTGTATTAATTACAATAATTTTTCACATTTTGTAAAAATATAGTGTTATTTAGTTGACTGGGGGGGGGGGGGGGGGGGGGGGGGGTAAATTTTTGGGCAGTTTTGCGCAAGGTCGTCCAAACTTTTTGCACATCTGCACATTGCCCCGCCAGAGGGGTGGGGCCCCGCAATAGGGGTGGGGGG
>WQYD01000046.1 GCA_009781445.1 Bacillota bacterium | reverse complement strand
GATAAGGGATAGCGAAGGCAATAAGTTCTATGCAGTTCTTCAATTAAGGCAGGAAGATAGCTATAAGGAACTTTATAACCTTGTGGGCTTTCAAACGAATCTTACCTTTTCGGAACAAAAAAGGGTTTTCGGGCTTATTCCTGCGCTTAAAAATGCGGAATTTGTGCGCTACGGCGTTATGCACCGTAACACTTATATAAATAGCCCTAAGATTCTAACCGAAAATCTTAATTTAAGGGAAAACCCCACGGTGTTTCTTGCAGGGCAACTCACAGGGGTAGAGGGTTACTGCGAAAGCGCGGGTTCGGGAATTATAGCAGGGCTGAATATGGCAAGAATCCTTAAAGGCGAAAAGCCTATAATTCCCTCAAAAGCAACTATGCTTGGTAGTTTACTATCGTACATATCTGCCCCAAACCATAACTTTCAGCCCATGCATGTAAGCTATGAAATCGCAGAAAAATTATGCGAAGAAGTAAAAGACAAAGAACAAAGGCGGAAGAAACTTGCGTTAAGGGCGCGCGAATGCGCGAAAGCCTACGAATCAGCGCACAGCGCACAACGCACAGCGCACAATGAAGGAATCTAAATATCATTATAAAATCCACAATTCTGAATTCTGCATTCTGAATTCTGAATTAAAGATTTCACCAATCACTAATCACCAATCACAAGGAACAAAATTTATGGAAATGAAAGCAACAACAATCTGTGCCGTAAAAAAAGACGGTATCACCGCAATCGCGGGGGACGGACAGGTAACAATGGGCGAAAGCGTTATTTTAAAAAATAATGCGGTTAAAGTTAAAAGAATTTACAACAATAAAGTTGTTGTGGGTTTTGCAGGTTCTGTAAGCGATGCGTTCACGCTTAGCGAAAAGTTTGAGGAAATGCTTCAAAAGTATTCGGGCAATTTAATGCGCAGTGCTGTTGAACTTGCCGAACTTTGGCGCAGTGGCAAAGCAATAAGAAATTTGGAAGCAATGCTTATTATCGCAGATAAAGAAAACCTTTTTATCGTTAGCGGTAACGGCAATGTGATTGATCCTGAGGGGTGCTGTGCAATCGGCAGTGGCGGAAATTACGCACTTGCCGCCGCGCGCGCACTTCTTGAAAACACAAAAATGAAAGCAGAAGAAATCGTAAAGCTAAGCATGAAAATCGCCGCTGATCTTTGCGTTTTCACTAATCACAATATTATAGTGGAAACGATTAATTGAGGACATAGGGCATGGGGCATAGGGCATAGTGATGGAATCTAAATCTCATTATTAATCAATCCATAATTCTGCATTCTGAATTCTGAATTCTTAATTTTAAAAACCGTAAAGAGGAAACAAAAATGGAACTAACACCAAAACAAATAGTGTTTGAACTTGATAGATATATCGTGGGGCAACCTGAGGCAAAGAGGGCTGTTGCCGTTGCGTTAAGAAACCGCTACCGCAGAAGTAAACTTGCGCCCGAATTGAGGGAAGAAATTACCCCGAAGAATATAATAATGAAAGGGCCTACGGGTGTGGGAAAAACTGAAATCGCAAGGCGTCTTGCCAAACTTGTGAAAGCACCTTTCATTAAGGTTGAGGCAACAAAATATACCGAAGTGGGTTATGTGGGCAGAGATGTGGAATCTATGGTTCGCGATCTTGTGGAAGAGGCGGTTCGCCTTGTGAAAGAAGAAAAGGTTGCCGAAGTTGAACCGAAAGCTAAAGAATCTGCCGAAAAAACCATAATTAACGCGCTTTTCCCCGTAAAAAAGAAAGCGCACCCCGATATTCCCGATGCGGAACTAAGAGAACAGCTTGCAAAAGAGTTAAAGGACGGAAAACTTGATAAAGTCCCTGTGGAAATAGAGGTTACCGAAGCCCCAAAAACTTTGCAACTCGGCGCAATGGGCGCAGGAAACGATAATAATATCGGTGATTTTTTCGGAAATCTTATGCCCAAGCGCACCAAAAAGCGCAAAACAACGGTAGCCGAAGCATTAAGATACTGCATAAGCGAAGAGGCAAGCAAACTTATTGATAACGATGCTATCAATTTTGAGGGCTTGCGCCGTGCAGAACAAGAGGGGATAATTTTTATAGACGAAATGGATAAAATCGCGTCTAAAGGAAATTCCCATGGCCCTGATGTTTCCCGCGAGGGGGTGCAAAGGGATATTCTTCCAATCGTTGAGGGTTGCACCGTTTCCACCAAATACGGCAATATCCGCACTGATTTTATCCTCTTTATCGCCGCAGGCGCATTCCATTTAAATAAGGTTAGTGATCTTATTCCCGAGCTTCAGGGGCGTTTCCCTGTGCTTGTGGAACTTGTTAGCCTTACGGAAGAAGATTTTATTAAAATCTTGCAAGAACCTGACAACGCGCTTATCTTCCAATACACTCAGCTTTTTAAGGTGGATAAAATCAATTTAAAATTCAAAAATGACGCAATTAAAGAAATGGCACGCATAGCTTTTATTGAAAATGAAAACAGCGAAAATATCGGCGCGCGCCGTCTGCACACAGTAATGGAAATGCTTCTTGAAGATATCGGCTTTAATGCAACGGGCGAACACGATATGATTGACCTCGTTATAGATAAAAAATATGTTACTGAACACTTAGAAAAAGCACTTAAACAGCTTAACTTAAGGAAGTACATTTTGTAAATAAAACTGATTGGCGCGCGTACGCGCACTATAAATATCTTGCAAAATTTGATAAATTGAGTTATTATATAATGTAGAGGCAAAAGATTACAATGAGTACGAAATTTATATTTGTTACAGGCGGTGTTGTTTCGGGGCTTGGAAAGGGCATTACGGCGGCATCTCTCGGCAGGCTTTTGAAAACGAGGGGGCTTAAGGTTGCGGCGCAAAAGTTTGACCCGTACATGAATATTGACCCAAGCGTTATGAGTCCGCTTCAGCACGGCGAAGTTTTTGTTACCGAGGACGGTGCTGTTACTGACCTTGATTTAGGGCATTACGAAAGGTTTATTGACGAAAATTTAAATAAATACTCAAGCCTGACTTCGGGCAGGATTTATTGGGCGGTTCTTTCAAAGGCGAGAGAGGGCAAGTACGGCGGGCAAACCGTGCAAATTATCCCTCATGTTACCAATGAAATTAAAAATTCAATTTACGCTAACGCAAAAGCCACTAAAGCCGATGTGGTTATCACGGAAATCGGCGGTACGGTGGGCGATATTGAATCCTTGCCGTTTATTGAGGCAATAAGGCAAGTCGCGCTTGAAAAGGGCAGGCAAAATTGCCTTTTTATGCATGTTACGCTTGTTCCTTTTATTTCCGCTTCTAACGAATATAAAAGTAAGCCCACCCAACACTCTGTTCAGCAACTGCAATCTTACGGAATTTCACCAAATATTATCGTAACCCGTTCAGATAAAAGCATTGAGGAATTAAGGGGCAAGATTTCGCAGTTTTGCAATGTCAAAAAGGATTGTGTTATAGAAAATCTTGATGTGGAATACCTTTACGCCGCGCCCCTTGCATTGCACGAAAAAGGGCTTGATCGGGTGGTTTGCCGTGAACTTAGGCTTAAAACCAAAGAACCCGATCTCACAAAATGGAAAGCACTTGTGGAAAGCATTGAAAACCGTAGCGGATCTGTGAAAATTGCAATAGTGGGCGAATATATTAAATTGCCCGATGCATATCTTTCTGTGGTTGAGGCAATCAACCACGCAGGTTACGGCGCAGGGGTTAAAATTGAAATTAGTTGGATTTTCAGCGGAAGCAATGATAAATCCGCCGTTCCCGATAAAAAATCCACCCCGCTTTCGGATAAAAACGCACAAACAAGGCTAAAAGGCGTTCACGGAATAATCGTCCCCGGCACTATCGGCGAAAGCTGTTCGGCAGGAATCCTTTCGGCGGTTAAGTACGCGCGCGAAAATGATATTCCCTATTTCGGGCTTGGGCTTGGAATGCACGCTTTGGTTATAGAGTTTGCAAGAAATGTGATTGGGCTAAAAGATGCCGATTCCCACGAATTTAATAAAAAAGGCACTTGCCTCGTGATAGACGATCAAGTTAAACTTAACGGTGGCAAGCTAAGAGTGGGAAAATACCCATGTTTGGTTGCCAAGGATACAAAATTAAGCCAAATTTACGGCGAAGCGGAAGAAATTAGCGAAAGGCACAACCATAGCCACGGGCTTAACGCATTGTCTAAGCATATAAATTCCATAACCGAAGCGGGCTTAAAGGTTAGCGGAACTTCCCCGAACGGCGAAATGATTGAAGCGGTGGAACTTCCTTCGCATAAATTCTTTGTGGGCGCACAATTCCGCCCCGAATTCAAATCCCGCCCCAACCACCCTCAACCCTTATTTTCCGCTTTCGTAAAAGCAACAATTGAAGCGACTGAGATTTAATAGGGGTTAACACTTAATTAAAATAATCCATAGGCTTTCGCACGCGTATGTGTTATAATAAAATATAAGGAGTAATTTTATGATTTATAAAGTAAAACAAAAAATATTTTCAGTTAGAGACGGCTACCATGTTTTTGATCAATATGATAACAGGGCTTTCCATATAATGGGAAAGTTTTTCAGTATCGGTAAAAAATTCCGCTTTCTTGATATGAGTGGTTCGGAATTGTTTTTTATTAAGCAAAAACTTTTCCGCCTTTTCCCCACTTACGAGATTTGGCAGGGGGGGCAAAGAGTTGCCTTGTTCAAAGGCAAGTTCAGAATGTTTGGCAAAAAAGCGGTAATTAAATCCGAACAATACGGGGACTTCAAATTGTGGGGTAGCGTAATGGGTTGGAATTTTAGAATAACCAATAACGGCGCGCACGCAATGGAAATCAGCAAAAAATTATTCCGCCTTTCGGATACTTATGCTATTGACATTGCAGACGGGCTTTATGATCCTTTTATGCTTGCGGTGGCAACAGTGGTTGATTGTGCTTATCACGGGCATCGCCAAGGTAAAAGATAAACTCTTCAGAGCGATAACAAATCCTAACGGATTTCTCACCGCTCTGCTTAGGGGACAAATGCTCGTTTTACTCGCCGCCCGTCCCCTCTGCCACCGATAAAATCGGTAGCATTCACCCCTCTGCGCGGATTTATTAACGCACTGCGCGCTAAAATCCGTAAGGTGAAAAACAAAAAAGTGCGATTTTTTGTTTTTCCTTTGCTACCGCAAAGAAATCCAAAAATAAGTCCCGAACCTAAAGGCTTCAGAGACAATATTAATAAAACTTAGAAAATTCAAATTCATGGAGGTTAAAGTGAGTATCAAACAAAAATTATCCATTATGCCCATACTTAAGGTGTGCGCTTACGCCCTTAGTATGCCGTTGTTTATTTTGCTTACGCTACATAGCGCGGTAAAGTTAAATTACGGCATATTTGAAGGCAAGGTAGATCTTTTTATTCCGCTGATAATTACGGTGGTTGCGTTTGTGGTTGTGATTGGCGCGCAAGTAGCCGTGGGCTTCACAATGAAGAAGGCTTCGCTTTCAATTAAAATAGCCGTTATCGCCACAGTGGGATTCGTGGTTGTTCTTGCGCCGTTTCTTTACACAGACACAATTTTAAGAAACAAGGTAAACGGAATGAAGGACGATTATCAATCAAATTCTTTCCTTAATATCAGAAATTTTGAAAATTTGTATCATGATTATAAGGAAGATTTAGAAGAAATCAATTTGGCTTATAAAGCCTTTATTGACGATTACGGGCTTGCAGGTGACGAGGGCGATAATAAGAATAAGGATTCTAATAACAGCAACCGCACCCCCTCAGGCACAAAGTCAGACATGAAGAATAATTTCCTTGATAACGAAAGGCTTTATATTTTCGGCAACGGCGTGGGCGGTATGGAATATGGCATGAACGGATTGCCCGCCGAAGGTTGGGTTTTTGGTTTTGAAGATGCAGGCTTTGTGATTTCAACTTATTACGAAAGCAAAAAAGCCGTGGAAGCCTCTGCCACAGCAAGCCAAAAAACGCGTGCCACAAACCTTGGAATCTCTGTTGCGGATGTGGTGCTTTCCGATGCGCTTACCGCATTAAGGACGGGCAACACCGCATGGATTCAATATCAAAATTCCGCCGAATATAAGCGCGTGTACGGCGCACAGCCCCTCACAGGAAAAACCACAATCGGTGGCAAGGAATATGACGAATACTGGATGCACGAATCGCATTACACAATAACGAGGGCAGAGCTTGAAGTTATTGTGCTTGAGGTAATTAAGTTGCTTTTCGGGCCCAACAGATATCCCGACAACTCGTTCACCATCGCAAACTACTGGGGCGTACTTATAGATTTGGCGATTGAATTCAATATTGTTCCTGAGGAATTTTCAGATATAATTGAAGCCATAAATAAGAACAGCACACTTGATTCAATTCTTGCCGCTTTGCCGGACGGCATGGAAGAAATGCTCTTTGATTTGCTTGACGAATTTGTGGGCTATCAATCCCCCTCAACGCTTCCCATAATTGCTTTCTTATCAAACGACACGCTAAAGGATTATGCTTATGCGCAGTACATTGCGCAAAAGCACGGCGGTAATATCGGCGCGGTGCTAATCCCAGTGGTAGACGGTGGCAGAGTGGGCAGAATCACCATGGATTCAAACGGCAAAGAAGCTTGGAACACGCAAGAACTTCTTGATTTATTCGTAGCCGTGGAAGTTTTTAATAATGAATTCGTTAAAATTTTCCCGTGGCTTGCGGCAAGAGAAATCATGCTGTACTGCTTCGGAATTGTTCCCTTAATGTTGCTTCTTGCATATGTTTTTGCCGATAAAGAACGCAAACTAATTAAGGAAATTGAGAACGCATCTCAAAAGGGAGGTAAATAGTTATGGATAAAAAATCATTAATTGCTAAAATCATTTTGCTTGTGTTAGGCTTTCCGCTTCTTGTGGCACTTGTGCTGATTCAAAGCCTTCCGATAATTACTGATAATATCACATACGGAATTATGCCGTTTGTGGGGCTGATTCTTGCCGTTGTGTTTATGGGCGCATGGTTTTTAACCGTGTTTCTCACAGGTAAAAAGGCAAAAAAGCAAGGCACAAAAAAGGCTGTAAAAAAAGGCTTTATCGCAATGCTTATTGTGGGATTGTTCTTAACTCTTGGGGTGTGGGGCGCAATAGATATACTACTTCCCGATATCCTTGAGGACGCAACGGACGGCACGATCTTATACCACGAAGTCCGCGAAGATTATATAAGGAAAAGCGAACACCATGCGTACCTTCTTGAGAAGTTTATTGACATGAACATAATGAACGGTAAGCTTTCAGGCGACCCAGATGTTTATGACAAAGAGGGCTATAGGAATCAAGAGGTTAGAGATTTAATTGCGTCTTCTTTCGCGGAAATTGACACGCACGGATATAATTCATTTTTAGGCGCGTGGCTTAACCTTGCGCTTGACGATAGAATGACGATTGCTGCTATAGCCCACCTTTTATTGGACGCGCGTTATGAACCGGACTTTGGTGAAAAAGAGGGCGAAGTCAAGTGGACGATTCTTGATATGCAAGAGGGCGCAATGGAAGTTGATTTAAACATTCTTCCTGACAACCTTCTTGGTTTCGCGAGGCGCCTCGTAAGCGGATTCGGCAGGCCTATCACAAGATTTATTGAAGACTTGGTTGAACTTGAAGAGGTTGCGGGCTCACCGATTTATTTCCATTTGCGTTCAAACCTTACGCTTACAATTTCAAATTCCACAGAGGAACGCGGTGTGTTTGACTATATGCAACACGCGTGGCTTAATTCAAACCACTTACTTGTGGCGGTAATTTCGCTGTTCCCTTTAAGAAATCTTTTCTTAATCTTTGCAGGTGTTTTGGTTATTACTTCCCTCTTGATTTATCACATTAGAGAAAAGGAATTTGTTAAAGATAAAGAAGGCGAAGATAGCTTAGATTTTGCCACCCATGATTTCGCCACCGAGCAAGCCACCGCTAATGACGGCGCAATGGTTTTCGGTGACGGCGAACAAAGCGAGGGCTTAACTGCGGTAAGTACCCAAGAAGAATATGTTGAGGACGCCAGCCTTTCCCCTTATGAAAATGCATATCTTAAGGCAAAGAAAGATCGGGGCGGAAGATAGTAGGATAAATGAGTAATTTTTTCGCCTATATTAACAGGCTGAAGCTGATAGGGCGGTGGGGCTTAATGCGTTCGCACATAAATGAGAATGTGCTTGAACACACCGCGCTTGTCGCCCAGATTGCGCACGGTTTGGCAGTTATAAAAAACAAGTTTTTCGGCGGAAATGTTAACGCAGAAAGAGTTGCGGTGATTGCGCTTTACCATGACGCAAGCGAAGTTATAACAGGTGATTTGCCCACCCCTATCAAATACTTTAATATGGAACTTAATTCCGCATTTAAGGATTTAGAGGATAAGGCGTCCGAAAAATTGCTTAATATGCTTCCTTCAGAACTTGCGCAAGAGTATAAGGATATTATGCTACCTTGCACGCTTTCCGAGGAATATAAAATCGTGAAATCCGCGGATAAACTTTCTGCTTACATTAAGTGTATAGAAGAGGTTAATTCTGGGAATAAGGAATTTACAAAGGCTTTAAAAGCAACGGAAACGGCTTTAAAAAAATCCGAACTTCCTGAGGTAAAGTATTTCTTAGATAACTTTATTAAAGGATTCACCGTTACTTTGGACGAAATGGACTAATTAAAACAAAAGCCGAAAAACGGCTTTAAAAAGGAGAAAACATATGTGTATAGTTAAAAAAGGTCTTGCCGAATGCTTCGGCACATTCGTACTTGTGTTCTGTGCCGTGGGTACGGCAGTGGTATCTGGTGCGAATCTTGTGGGTACTGCGCTTGCTTTCGGTTTGGTTATCGTGGCAATGGCGTACACAATCGGCGGTGTGAGCGGTTGCCACATTAACCCTGCGGTTTCGCTTGCCATGTTCTTATCAAAAAAGATAAGCGGTAAAGAATTTGCGGTGTACGCTTTGGCGCAAACAATCGGTGCGGTTATCGGCGCAACCCTGCTTTACAGCGTGGTTAAAGCAAGCGGTGCTTTTGATATGGGTTCGGCCTACTTTGTGTGGGGAACGAACGCAGTAACGGCAGGTTTTGGCGAAAGCGCGAAAGCAGGCGGATACTTTGCAAGCATCGTGCTTGAAATTATTCTTACCTTTATCTTCATTTACACCATACTTGTGGTAGCGCACAAAAAAGACACAAAGAAGACGGCAGGGCTGATTATCGGCTTAACCCTAACCCTCGTTCACCTTATCGGCATTAACCTCACAGGCACTTCGGTTAACCCCGCAAGAAGTTTCGGCGTTGCCGTTATGGCACCTGCTTTCGGTGGCGGTGTTTCCGCGCTTGAACAAGTTTGGGTGTTTATCGTTGCGCCTCTCTTGGGCGGATTGCTTGCTTCGCTTGCTTTTAAAACATTCAATGCGGAAAAAGAATGCGAATGCGGTTGCGATTGCGCAAAAATGCCCGAAACTTTGGAAACAAAAGAAGATTAATTCACATAATATATACAATATATAATTATGAGAAGAAAAATTATTGCAATTATCGGCGATGCCATTTGCGAAGAAGGTTCGCAAAAATTTAACTTGGCTTATGAAGCGGGCAAAGCCGTTATTGACGCGGGTTTCCGCTTGCAATGCGGTGGTTACGGCGGTGTCATGAATGCTTCCTGCAAAGGCGCAAGATCGTCCTCTAAGTATCGCGAAGGCGATATTATAGGAATTGTGCCAAGTTTTAACCCCGCGGACGCTAACGGCTATGTGGATATTTCAATTGCCACGGGGCTTGATTTGTTTAGAAATATTATCGTTGCGAATGCTGACGCAGTTATTGCGGTTGGCGGTGGCGCAGGCACGCTTACGGAAATTGCCAATGCTTGGCTATTAAAACGCTTGATTGTTGCCTTTTCAAATTGTAACGGTTGGAGTGAAAAAGTGGCAGGAACACGGCTTGACGGGCGCGTAAGATACCCGAATATTCCAGACGATAAGATTTACGGCGTTACTTCGGCAAATGAGGCACTTGAGGTAATTACGCGCCTAATAGATAAGTACACCGCGCACCACCACGGCATAGGTGCTTGCGAATAGCTAAGTGGCGATAAATGCGCTTTCAAGGCAAAAACCGCAAGGTTAGCCTCATTAAATCCGTGATAGCGGTAGCCTAACGATAATCAATTAGCTTCTAATTCCTCGCGCATTTTCGCGAGGATTTTTGCTTCAAGGCGGGAAATTTGCACTTGGCTTACATTCATTTCTTCCGCAATTTCACTTTGGGTTTTGTCGCGGAAATATCTTAAGATTATAATTTGCTTTTCCCGCGGTGGCAAATTTTCAATCATTTCTTTAAGCAATAGCTTATCCATCATATCTTCGGGCGTGCCTTTTGAGGCAATTTTTTCGGCAAGAGTTAAGCCGTCTTCGTCATTTTCTTGGTAAATGGATATGGGATAGCGCACGCTTTCAAGCACGAAAATCACTTCGGCCACATCTGTGTTAAATTTATCCGCAATCTCATTAACTGCGGGTTCTTTTTGAAAGTTATGGCGGTATTCCTCAATAAAGCGGTTCATTTCTTGCGCTTCCGCCTTAATTGAACGCGACACCTTTATCGCGCCGTCATCTCTTAGAAAGCGTTTAATTTCGCCCGCAATCATGGGAACTGCGTAAGTGGAAAACTTCACCCCGAAGTTTAAATTAAAATTATTCACAGCTTTAATCAACCCAAGCGTGCCGAGTTGCATTAAATCGTCATATTCAATTTGCTTATTTCTGTACCGCCTTACAATGCTTTTAATAAGCGGTAAATTGGCAGTAATAATTTCTTCCTTTGCTTTATTGCATCCGCTTTGCGCTTCGGCAATCTTTTTTAGAATTATATCGCCTTCAAGCATAACCCGTTCCTTATCATAAAACAATCAAAATGGTAGCTATGGCAACAATTATGCTAACTTTTTAGTCATTGTAATCGTTGTTCCTTCGCCAAGATTGGAATTTACTTCCAAAGTATCCATAAAGCTACCCATTATCGTGAACCCAAGCCCTGAGCGTTCTTCTGAGGGGCGCGTGGTGTAAAAGTCATTCATGGCTTCAATTATGTTCGGGATTCCTGTGCCTCTGTCCGAAACCGAAACTCTTAATACTTTTTCCTTAATGCTTGCTTTTATGTAAATATCCTGTTCTTGATCGCCGTTATAACCGTGGATTATCGCGTTAGTTACCGCCTCGGAAATGGCGGTTTTAATATCGCTAATCACATTTATCGTGGGGTTTTCTCTTGACGCATAGGCGGCAATAAGTGAACGCGCAAAACTTTCGTTCACGGGCATAGCTTTTAAAGTTATCGTAATTGAATCCATATTCCTAACCTCGTTCATAATTTGTTTTTCCTTAAATGTACCGCGATTTTGCCTAAATCCTTGGTATTATTGAATAAATTCCGCTTACGCGCAAAACCTTATCCACCGCGTCTTGCGGGCTTTTAATCAGCAAAAGTTTGTTTTTATTTTTCAAAAGTTTATATCTTCCCAAAATCAACCCCACACCCGTGCTATCCATAAATCTTAAGTCGGACATATCAAAAATAACCTGCCCGTAACTTTCTTTGTTTAGCAGGATATCAATCTCGTTTCTTAATGGCGGGGCGGTAGCATGATCCAATTCACCGCTTAAAGCTATGGTTAGCTTTCCTTTGTAAAGTTTAAAGTTGTCCATACACTGAATTTTAAATGATAATTTAGCTGTAAAATTCGGTAGTTTTAACGAAAAAACACTATATTTGCGGTTTTGGCGTGTTAATAAAAAATTTAAAACGCAAAAGAGTACACAAAATGGTAAAAATAGGATACAATTTAAGTATGAACAAATTTAAACCGATTAAAACTTTAGGGCTGATTGCAGTGATAATTGTGGTTGCTTTTTCGCTTTTCGCCTGCATTGATTTTTCACTGTTAGGCGGTGAAAGCCAAGGTGGCGATCAAGATCACGGCGGTATTTCGGGCCCCTCATTTTCAATAGACACAAAGATCAATGTGAGTGAAGTTGTCCCTGTGAACGATTCTTCGCTTGCGGATATGATTGAAAGGGTTAACGACTCTGTTGTGGAGCTTAATGTAAAACTAAAGGACGGAAAATCTTCCGCAGGCAGTGGCGTAATCGTGGGGTTTTCGGATAACGGGGCAGGAAAGGACAATCACGCTTATATAATCACCTGCCAGCATGTTCTTGAGGACGCATCGGCAGGAGGCATAACCGTTATTCTAACAAACGGCAAAAAGCTTATCGCGGATTATTTGGGCGGAGTGGCGGATCGCGATATTGCGGTAATTAAAGTTAAGTACGAAGCAGGAATGGTTAAGGCGGATTTCAGAAAAGTATCCGAAGCACCCTTAAGGCTTGGCGAAGAGGTTGTGGCAATCGGAAACCCTCTTGGCACTCTTGGAGGCACAATCACGCGCGGTATCGTTTCAGGGCTTGCGCGCAGTATCCGCATAGACGGCACAACAATGACACTTCTTCAAACAGACGCCTCAATAAATTCAGGCAATTCAGGCGGTGCGCTTTTTGATTATAGCGGAACGCTTGTGGGAATTGTGAATGCAAAAGTCGTAGGCACAAATGTGGAAGGGCTTGGCTTTGCCATTCCTATCGGTGATACCCCAAATGAGGACGGAAGCGTGGTTGTGGGTGCGCGCAAAATCTTTCAAGATATAACCGATACCGCTAACGATCCAAGTAATCCTTACGGCGGGCTTGGCTATATCCCGGGGAAATTCATGCTTGGAATCACCACCACCACCGCGAGAACGCCAAGCGGTGTTGAAACTTACACGGTTGTGGATATCAATCCTTACGGTTCACTTGCGGGCAGGGTATCAAAAGGTGATATTTTAGTTTCGCTTGACGGCAAAACATTTAGCACAACGCACACTCTTTCAGACGCTATGAAAACGCTTAAAATCGGCGACAGCGTGGAGTTCGGGGTGCGCAAAGGTAACAACACAAGCCCCGTGGCGGTAACAATAAGGCAATTTGTGTACGGATTCGTTTATCCGTAACACAAAAAGCCCCACGATAAATAATTTATCATAGTTATTTTGTTTGACACGCCGTTTTGATATATAGTATATTATTAAAAGCGCGGTTGTCCCGTCGGGGTGTAGCGCAGCTTGGTAGCGCATCTGCTTTGGGAGCAGAGGGTCGGGAGTTCGAATCTCTCCACCCCGACCATAATACTTAAACGATATTTGCCTAAGGCAAATATCACTTAAATAAAAAACCAAATTAGTCGGGTTTTTAAAATGTGATAACATTTTAAAACGATTGACCCGATTCACGGTCCGGTAGTTCAGATGGTTAGAACGCCAGCCTGTCACGCTGGAGGTCGAGGGTTCGAGCCCCTTCCGGATCGCCAAACTTTAAAGCACATTTGCGCCAAAAGGCGCAAATGTGTTATTAAGGGCCTTTAGCTCAGTTGGTTAGAGCGGTCGGCTCATAACCGATTGGTCCGCGGTTCGAGTCCGTGAAGGCCCACCAAACAACACCAATTCGCCTCGGTAGCTCAGTCGGTAGAGCAGTAGACTGAAAATCTACGTGTCGGTGGTTCGATTCCGCCCCGAGGCACCAAATGTCTACTGCAAAAAGTAGATTTGCAGTAACACAAGAAACAGTCCAAACGGGCTGTTT
>WQYD01000045.1 GCA_009781445.1 Bacillota bacterium | reverse complement strand
GCACGAGTATTTATTCATTGTTTCCTTAAAATAAACGGTGCGCGTACGCGTGTTTTAATGGTTCGCGTGCGCGTTTATATATTTATGATACTATAAAGCAATTCTTTTTTCAATAATAATTGTGCTAAACTCTTTCAATTTTGAGAATTTTTTGTTCTTGAAGCGGTTTATCACTTGCGTTTGTTTTGGTGTTTGCAATTTCGTCCACAATTTCCATGCCCGAAATTACCTTGCCGAAGGAAGCATATTGCCCGTCAAGAAAAAAGGAATCCTTGTGCATAATGAAAAATTGAGAACCTGCCGAATCGGGGTGTTGCGCCCTTGCCATACTCAAAACGCCCCTTGTGTGCTTAAGAGTATTGTTTACCCCGTTAGATAAAAATTCGCCCTTAATGTTCCACCCCGGCCCGCCTGTGCCTGTACCGAGAGGGCAACCGCCCTGAATCATAAAACCTTTTATAACGCGGTGAAAGATTTTACCGTTATAAAATCCGCTGTCTATCAGCTTTAAAAAGTTTTCCACAGAAATCGGCGCGCTATCCTTATATAACTCCGCCACAATTTCGCCCTTGCCTTCAATAATAAATTTAATTTGTTGGTTCATTAAAACTATCTCCTTTTTTAAATTATATCAAAAAAAGAGAGAAGTGTAAATAAGATATTTTCCTAACCGAAAAATTCTATTCCAAACCCCAGCTTATTTCGCTAAGCCTAAACCTAACCGTAGCTAACCGTCAATCTCAAGATTATCGCAAATGAAATCTATATCCAATGCTTTTGAAGATAGTTTATTCATAAGCCTAATCGCAGTTTTGTTTCCGTTGTAGCAAGTGACATAAAGGCGAATCCGAATTTCGCCGTTATCGCTTAGGTGAGTTTCCATGTCTGCGATATCAAGCCCAAACTTTTTGGCGATCTTACTCAATAGTTTTATGCCCAAGAAATCATAATTCCGCGGATAAAAGGTTAAAAGCATTTTGCCGTGAACTTCCATTCCGTAAAAACTTAGGCAAGGCACGATTGAGAGTTTTAATATTTTTGGTTTCTTATTAAACTTAATATCTGTAATTACGGAATCATGAAGCGAATTCAGCAAAAGAAAGCGCACCCAATGCTTGCTTTCTATACTTTGTGCGACTTGCTTTGGCAACGCATTTGCGATTTGAGCTTTTTGCAATTCGTGCGAACCTTCGCAAATTTCCGCTAAACTGCAAGCATTTTTATTGAATTCACATTTCTTTAACTCTTCAACAAGCTTTTCAAATCCTATTTTAAATTCGGGAATAAATTTTTCGGGGTGCGACTCTAACAAGGCTTGAATTTCTTCAACGCTTTTATATTGCAATTCTTTTATTTCTATTGGGTTATGCCATGCGGGTTCTTTATCTATGTAGCCCAAAAACAAGTCGGCATAATTTGTGGCATTTTCTCTTTCCCACTTTAAGCCAGAAAAGATATGCTGTAGATTTGGTTTTATTCCAAGTTGTAGCCAAATTTCCCGCGCCATGATACCAAGCGCATTTCCCCATTTTTGCCCGCGCACAGAAAAATCATACAGGCACGGGGCAAATGCTTTTGTGTCAGCGCGTACAGAGAGAAGAACCTTGTTATCGCTTTTGCGAATCAAGAAACAGTTTGTGTAGTAGAACACAAAACTCTTTTTTGCACTTTCTTCATTGTTTGATATTCGCATAGCTAAACCGTTTTCCTTAAACCATTCTCTTTAAAGCGAAACAAATGTTTTATCGTATACTTTGATTATATCATGCGTTTTGAACGATTTCAAGGCTTAAGAACGGTTTTTTGCTTTGTTGTTCTTTCTACGCCTGCTTAAGTGAGTTTTTTTTGTTGCTGGTTAAAAACGATATTATGCAAAAATGTTGAATAAATTTCCAAAATATACATAAAAACGCTTGACTTGTGCAAATTTTATTCATATTATAAACTATAGGAAGCTAATTTCAAAACATATTTTGAAATTTTGAAAAACTTCGCTTACGCTTGTTTTCTGCGACTATGTCGCCACTTCCTCTTTGAATTACGCTCAGTTTCGGTCATGTGCAAGCAAGCTTGCCCGCGACACTCAACTTCGCATAATATAAATAAATCAATAAACACAGAGGTTCAAAATGAAACATTTTTTAAAGATTTCTGATCTTTCGTCCGAAGAAGTTTTAAGCCTTATAAATCTTGGCATAAAGCTAAAAGAGGGGCAGAAAAAGGGCAAATCGCAAACCCAAATGCTTAACGGCAAAGTTCTTGGCATGATTTTTTCTAAATCGTCCACAAGGACAAGGGTATCCTTTGAAGTGGGTATGACTCAGCTTGGCGGAACAAGTATTTTCTTAAATCAAAACGATATTCAGCTTAACAGGGGCGAATCTATTGCGGATACGGCAAGGGTGCTTTCGCGCTATCTTGATATTATTATGATTCGCACATTTAAGCAATCCGATGTGGAAGAACTTGCAAAAAACGCCACTATTCCCGTGATAAACGGCTTAACCGATTATTGCCACCCCACGCAGGCTTTGGCGGATTTAATGACGGTTAAGGAAAATTTTAACGATTTTAAAAATGTGAAAATTTGCTACTGCGGGGACGGAAACAATGTGGCAAATTCCTTAATAGTTGCCTCACTTAAATGCGGTTGCAAAATTTCGCTTGCCTGCCCTAAGGGATATTATCCGAACGCGGAAGTTTTAGAATGGGCAAAGCAAAACGGCGGTGTGGAAATTTTTAATGATCCCAAAGAGGCGGTAAAGGGTGCGCAGGTTGTGTACACAGATGTTTGGGCGTCTATGGGGCAAGAGGCGGAATCTGAGGCACGCAAGAAGATTTTTATGGATTATCAGGTAAACGAAAGCCTTATGGCACTTGCAGATAAAAATGCGATTGTTCTTCACTGCCTGCCTGCACACAAGGAAGAAGAAATTTCTCACGAAACCTTTGAAAAGCACCAAAAAGTAATCTTTGATCAATCCGAAAACCGTATGCATATGCATAAGGCGATTATGGTTGAACTTTTGGACGCATAGCGTCCAAAGCGCAATGCACAGCGCACAGCGCACAGCGCACAATGGCGGAATCTAAATCTCATTATTAGAAGTACGAGGTACGAAGTACGAAGTACGAATTGCGGATACTAATTATTAATAAATCCATAATTTATATTTTATATTTTATATTTCATATTTCTTCCCCACATAATTCTTAATTAAAAAAAGAGAGGACATAAAAATGAAAAAAACAAATGTAATTATTATCGGCGCGGCGGGAAGAGATTTCCACAATTTTAACACTGTTTACAGGGATAACGAGGCATATAATGTAGTGGCGTTTACGGCGGCGCAAATTCCTGATATTGCAGGGCGCAAATATCCTGCTTCGCTTGCAGGCAAACTTTACCCTAACGGCATTCCGATTTATGCGGAATGTGAACTTGAATCATTAATTAAAAAACTCAATGTGGACGAATGCGTTTTTAGCTACAGCGATGTGCCTTACAATTTCGTAATGGGTTTAAGCGCAAAGGTTAATTCGGCAGGGGCGGATTTTAAACTTTTAGGGCATAAAAACACAATGCTTAAAAGCACCAAACCCGTTATCGCAGTTTGCGCCGTCCGCACAGGTTGCGGAAAAAGCCAAACCAGTCGCAGAATAATAGAAGTGCTTATGGCAAAGGGCTTAAAGGTTATTGCTGTTCGCCACCCCATGCCGTACGGCGATTTGGAAGCACAAAAAGTTCAACGCTTTGCCACGATTGCAGATCTCAAAAAACACAAATGCACCATTGAGGAAATGGAAGAATATGAACCTCATGTGGCACGCGGAAATGTGATTTACGCAGGTGTGGACTATGAGGCAATTTTGCGCGAAGCGGAAAATGATCCAAGCGGTTGCGATGTTATTCTTTGGGACGGCGGAAATAATGACTTCTCATTTTACGAACCCGATTTAACCGTAACGGTGGTTGATCCTCACCGCCCCGGGCATGAACTCTCTTACTATCCGGGGGAAGTTACCTTGCGCCTTGCGGATGTGGTGGTTATAAATAAGGTAGACAGTGCAGACTTTGCAGGCATTCAAGAGGTAAGGAAAAATATTGCAAAAGTAAACCCCAAAGCACTTGTGATTGATTGTGCGTCCACTTTAAGCGTAACCAACCCCGAAGCGATTAAGGGCAAAAAAGTTCTTGTGGTTGAGGACGGCCCAACCCTTACCCACGGCGAAATGAAAATCGGCGCAGGCGTGGTTGCAGCGCACCGCTTCGGCGCATTGGAAATGGTTGATCCCCGCCAGTTCGCGGTGGGCAAACTTATCACCACATTTAAAACATATCCCAATGTGGGCGCATTGCTTCCTGCCATGGGTTACGGCGAAGAACAGATTAAAGATCTTGCTTCCACAATCAATAAAACCGAATGCGAAAGCGTGGTTATCGCCACACCGATAGATTTGCAACGCGTGATTAAAATCACCAAACCTTGCGCAAAAGTTGAGTACGCATTGCAGGAAATCGGCAAGCCAGACTTTGAAGATGTGCTTAATGACTTCGCAAAGAATAACAAATTATAGTAGCAAAAAATAACAAACCTTAACAGCCGAAAACAAAAATGGCAGGAAGTTTGCAATTTTCTTAAAAACCTTTCCCAAGCAGTTGCATTCGTGTGCGCGTTTGTGTTATGATAAAAAAAATCAGTGAGAGGTACTTATGAAAGGCTTACTGACCCTTGAAAACATAGGCGTTAATAAGGTTCAAGAAATTATTGATTTAGCTTTAGAATTTAAAAAAGGCAAAAAGAGTGTTCGCTATCCGAATTTGAAGATGGCAACACTCTTTTTTGAAGATTCCACCAGAACAAACTATAGCTTTCAATCGGCAATGCTAAATCTTGGCATTACCCCAATTTCGTTTAACGCGAAAATGAGTAGCGTAAACAAGGGGGAAAGCCTTTACGACACCGTTAAGACCTTTGAAAATATAGGATTTGACGGCGTGGTTATCCGCCACCCCCAAAACCGATACTTTGACGAATTAACGGGCATAACCAAAATGCCCGTTTTTAACGGCGGGGACGGAAGCGGTAGCCACCCCACCCAAACCCTTTTGGATTTGGTAACGATTTATGAAGAGTTTGGCAGGTTTAAGGGGCTTAAAATTTGCATAATCGGGGACATTGCGCACTCGCGCGTTGCCCACGGCAATGCCGAAATTATGAAAAGGCTTGGCATGGAAGTTTTTATCAGCGGGCCCGATTTCTTTGTAGACGATACCGCCGAAGTTATATCTATTGATAGGGCAGTGGCGGAAATGGATATAATTATGCTTTTGCGCGTGCAGTTTGAAAGGCACAAGGACGCAATGGGCATGAACACAAATGAATACCACCAGCGGTACGGTTTAACAAAATTCCGCGTGGAAAGGCTTAAAGAAAATGCGATTATCATGCACCCTGCACCGTTTAACAGGGGTGTGGAAATTTCCTCAGACGCAGTGGAACACAAGAGAAGCAGAATTAACGAGCAAATGACTAACGGCGTGTACGCACGCATGGCGGTTATAAGCATGACACTTGAAGGCAAGCTATGATTCTTTTTAAAAATATCTTAATAAGTGAAAACCGCGCCGTTACTTCCAAAGATTTATTGGTTGATAACGGCGTTATTAAAGATATCGGGTTTGATTTAATTAAGAAATATAAAGCTAAACAAATTTTTGATTTTGAGGGCAAGGGGCTTGCTTTGGCAGGTGCTTGCGATGTTCATGTGCATTTAAGAGAACCGGGGTATGAATATAAAGAAGATATTTATAGCGGAACTTCCTCAGCAAGTAAAGGCGGTGTAACGGCGGTTCTTGCAATGCCTAACACAAACCCTGCCACGGATTCAGCGGAAAAGATTTTGCACCTTAAAAGCCTAATTGATAAAAACGCAAGCGTAGCCGTTTATCCTTTCAGCGCAATTACAAAGGGGCAAAAGGGGAATGAACTTGTAGATATTGAAGGCATTTCAGAACACACCAAATTCTTCACAGATGACGGCGTGGGCGTGAATGACTTAACGCTTTTAAAAGAAGCCATGTTAAGGATTAAACAAATAGGCGGAATAATTGCTTCGCACGCGGAAGCAGAGGGTGAACTCACAAGCGAAGAAATGGAAACGGTGGCGGTGGAAAGAGAAATTGCCCTTGTGAAAGAAACAGGCGCAAAATATCACTTTTGCCATATCTCACTAAAAAAGAGTTTACAGCTTATTGAGGACGCGCAAAAAAGCGGGTGCGACATTTCGTGTGAGATTGCACCGCACCATTTGTTCTTATCAGCGCACAGCGCACAGCGCACAGCGCACAATGAAGGAAAGGAATCAGCGCACAGCGCACAGCGCACAGCGCACAATGAAGGTAATATTAATAAGGATTCCACCCCTATGCCCTATGCCCTATGCCCTATGCCCTCTAACTATAAAATGAACCCCCCCCTTCGTTCTCACGAAGATATGCTATATTGCAGGGAAGCATTACTTAAAGGGGTGGCTACTATTGTGGCTACCGATCATGCACCGCATTCAAGAGAGGAAAAGGCAAGAAGTTATGAGAATGCGCCTAACGGAATTATAGGGCTTGAAACAATGATTCCTTTGCTTTACACAAACTTTGTTAAAACGGGTTTAGCAAGTGTGGAAGATTTATTAAATTGGGTTTCGGTAAACCCAAGGGCGCGCTTTGGTATCCCAAAAGCGGAAATTAAGATTGGAAGTAAAGCAGACTTTACTATAATAGACACCCAAACCACAAGGGCTTACACGGAAAGCGAAAACAAATCAAAAAGCGCAAATTCCCCCTTCTTCGGGCAGGAAATGTGTGGCTTTACACTATTCACAATATACAACGGTAAAATAATTTACAACAGCAAAGAGGTTTAACTATGGAACAAAAAAAGAAAAAACTTGTGCTTGATAACGGTGCGGAATTCTTCGGAACAGGCTTTGGCGGTGAGGAAGAAAGGATTGCGGATATCGTGTTCAATACTTCAATGGTGGGGTATCAGGAAATCATTTCTGATCCTGCAAGCTTTGGCAAAATAATTGTAATGAGTTATCCTCTCATAGGCAATTACGGGCTAACGGACGAAGATTACGAATCAAAAATCATTGCCCCTGTGGGCTTGGTGGTAAGAGAGTATAACGATACCCCAAGCAACTTTAGGTTCACGAGAACCTTGGGCGATGTTCTTTCGGAAAACCGTTCCGCAGGGCTTTCGGGCGTGGATACGCGCGCTATTATAAGGATAATAAGGAAAGAGGGCGGAATGCGCGGAATGATTGCAAATGCAGAACGCCCCACAGAAGATTGCGTTAATTTAATCAAAGCCCATGTGAGGGACTGTGAAAAGGTTAAAAAAGTTTCCTCAAAAACCATTTGGTTTTCTAAAACGAGGAATCCGCAATATACCGTGGCACTTCTTGACTTGGGCGTTACGAGAAGTGTTATCCGCACGCTAAATGATGCCCACGCAAATGTGGTTGTTGTGCCTTACGATACCGCTAAAGATATTATTCTAAAATATAATCCTGATTGCCTGCTTGTGTCGGACGGTCCCGGGAACGCTAACGATATTCCAAGCGTTGTTTCCTTAATTAAGGAATTAAAAGGCAGGCTTCCTATTCTTGCAATGGGGCTTGGTTTTCAGGCAGTCGCGCTTTCCGAGGGCGCAAAGGTGGTTAAAATGCACACGGGGCATAGGGGGGCAAACCAACCTGTTTTCCAAGAGGGCGAAGGCAGAATTTTAATCACAAATCAAAACCATTCTTACGCGGTTGATAAAAACAGCTTAAAGAAAACCTCTCTTAAAATCACCAACACAAATGTGACGGACGGCACGGTTGAGGGCGCGGAAGATAAATCAAACAAGATAAGGGGCGTTCAGTATAGGCCAGACGAAAACGAACTTTACAAAATTTTTACAAACCTAATGGAGGGCAAATAGTATGCCAAGAAGAAAAGATATTAAGAAGATACTTGTGATAGGTTCAGGCCCGATTATCATTGGGCAGGCGGCGGAATTTGATTATGCAGGCACGCAGGCGTGCATTGCGCTTAAGGAAGAGGGCTATGAGGTTATCCTTGTAAACAGCAACCCCGCCACAATCATGACAGATGTTAACATGGCGGATAAAATTTACATGGAACCGCTTGATTTAGAACATGTGGCGAAGATAATCAGAACCGAACGCCCAGACGGTATTTTGTGCAACCTCGGCGGACAAACAGGGCTTAACCTCGGAATGCAACTTTACAAAAAAGGAATCCTTGAGGAATGTGGCGTGCAAATGCTTGGCAATAGCTATGACGCCATTATGAAAGCGGAAGATAGGAAACTTTTTAAAGAACTTTGCGAGGAAATCGGCGAACCTGTTATTGAATCTCTGATTGCCACAAATATGGACGAAGCCTTTCAAGCCGCTGAAGTAATCGGCTATCCTGTGATACTTCGCCCCGCTTTCACACTCGGCGGTACGGGTGGCGGTTTCGTGGATAACAAGGAAGAAATGGCTACCCTTGGCAAGAACGCGCTTAAGCTATCCCCTGTGGGGCAGGTTCTTGTGGAAAAATCCATAAAGGGTTTTAAGGAAATTGAATTTGAAGTGGTGAGGGACGCAGACGATACCGCGGTAGCCGTTTGCAGTATGGAAAATATTGATCCCGTGGGAATTCACACAGGCGACAGCATTGTGGTTTGCCCCTGCCAAACGCTTACAAATAAGGAATATCAAATGCTTAGAGGTTCAGCGTTAAAGATAATCCGCGCTTTAAAAATTGAGGGCGGTTGCAATGTGCAGTACGCACTTGATCCTTATTCCTTTAAATATTATGTGATTGAAGTTAATCCGCGCGTAAGCCGTTCAAGCGCGCTTGCAAGCAAAGCAAGCGGATATCCAATTGCAAGGGTTTCCGCAAAAGTTGCCGTGGGTTTAAGGCTTAACGAAATCAAAATGGCGTCCACATTTGCCTCATTTGAACCTTCTCTTGATTATGTGGTTGCCAAATTCCCCCGCTTTCCCTTTGATAAATTTTCCAAGGCAAACAGAACTCTTGCCACCCAAATGAAAGCAACTGGCGAAGTTATGAGCGTGGGCAGAACCATTGAGGAAGCAATTTTAAAAGCGGTAAGAAGCCTTGAGCTTGGTTTTTGCCACCTTTGGCACAAAAAGTTTGCTGTAATGAGCGTGAAAGAACTCACCGATTATATCTTACTAAATAATGACGAACGCATTTATGCGGTTACCGAAGCAATAAGGAAGGAAGTTACAATTGATTTCCTTTACCAATTAACCAAAATTGATAAGTTATTCCTTGATAAACTTGCCAATATCGTTGCACTTGAAAAGCGCGTTAAAGAAAACAAACGGTGCATGGAAACTCTTAAAGAAGCCAAGAGAATGGGCTTTTCAGACGAGTTTATAGCAATTCTTTGGGATACGGATTATGAAATGATTTATAGCCTCAGAAAGAAGCATAATATCTATCCTGTGTATAAAATGATTGACACTTGCGCTTCGGAATTTGACGCCTATGTTCCTTACTTTTATTCAACCTATGAGGAAGAAAACGAAAGTGTTAGTTCGGATAAGAAAAAGGTTCTTGTTCTTGGTAGCGGGCCTATCCGCATAGGGCAGGGCGTGGAATTTGACTACAGCACCGTTCATGCGGTTTGGGCAATTCAAGAATGCGGTTACGAGGCAATTATTATCAACAACAATCCCGAAACCGTTTCCACTGATTACACTTTGAGTGATAAACTTTACTTTGAACCGCTTACCTTTGAAGATGTTATGAATGTGGTGGATTATGAAAAACCTGTGGGTGCGATTGTCGCGCTTGGCGGGCAAACCGCAATTAACCTTGCTAACGATATTGAAAAGTTTGGTGTTAAACTTTTGGGCAGTGACAGCAAGAGTATAGACATGGCGGAAGATAGGGATTTATTCCAAACCGCGCTTAACAAACTTGGCATTCCTATGCCAGAGGGCAAAGCGGTGTTCACACTCGCCGAGGGCAAAAAGGTTGCAAAAGAAATCGGCTATCCTGTGCTTGTGCGCCCCTCGTTTGTGTTGGGTGGCAGAATGATGCACATTGTTTATGACGAATCCGCTTTGGTAACTTATGTGAACGAAGCAGTTAAACTTAACGAAAAGCACCCTGTTCTCATTGATAAATATGTTCTCGGCAAAGAAGCGGAAGTTGACGCGGTTTGTGACGGCAAGGAAGTTTTTATACCGGGAATTATGGAACACATTGAACGCGCAGGTGTTCACAGCGGTGATTCAATGAGCGTTTACCCCACTTATTCCTTGAAGAAAGAAACCAAAAAAACAATCATTGATTACACAAATAAGATTGGGCTTGCGCTTGGTTTGATAGGGCCTTTTAACATTCAATTTATCGTGGAAGATAAAACGGATAAGGTTTATATAATTGAAGTTAATCCGCGTTCGTCCAGAACCGTGCCGTTCCTTGCCAAAACAGCCGGCGTTCCTGTGGCAAAAATCGCCACAAAAGCCATGCTTGGCGTAAGTTTAAAAGAGCAGGGATATAGGGGCGTATGGCAAGAAAAAAGAAACAAGTGGTATGTAAAATCCCCCTCGTTCTCTTATTCAAAACTAATGGGGCTTGACGCGGTTCTTTCGCCAGAAATGAAATCCACAGGCGAGGCAATCGGTTACGATAAATCCTTAAACCGCGCCATATTTAAATCATTCCGCGCTTCGGGATTAAGAATCGTTAATTACGGCACAATTTTTGCAACTATTGCAGATTGTGATAAAGAGGCGTCTTTACCTTTAATCAAAAGGTTCTATGATTTGGGTTTTAATATTATCGCCACAGAAGGCACGGCAAAATTCTTAGTTAAGCACAATATCCGCACTAAATCCAAGAAAAAGATTTCACAGGGCAGTGACGAGATTGTGGAACTTCTTCGCCGTGGCTATGTAACTTATGTGGTAAACACTTTAACCGAAGGCGATACGAACGAACAGTATGACGGTTTCCAAATCCGCCGTACCGCAGTGGAAAACAATGTAACCGTTTTCACCTCACTGGACACGGTTAGAGCCTTGCTTGATGTTCTTGAAGAAATCACAATGGGAATATCTACGATAGACGCAGACTAATTAAGAATTAAGAATTCAGAATTCAGAATAAAGGATTATTTAATAATAATTCCGCCACCAACCACCAACCACCAACCACCAACCACCAAAAACCATGCGATTAGAAAACCTAAAAATAGCAAAAAATGAGTGCCTTAATGAATCCGTTTTTGAAATGGAATTCTTTGGCGTAACCGAACCGCTTGAGGCGGGGCAATTTGTGAATGTGGGGCTTAACGGCTTTTCGTTGAGGCGTCCTTTCGGGGTTGCGGATTACAGCAGGGCATATAAATCCCTCACAATAATTTACCGCGTGCAGGGCAAGGGAACTGAGTTCATGTCCACATTAAAAGCAGGCAATTATGCTGAAGTTTTAACTGGGCTTGGCAATGGTTTTAATTATAGCGGTGTTAAAAAACCCCTTTTAATCGGTGGCGGAATGGGTACTGCGCCAATTTACTATCTTGCAAAAAAGATAAATGAAAGCGGTATCAAGCCCACTGTTTTGCTTGGCTTTAGAAGTTTAAAAGAGGCTTTTTATCTTGAACAATTTAAAAAAATATCCAATCTTGTAATCGCCACGGATGACGGAAGCGCAGGTTTTAAGGGGAATGTGCTTGAGTGTATTCAAACCAAAAACCTTGCATATGATAAGTATTTCGCTTGCGGGCCAGAAATTATGCTTAAAAACCTTGCAAAATTTGACGGAAACGGTGAAATTTCCCTTGAAGCGCGCATGGGTTGCGGTTTTGGCGCGTGCATGGGTTGCAGTATCAAAACCAAAGGCGGGTTCGGGCGCGTTTGCAAGGAAGGCCCTGTGTTTAAAGCTGAGGAGGTAATATTTAATGAGTAATTTATCCGTAAAGCTATTTGGCAAAACTCTTGATAATCCTATTATCCCCGCAAGCGGAACATTCGGCTTCGGCTATGAGTTTAATGAATATTATGATATTAGTATCTTGGGTTCAATCTGCTTAAAAGGCACAACCTTAGAGGAAAGATACGGCAATCCCTTACCGCGAATTGCTGAATGCCCCGCAGGTATGCTTAACGCAATCGGGCTTCAAAACCCGGGGGTGGATAAGGTTATTAGCACTGAACTTAAAAAACTTAAAAAAGTTTACCCCAAAAAAGTTATCGCAAATGTGGGCGGAACGCTTGTGGAAGATTATGTGGAAACCGTGAAAAGGTTTAGCACCGCAAGCAGTGTTCTTGCCATTGAATTAAATATCAGTTGCCCCAATGTGAAATCAGGCGGTATGGCTTTCGGCACTTCGGCAAAGTCCGCCGAAGAATTAACCAAAGCAGTTGTAGCCGTTTCCACCAAGCCGATAATCGTAAAATTATCACCGAATGTTACGGATATTTCCGAAATCGCAAAAGCCGTTGAGGGCGCAGGCGCGTCTGCCGTAAGCCTGATTAACACCTTGGTGGGATTAAGGCTTGATTTAAAAACGGGCAAACCGATTCTAAGCATGAACACGGGCGGTTACAGCGGAAAAGGCGTTTTCCCCGTTGCCCTAAGAATGGTTTACCAAACCTATAAAGCAGTAAAAATCCCAATCATAGGCATGGGCGGAATTTCCACCGCCGAAGATATTCTTGAAATGTTTTACGCAGGCGCATCCGCCGTAATGATCGGCACAGAAAACCTAATAAACCCATATATTTGCAAAGAAATAATTGAATCCCTGCCAAGCGTAATGGAACAGCACGGAATATCTTCCCTGCAATCAATCAAAGGCAAAGCGCATTTGTAATCTGCGCTTTTAGCCCTTCGTATAACGGCGTCCTGTTTCTTTACGGCTACCGTCTTCATTTAGCGAGTAAAGTGTTAAAACTTTTGTTTTTGTGTCGTACTCAACTTCAATTCTTTTGGACGCATTATGCGTCCACTCAAAATATGTTTTAGAATTTTCTTTAACAATCTTGTAAGTCATAGTGAAGAAGCCTCTACCAGTAATTGCCCTATTGTTTCCTACCCGCCATGTATAGTCGGGATAACGATAAATTATTTGGTTGTTTTCGTCAATAGGGCAATATTCGCCGTTGGGTATGCCGTGCCTCTCACTGCAAGCTGTGAAAACTAAGCTACAGAAAATCATTAGCACAATTACAATTAAAACGGCAACTGTCAAATTTTTCCTCATACAACCAGTATAATACTTATTTCTCTCTACTGCAAGCACGGTCATGCGGTCATGGGGACGCGTTTAATGACCGCAATAAGCAGTTTTTCATAAAAATTGGGAATAAGGCATTAAACAAGATAAAAAATAATTTACGTTATTTGGGTTTAAAAATTTCCAAATATAAGGTATAATGGTTGCAGAGTAGTTTGTTGAGAATAAATGAATTACCTCTAATAATATTTGGATTAAAGAACAGCTACACCAAAAGGAGTAAACATAAATGGACGATAAGAAAAGAAAGGCACTTGACGATGTTATTGCCAAGATAGAGAAAAGCTTCGGCAAAGGTGCGATTATGACGCTTACGGCGAATTCGCGCATAGCTACCGATGTAATATCCACAGGGTGCTTGG
>WQYD01000044.1 GCA_009781445.1 Bacillota bacterium | reverse complement strand
GTTGCTTTCCCAAATATCAAGCGCGTCCAAAAGGTTAGAAACCATTGTTTCCCTTGCCGTTAGATTGCGGTTTTTAATTGATTGGTTAAGTTTAAGCGCAAGCGAAATCATGTCTATCTTACTGCCGATTTCAAAAACTTCTTGGAAGTACATAAATTTGGGGATATTTCCCAAAATATATTCCTTTGCGTTTTCATGAACTTCGCCGATATACCTTTGCAGAATATCTATGTTGTATTCACCGTTAAATTTCCGTGATATGGTAACAAAGCTGTGATCTTCAAGCCCCGGAAGCATTTTTGAGAGGTTATACCTCATTTCTTCGGTTAGCAAGAATTCCGCATAAATGAATGTGGTGTTTAGAATTGTTGCCCTTTCCACCGTGCCTTGCTGATCAAGCGGAACATCTTTGGCAAAGTTAATTGAAGCCATGCTTACTTCGTTCTTTTTATAAACATCTGAACCCTCTAATCTTTTAGGGCTGTAAGCAAGTTTAAGCAGTGCCATAAGCACTGTGGTTTTTCCCGCTTCGTTTTCACCCACGAACGCTGTAATTTTTTGGCAATCAATCCAGCCTGAATCTTTAACCGCGCGGAAGTCTTTAATTCTAAGTCTTGTTAATCTCATATCTGTTCTCCAATAGTATCATGTGTTTATGTTTTTTATCTGAATTTTGGCATATTGCTATTGCCAAATTGTGGTGTTTCTTAGGGTACGCAAGCAAATAAATCACTCACTTCGGCAAATACTTCCACGATTTGAGGATCAAATTTGCTACCGCTGTCATCTTTGATTATTTTCATTGCCTGCCTGTGTGAATAAGCGGGCTTATAGGGGCGTTCGGAAATTAAAGCGTCATACACATCTGCCACGGCAAGGATTCTGCCGTGAAGCGGAATTTGTTCACCCGATAAGTTCCTTGGGTATCCGTTTCCGTCCCACCGTTCATGGTGGTAGCCTGCAAACAGCTTTGCGTGGCGCAAAAAATCCTCTTCGCCCGTTTCGGCTATAATGCTGTTAATAATTTTTTCGCCCGAAGAGGTGTGCAATTTAATGGCTTCGTAATCCCCTTTGGTTAATTGTTGGGTTTTATTGAGGATTGCTTCGCTTATTGTTAATTTGCCGATATCGTGCAGGCGTGAGGAAGAAACCGCAATATCTAAATCCCATTCCTTAAGTTCATTTAAGTAAATGCCCTTTTTAAGCATTGAATGAACCAAAATTTTAAGATATTCCGCCGTGCGCACAAGGTGCTTACCAGTAAGCCTGTCATGGCTTTCCACCATGTGAACAAGTATAGAAGTCATGCTGTTTTGCAGGCGCAAAAGTTTATCAGTCCTTTGTTCAAACATTCTTGCACGGTTCACAAGTTTAATTTGATTTCTTACCCTAAGTTTAACCACCGAACTTGAAAACGGTTTTGTTATGTAATCCGCACCGCCGAGTGCCAATGCCTTTTCTTCTGCCACCTTATTGTCAAGCCCTGTGATAAACACCACAGGGATATCCCTTGTGATAGCGGAATCTTTAAGCTGTGCGATAACATCGTAGCCGTCCATTTCGGGCATGATAATATCCAAAAGAATCACATCGGGTAAATCTCTTTCCGCGGTGGCAAGTGCGGTACGGCTGTCCTTTACTGCGTAAACGCTGAACTCATCGCTTAAAATTTCCGAAAGCGCAATAAAATCAGATTTTTCGTCATCAATTATTAAGATACTGTTTTTTTTGTTTTCCATAACTTTTAATCAATCCCCCCGAACTCATATTTATTTCTTCCTGTTTGCTTTGATCTATATAGCATTTCGTCTGCAAGTTTCACAAAATCCACTACCGTGTGGGTGGGCTTAACCTTGCCCACGGTTGCCCCTGCGGACACTGTTACGAAACTTGACGCATAGCTTTTTTTGTGCGGAATTTTGCATTCGCGAATGTTTGTGAGAAGTTTTTGCGCCACGGTTCTAACGCCTGCCTCGTCTGTACTCGGTAGCACAATCACAAATTCTTCACCGCCGTAACGCGCCACAAAATCCCCCTCTCTTGCCACAGTTTTTTTAAGAATATCCGCCACTGCACGCAAGCAATCGTCCCCTGCGCTATGTCCGTACATATCGTTATAGTTTTTAAAGAAATCAATATCCACCATAATCATGGCAAGCGTACCGCGGTTGGCGGATAGGGATTTAAGCATTTCTTCGGCGGTTTCGTCAAAATACCTGCGGTTGTACATATTTGTTAGCCCGTCATAGTAAACCTTTTGGTTTTCCGTTTCAAGTTGCCTTATTTCGGTTAAATCGCGAGAGATAATTCCGAGTGTGTTCTTGCCTGTGTTAAACACTGAATTTGCGAATATGGCTTTCTTACCGTCCTTCCTCTCAGATTCCGTTTCAAATTCCGCCGTTTCGCCACGCATTGCCAAGGGGATATATTTTTCCTTTATTTTTAAGGAAGTGGCAGTTCCGAACACAAGTTTCAAGCCCCCAACCAAAACTTCGTCTGGCGTGAAACCTGTGGCGGTAAGCACAGCCGAATTAGCATATTGCACCACGGCGTCCGCAGTGATTGAGAACACGCTTACAGGTGCTTTTTCCACAATAGAAAATTGCTTTTCTGCCACATCGCGTTCCAAAGCCGCCGAAAACACACCTGATACGAGAAGGGCAAGGCTTAATTCGCTTTGAGTCCATTCATGCCCGTCATCTTCTCTTGAAAAATCAAGAACCCCTGCCAATTTGCCCTTTATATACACAGGCACGATAATAAAATTGCGCAAGTTTTCCCTAAGTTGCCTCATTTCTTCTTTAAAGAACGGATTGTTTGAACTTATGTATAAATCCCCTTTGTTAACCGAAAGCAGATTTTTGATAATTGAAAGCATAGTGGCATTAAGCAGGAATTTTGTGCCTTTGCGTGCCTCTAAAGAGTGTTCGGCTTCCGCCCATTCGCTTAAGCAAATAAGATCACCGCCACCCTTATTTTCAAACTTATAAAGCGAAAGCCTTGCAATGCCCATAAATTCGCCCACTGTGCGAAGTGTGTCTTGAAACAGGGGTTCAAGGTAATTAACCGAAAGGAAACTGCTTGAAATCCTTGCCACAAGTGCCTGCTGTTTAACTTGGTTAATCAGCTTAATTTGGTTTTTAATCCTCACTTTTACGATAGAGGATATAAACGGTTTATGTAGAAAATCCGCCGCGCCAAGCCCGAGGCCCTTTTCTTCCGCGCTTGTGTTATCAAGCCCCGATATGAAGATAACTGGGATATCCCTCGTTTTATCTGAATCCTTTAGGGAAGCTATAACCTCATAACCGTCTACTTCGGGCATGATAATATCAAGAAGGATTATATCGGGTTTTTCCTTTTCCGCAACCTGCACGGCGGTACGGCTATCCCTTACCGCAAATATTTTATATTCATTGCCAAGAATGCCCGATAGCGTTATGAAATCGGACTTCTCGTCATCAATGATTAAAATGCTGTGCTTTTTTTTCTTGTTCATTTTTTTTAATTAAGAATTCAGAATTATGAATTCAGATTTTTCTTTAGTTCCCTTAATTCTTTCAGCGCAAGCGCAAAATCGTATTCTTCCATGTGGTGGGCGATTTCTTCCGCGCCTGAAATTGTTTTCACTTCTGCCACGAAGTTCAAGCATTCCACATTGTTCCCTGCGATAAGCGGTTCAATTTTTTCAAGAATGGCAATGGCGGGCTTTCCGCTGATTGTTTTTGTGGCGGTTTTGCCGTGCAGTGAGGCATCGTATTCTTGAAGAATTGGTTTTAGCTTTTTAAGAACGGCGTTTAATTCTGCTTCTAATGCGTCTGTTTGCTTTTTAGTAAGCGTATTTGTGCCTTTTTCAAGCGCGGATTCCACTTCGGAAGCAATTTCTTTCAGCTTAAGTTCGCCTATTGTTGCTGAGTTGCTTTTAAGCGTGTGCGCTATTCTGTGGGCGGATTTTAAATCACCGCAACTTATGCTTCTCATAATTTCTGCGAAAGTGCAATCATTGCTTTTTGCAAAGTTTATAATCAGCCGTTTTTTAAGTTCGTCATCTCTAACTGCCTGAACTTCTTTGCTTATACCTTGCGTATCCGAAGCGGAAAGGTATTTTGATAAGCAATTCCAAAGTTCCCTTGAAGTGTAAGGCTTGCCGAGGTAATCAATCATTCCGTGATCTCTGCAAATCTCTAAGTCGTCTGGCATTATGTTTGCAGTTAGGGCAACAATCGGGGTTTTTACGCCGAAGCTAACTATTTTTGAGGAAGCGTCTAAACCGTCCATAACAGGCATATGTATGTCCATTAAAATTAAATCAAAGGGTTTTTCGGCGTTTCTAAGCCTTTTGCTTATAACATCAACCCCCTCTTTTCCGTTATGCGCCATAACGCATTTAACGCCTGCTTTTGAAAGGTATTCGCGCACAACCTGCCTATTTAAGCTATTATCCTCACACACAAGCACTTCGCCGTTAAAGTAAGGAATTTTAACTTCTTCCGCCTGCGCTTTATCCGCCGTGTTTGCGGTATCAATTAAATCAAATTTAACTTCAAAGCTAAATGTGCTTCCCACACCAAGAGAACTTGAAATTTCAAGGTTTCCGCCCATGATTTCAATCACGCTTTTGGTGATTGAAAGCCCCAAGCCCGTACCGCCGAATTTCCTTGTGATACTGCTGTCCGCCTGCACAAACGGTTCGCAAACTTTTGCAATCTGTTCGCTTGTCATGCCTATCCCTGTATCTTTAACTTCAAAGCGGATTGTGGCAATATTATCTTTAACATCTTGCACCGAAGCCAGCATTTTAACCGTGCCTGCGCTTGTGAACTTAACCGCGTTAGATAAAAGGTTTGCAAATATCTGCTTTAATTTAACAGGATCGCCAAGCATTTTCTTGCCTGCAAGCGGTTCAGCGTAGCAGTACAACGATATTCCCTTTTCCGTGGCTTTTTGGGCTACAAGGGAACGGCAATATGAGAAAACATCGGGCAAATCAAACGGCACGCTTTCAAGAACCACTTTGCCCGATTCTATCTTGGATATATCCAAAATATCGTTAATGATATTTAAAAGCCACTTTGCGCTATCGTCTATCCGCCCCAAATATTCCCTTGTTTTCTTGGGAATGTCCCCATATCTTGCAAGTTCGGCAAAGTTTATTATGCTGTTCATGGGCGTTCTTATTTCATGGCTCATATTTGCAAGGAACGCGCTTTTAGTTCTGCTTGCAACTTCCGCGGCATCTCTTGCCTTGTTCATTTCAATAAGCGCGTTTTTAGCTTGTGTTATATCCATAAGCGCGCCCGCCACCCTTATTGCCTTGCCGTTTTCGTCACGCATTGTTTCGCCTGTGGCGCGGTAATAGGAATATTCATTATTTTTCTTGAGTAACCTATATTCCACATCAAAGGGGGTTTTGCCGGTTCTGTCCGTCATGTGGTTTTCAAAAGCATTTAGCGTCCTTTGCTTATCTTCTGGGTGCAATCTATTGATCCAGCTACTTAGTTCGTTAGGAAAATCCGTTTCGTTTGAATACCCTATCAGTTGCCTGAATTCATCTGTCCAGATAGCTTTGTTTCTTGGGTTCACGGAATCTTCCGCCACCACTTCTAAGTCCCACAAAGCAATCTTCGTTGCCTTAACCACAAGCGAAAGCGATAAAAGCTGAAGTTTGTTCACATCGTTAATGCGTGCGAGTTCAAGTTCTTTTTCGTGAATCTCAGTCATGTCGTACACATAAAGCACAACTGCGATATTGCCGTCATAAGGAATCTTTTTGAACTCAACATCCAAGTATCTTAGCTTTCCGCCTATGTTCATGGCGGTTTGGAATTTGCAAAAATCAAGCCTTAAAGCCTCTTTAATCCTTTCGGAAATAGGCACAGACGGGCGTCCGTCTGGCTGAAGCGCGGGCAAAGCCTTGGTGATAGTGGTTGCAAAATCCTTTTGCATTTCCGCTTTATCTTTAAATCCCAAGAAGTCAAGCGCGGCGCGGTTGCAGTCAATAACATTAAAATCAGTGCCGAACAAAATGTTAGGGTTGGGGTTCGCCTCAAACATGGCAGACATTGTGGTTTGTGCGGATTCTGCCTTTTGGATTGCGCGCTTTCTCTCACGCAAGTCGCGCGAGTACACAATAATCACATCAATGTTATTATAATTTGCCCTAACAAGGGTGATTTCGGTGGGAAGCGGTGCATCGTTTTGGTTGGGAAGTTTGTGCATCCACTCAAACACGCAATAGCCAGTTTCAAACGCTTTTGCGAACATGGCTTTGGATTTTACAGAAGATTTTGTGCCGTCTGGCTGAAATTCGGGGGTGCAAATCCCAAAGAACTTTTCAATATATTCCTTTTTATCCTTAAATCCGTAAAGGCGCACAGCCACTTCGTTGCAGTCAATAATTTCAAAACTTCGGTTAATTATTTGGGTGCAAAGGGGTGAGGCGTCAAGCATTAAGGAAGCCCTTTCATTTGCCTCACGAAGTTTTGACAAAAGCACATTCTTGCTTATCGCGCTTGCCATCATTAGGCTTACGGAACGCAGGATTGCAATCTCTTCTTCGTTAAAACCTCTTTCCTTGGTGCAGGTGTCTATGCTTAAAAGCCCCGATAATCTTCCGTTTAAAAATATAGGGAAGATTAAGATTGATTTTATTCCCAGTTCGCCCAAAAATTGCTGTTCGTTTATCGGCATTTCGGAAACAGAACCGATTATGCACTTTCCGCATAAAAGCCTCTCAACCCAATCGGTTCTTCCCATGCTTGTGATAATTTTCGGGAACGGTTTTTGTGCGCGTGAATCCTCGCTGAACCAGCTATATTCCCGTGAGTATTGCGGATATCCGTCTTCTTCCCTGCCCCGCCAAATATGTATACGGTCCGCGCCCAAAGATTCGCCGATAAGCCCCATACCTTTCACGATAAATCGCTCAATGCCACCGCTTTCATTCGTAGCAAGAAGAAGTGCGGCGGCCTTGTTAACGGCTTGAATTAAATTGTCGCGTTGTTTAATTTCTGTCATTTTTTTGTTTAATTAAGAATTCAGAATTCAGAATTCAGAATTGCGGATTGATTGATAATGAAATTTAAAACCGCAATTTATATTTTTAGCGAAGCCTGTAAGGCGACACCAAGGTTCTGCCAGAGGCAGGTTCTTATATTTCATATTTTATATTTCACTTCCGTCCCTGTGCCCTATAACCTATGCCCTATGCCCTATTTTATCCTTTTATCCGCGTCCACCACATGGTACAAAAGCCAAGCCACAAGCCAATCTGCAAATTTTTTAACCACGGTTTCGGCAAAGTCGCTATCTATCATTTTTTGTTCAAACGCAAGCACATCTTGAAGAAACTGCGTGTGAAGTTTTTTGTGTTCGGCAAAGCCTGAATAGTTTATGGAAATTTGGTAAGCCTCTTCGTCTGCAAAGTGCTGAATCGCATAGTCCTTTAAAAACAGGATTGTGGTTATACACCTGTCCTTATTGTTCATGCCGTTAGCACGCAACTCGTCAAGCAGTTCGCCTGTTTTAGCAAACAACTCTTTGTGCTGATTGTCAATGTGTTCAACCCCTATTGAAAAAGCGTCTTGCCACATATTTACCCCCTGTGCGGGCGTTATTTTGCGCCTAAGGCGCGCCCGCTTAATATAATTAATATATTATAACACACGCGTACTAATGTTGCAACACAAAAAACTCTCAATTGTTAAAGCATTTGAATGTAAAAAATTGGTAAATATTTAGTAAATTTTAGGTTAATATTTAGTAAATTTTGGTTGATATTTTGGCTATTTTTAGCGGATTTTTGGGTAATTTTCAGTGCCTTTTTCGGTAAATTTCAGTAGCTTTTTTAGTAAATTTTTGGTGCTATTTTGCCTTTATTTCCACTATTTTCAGGCTATTGGAAATCAGTTCGTTTGCGCCTTCACATAGGAATAAATCACCTTTATTTATGCGTTCACCGCCACTAAATTCACCCCCGCCGTCCACCGCGTACACAAGCGTTTTGCCCGCGATTTCAAAGGATTTTTCCACCAAAATTTCGCTTGCGGTAAAGAAAAATTCGCTTGCAATTTCTCTAAATTTATAGCCGTCTTTATAAGTTAAATCCTTACATTGCTTTGGAATTTCAGTCTTATCAACCGTTACGACATCAAGAGATTTTTCAATATGCAGTTCGCGGGGTTTGCCGTTTTGAAGCCTGTTATAATCGTAAAAGCGGTAAGTTAAATCACTAATTTCTTGAATTTCAAGTATTTTTACACCGCCCCTAATAGCATGAACCGTGCCTGCTTTCACATAAAAGCCGTCCCCTTCGTTTACCTTTACTAAGTTAAGGTGATTGCAAATGCTACCGTCCTCAAGGCAACTTTTGATATTTTCTTTGGTTAAATCCTTGTTAAATCCGTAATAAATAGTTGCATTTTCTTCCGCGCCCGTTATGTACCAAAATTCATTTTTGCCGTTAGGTTTGCCCTCAACTTTCTTTGCATAATCGGTATCGGGGTGAACTTGAATAGAAAGATCGTCTTTTGCTTCCACAAGTTTAATTAAGAGTGGCGGAACATAAAAATCACGCGTTTCGCCCCAAATAAAATTAACCGTTTCGGGCGTTAATTTTTTAACATTTCCCATACTTCTATCCCTCAATAAGGCTAAGCCTCTTTGCGTGCCTGCCACCTGCAAACTCAGCATTTAAAAACGCAAGCACAATCTCTTTTGCAAGTTCTTTAGGCGTTACCCTGCCACCAAGCGCGATAATATTTGCGTTGTTATGTTCCTTTGCCATTTGCGCTTCAAACACTGTGTTAACCTTAGCACAACGGATTCCCCTAACCTTATTTGCCGTAATTGATATTCCCACACCCGTACCGCAAAACAAAATGCCAAGAAACGCTTTGCCCGATAGAACCGCGTCCGCAGTTTTAAAAGCGTACTCAGGGTAATCCACCGATTCCGTGCCAAATGTTCCCAAATCAAGAACCTTAAAGCCCTGCAACGCGCTAAGCATTTCTTTAATGCTTTCCTTTAATTCATAGCCACCGTGATCTGCGCCAAGCGCGATAATTTTATCCATGGGTTAATTATACACTATTGAGAAGAAATATAAAAATGGTTTAATTAAGAATTCAGAATTCAGAATTATGGATTGATTAACTAATGAGATTTAGAATCCAACACTATGCCCTACGCCCTATGCCCTATGCCCTCAAAACAACCCCATTAACCGCCTTAATTATGCGGTTGTTTAACGCAGTAAACTCGCGTTCGCTTTCTTCAAAGTATTGCAAAATAATATAGTTATATTTAACTTCTGCTTCTCTTAAAACCGCAAACAAATTGTGCATACATTCCCCCGCGTTCCCCCCAAGGTTAATAACTTCCGCACCTTCCGCACCTTGCGGATTGCACCAAATGATTACGGGGGATTTGCCGTTATTAAGTGCTTTTTTGTATTCGTTGAGTGCGACTGAAAATAGAGTTGCACTCACGGCTTCGCACTTTGGGGAATAGTGTTTATACTTCATTCCGGGGGACTGTGCGATTAGCACTTCGCCCTTGTGCGTGAGAACTTTTGGCAAAACTTTTAAAAGCATATCCGCCGTAATTGCCCCCGGCCTCAAAATTATCGGGGGATTTTTTGTTAAATCAAGCACGGTGCTTTCTATGCCCACTTCTGAGTCACCGCCGTCAAGAATCAAGGGAATTTTGCCGTTAAAATCAGCAAAAACATGGCTTGCTTTTGTGGGGCTAACAAGCCCGCTAATGTTAGCACTTGGCGCAGAAATCGGCACACCGCATTCCTCAATTAACTTTAACGCAATATCATGTTTGGGTATCCTTACTGCCACTGTGGGTAACCCTGCGGTAACTATTTCGGGAATATTGTCTGACTTTTCAAGCACAAGCGCAAGCGCGCCGGGGGAAAACTTTTTAAAGAGTTTAAGGGCAATATCAGGCACATTTTTTGCCACAAGATTAAGCCAATTAACTGAGGGGATATGCACGATTAAAGGGTTATCCGAAGGTCTTCCCTTTGCCTTAAAAATCTCTTTAACCGCCTCTTCTGAAAACGCGTTTGCGCCAAGCCCATAAACCGTTTCCGTGGGGAAAGCAACAACACCGCCACCCTTAATTATAGCTACTGCCGTGCTTATATCTTCCTTTGTGCCGATTGCCGTTTTAATGCCGTTCATAATTATTTTAGCCTATAAATTTTTGCTTCGCCGTCCTCAACCGTTACCACGGCGGTTTTAACGAACACACCGCCCACCAAGTACGAATCAATAACGGAAATGCTTTCCGCACGGTTGGGAATCAGCAGTGTGCCGTCATTGGCTTTTAAGCCGTATTTCTTACCCTCACGCGTAATGTACACGCCGTTTTTAATTGTGTACACATCGCTTAATTCAGTTCTTCCGCCCGTCCTTGAAACCCTGTAATACTTCTTTGCCACATTATTTCCCGAAGCTGGGCTTAGGATTGAACCAAGCGCGTATTCGCCGAAGAATAAGGATAATTCCTCATATTCATACGGCACGGCAAGCACCCCTTTTGTATTGTACGCGCCCATTAGAGAACCGTAAATCGTGGGATCGTCCAAATTCACACGGTTCACAAGCGTAATGCCTGCGTGCGTGGCAACTGTGTTATAAAAAATCCTGCTATCAATTATTTTATCCGCCACTATCCGCTTTTTATCTATGTGAAAAAACTCTGCGTCATTAGGTGGCATACCAAAATTTATATCAGCGGTAAGCACCCCTATTCCGTCCACAAGAATCAAAGGCATCCAAAGTTCATTAAGCCTTATAATATTCGCGCGCGAATCCATTATGCAAAATGTGTCCACATAGGTTAGAAAGCCTTGGGGCCAAGTGGGTGAAGCGTAATATAAAATTGTGAAGCCGTCCTTAATAAGCGCGGAAGGCGGTACAACGGGCGGATAGTAAAGCCCAAATGTTTCGCCGTTATATTCCTTGCTGTGTTCTTCGTCATTATAAGCATCGGCAAGTTCGCGCATTTGGTTATAGTTATATTTGTTTACCACAAGAAGCATTTTGTCCACGCCCGTGTGCGCAAAACTTTGCAACAAATTGCTTTTAACATTAAGCCTTGCGCTTCGTATCAAAAGATAGCGCGTGGTGCCTTTTGAATCCTCACGCGTTAAATCATAATCGTCAAAAAACACGGTAGACACATAAATTGATCTTAAAATGAACCAATCATTCCCCACATAATAAATCTCAAGTTCAATATGCCGTCTATCGTCCACGGTGTGTTTATTCGTATCAATAAGCCCGTTTTGTTCCAGCAAAATTTCAAATCTGCCCTGCTTATCTATTTTATTCAGGCTTAAAAATGTAGCCTTATTTTCGTCTGAATTAACCACGGTGATAATATTATCGTAAAGGCTTACGCTTGAAAGGTTCATATTAAGAAACGCGCTAATCCTGATTTCGCCCACTTCAAGCATTTGCACACCGCCACCCGAAACGAAATCATAAATCTTTGCAAAGTCATAGCGCGTGCTTTGCCCAAGATACGAATTGCCAAGCGCGCCCTTAACCATAAGCAGGTTGTCGCTTATAAATTTGTACTGTTCTATTCCTGCAAAATATTCATGCCTGAATCCAAATTCCTTGGGCGAATTCGCACCGCGGAATTTAACCACACCCACGCAGTTATATAGCTTTGTAAAGCCCTCAAACGCAATGGGGCGCACGGCAATGGCATAATCACCCCTTATTTCAATAATGCGTGTGTAAATGGGTGCTAAGAAAAATTCCGATTCAGAACAAAGCCCCTCAAGCCCCGTTTTGCTATCTTTAATAACATACATTCCCGAAGAAGAAAGAACACGGTTTATATACACATTTTCCGCATTAAAAAGAGGGTGCGCCAATGCCTTTTCGTCTTTACTCACATTAAACACCTCAACCGCCTCAGTGTAAGGCTTTTGAGAGGCATAATTCACAAAGTATTCCTCATAACCAAGCACGGCTTTATTGCACGCAAAAAGCACGCACAAAAGCAATATGGCTATTAAGATAATGAGGGGTTTTTTCATTTTTGGTTTTAGGTTGCAGGTTGCAGGTTGCAGGTTGCAGGGGTGGATTCTAAATCTCATTATTAACTAATCCATAATTCTGCATTCTGAATTCTGAATTCTTAATTAAACCTTATTATATCACGCTAATATGAATTTTAATTGAATTTTAAACATACAATTTTTACATGAAACCCTTTAAGGCATTTGTTTCGTTTGCTACCGCGCTTGCGGTGGTGTTTGTGGCAGGTTATGCGTGCAGTTTACTTATAACCCCTGAGGGGTGGTGGCAGGGGCTTAACAAGCCTTCTTTTATGCCAAAATCTTTTGTGTTTGAAATCGGTTGGATTGTGATTTACGCTTTCTTCGCGCTTACGCTTACTATAACGCTAATCCGCAAAAATTTAAGAAAGGTTCTTCCTGTGTTGTGTGTGGTTTTGGTGCTAAACGCCCTTTGGTGCGCGGTTTTCTTCGTTTGGTTTTTACCCCTTCTTGGGCTTAGCATTATATTCACGCAGGCGGTTGCCCTGCTGTTTTTAACAGGTTATTACATAAAAAATACCAAGGAGCTTTGGCTTGCAATGATTCCTATGCTCTCTTGGTATTCTTTTTTGTTTGTGTTAAACTACGCGATTGTTATATTGAACTAGGGAAGCAATGAATAAATAGCGCGAACGATTATGGACAGATTTTGGATAAACAAATTTGGCAACTTCTGCCCCAAGGGCGTAGTTGGGCTACGCTTAAGGGGCGGAAATTGACGGATTTGTTCCAAAAGATACCATAAGTGTCGGGCAGTCGCAAAGCGAAGGTATTTATTCAGTGATTCCCCTTTTAATCGTCAAAAGTTTCGTCATCAATATCGTCCTTGCCTCTTTCAACCGTTTTCTTTTCATCGGGGTTGATTTGGTTTACAGGAACATTTGAAAGAACCTTAACAGGTGATTTTCCAATGCGCTTTCTGATATTCTTAACCCCCACCGCGATAAGCACAGCAAGAATCATTGCGCCTATAATTATGGAGGATATCATTAGCCACATATCGGGGCTTAAAGGGGTTCTGCCACCGCCGTGATCGTCATTACCGTGTCCGTGGCTGTCGTCAATTTCTTCCGCCTCAAAGAAGTGAGTTTTTACTGAGGCATCGCGCTTTTCGGTATCAGTTAACGCTTCGTAAGCCTCTTTTGCGGATTCGTAAGCCTCATTCGTCCAACCGCCCTCACTTGATTTTTCCCTTGAAAGTTTGGTGTAAGAAACGGAATCAATAAGCATCATGCCTTTCACAAATCCTGTGGGGGTTGAACCTGAAGTTGTGTTCGTGTTCGTGCCAAGGTGGAAGGAAAGCCTGTTATTTGAAACGCTTGAACTCTTTTCATTATAGATATAGAAGGTGTACGGCTTTAATTCCATAGAACCGTCTGAAATCACCCTTATAACCAAAGTTTCCATGGTTTCTGTGCCGTATTCAAACCTAAATTCTGCGAACTGCCCTGCGGGAAGCAAAATCTTTGCCCAAATCGTAATTTCATAAAAACTTTCCGCGTCCAGCGTGAATGAGGAAGAGGACATATAAGATTGCCCGTTAGATCTAAGGTTTGCCATTAACAGATAGTTATTTCCATGCCCCGATTCGGTTAGGAATTTAATGATTTCTTGAAGGATTTCTTCATCGTCCATGCCTTCAAGGAACAAGCCTTCCTTAAATGTTTCGGATTCCATTAAAGCCTTAACAAGCGGATTGTCGCTATTTATCTTGCGCCTATCGTAAACACCGTTAAGCATGGCTATTTTCTCTTTATCTGCCGTGGAATCATAGCTTGTGGCATTTGCGGATATTTGGTGAGAGAAGTCCTTGGGAAGATTTCCTTGGGGGCTTTCTTCGTCATTAT
>WQYD01000043.1 GCA_009781445.1 Bacillota bacterium | reverse complement strand
CAAACTGCGAAATTTGCGCCTTTTCAATGGCAGAAATTTTTCCGCCGTTAAAAAACACATTAAGGATTTCGGCAATCAAAAGTTCAAAAGAAGCAGACGAACTCATGCCTGCGCCCTTAGGCACGGAAGATTCCACGGTGGCATTAAATCCGCCGATAGCAAAACCTCTATCCGTAAAGCCTTTAAGCACGCCCCTCACAAGGGAAGCGGTTGAACCTTCTTCGCTTTTATCGGGCAAGAGGGAATTTATATTTAGAATAGTATCGTTATACCCTTGGCTTACAATTTTAATAAAATTATCCTGCGATAATGAAACCGCCCCCAATGTATCCACCGAAACGGCAGAAGCAACAACTTTGCCGTTATTATGATCCGTGTGATTTCCTATAACCTCAATTCGCCCGGGGGAAGAAAATAGCTTGAAATCACCCTTAAATTTTTCCGTGTGCTTTTGGGCAAGCGACAAAATGCGCGCTTCCGCCTTGGGTGCGTCTGCGCCGTAAAGGTTTTTGGCGGTTTTTTTAAAACTTTCGCCGTTTAAAATATTTTTTAAATCAATTGTTGTCATATAGTTTATTTTATATTACAATATATACAAAGAATCTTTAAGGCTTTATATATAAACACCTAAGAACCATTAAAGATTTACAGTTACAGTGAAAGTATAACACATTTTTTAGGAAACGCAATAATCATGGCACAAATAAAATTTAACACCGCCGATTTAATAGCAGGGCTTTGCAATTACGGCGAAATAACGCTTGGGCTAACTTACCTTGACAGGGTTTTGGCAGAAAATTCGCTTTTGGCACTTTTCGGGCAAGGCGCGCACGGAAATAAGGATTTAAAGTTTGATAATTTCGTGCAAGATATTTTAACCCCCCTTGCAGACGAAGCTATAGATAAAAAGATTTACGATAAGAATAGCAGGGCAAATCTTGAAACTTTTCTTTTGGGATTCGTTACCCCTGCGCCAAGTGCGGTGGTAAGCACCTTTGATAGCATTGCTTCCACGGAAACTGTAGCCATAGCTACGGATTACCTATATAACCTCTCATGCAACGCAGGATATATTCGGGAAAAAGACATTGCAAAGAACATAAAATGGACGGCACCGGGGGAAATGGGCGATTTAGTGGTAACCATAAATCTTGCCAAGCCTGAAAAAGATAATAAGCAGGTGGCTTTAGAAAAGTCCTTAGCGCAAACCAATTACCCAAAATGCCCCATTTGCATTGAAAGCGTGGGATTTTGGGGCAGGGCAGACGGCACTGCAAGGCAAACTTTGCGCCCTGTGCCTATGTTTCTTGCAGGTGAGGCGTGGTATTTGCAGTTTTCACCCTATGTTTATTACGATCACCATTCCATAACCTTTTCAGAAAAACACTCACCCATGATTGTTTCACCCAAAACTTACGAAAGGTTATTTGATTTTTGTGAAATGTTTCCCCATTATTTCATGGGTAGCAATGCGGATTTGCCTATAGTGGGCGGTTCAATCCTATCTCACGATCATTATCAGGGCGGTAAAAAGGTTATGCCCATGTTTAACCGCCCTGCAAGGCGCGCCTTTCAATCCCAAAGGTTTCCCGATGTGAATATTTCGGTGTTGGATTGGTATAATTCGGTTATAAAACTTGAATCTTTTAGTCGCCGTCAATTGCAAGCCCTTGCCGAACACATTGTGAGTGCTTGGAACAGCCATAACGATAAATCATGCGATATAATTTCCCATTCGGGTAGTGAAAGGCATAACACGGTTACGCCGATAGCTTTGGTTGAGGACGGAATTTACACGCTTTATATCATTTTAAGGAACAACCGCACAGACGCGAACCGCCCCCACGGCATTTTTCACCCCACGGAAGATATGCACAACATTAAAAAAGAGGGTATCGGGCTTATTGAGTGCATGGGGATTTTTATTTTACCCGGCAGGTTAAACGCAGAAACAAAAGCGATTATGGATATTCTAACGGGCAAAACCCCCCTTAATTTTAGAGAATTAAGCAACCCCGAACACCCGCTTTCGGCGCACCTTGCCATGATAATGCAGTTAACTAACGATTTCGGCACGGCTTTATCTGTGAAAGAAGCGGAAGGAATCGTGGTTAATTATATAAACCAAACTTGCACAAAAATCTTAAACTGCACAGCCGTTTTCAAAAATAACGAAGCAGGGCAGGCAGGATTTGATAAATTCTTATCCCAATTCGGCAAAGCCATGCAATAGCAAAAAAACTGAAAAATTATGTCGTCATTATATAGGAAATATCGCCCCAAAAGTTGGGCGGAAGTAATAGGGCAAAACCACATCGTTAGAACGCTGATTAACCAAATTTCAAGCGGTAATGTGGGGCATGCCTATTTGTTCACAGGCACAAGGGGAACAGGCAAAACGAGTTCTGCCAAGATTTTTGCAAAAGCAATAAATTGCACAGATAACCAAAAGGGCGAGGCTTGCGGAAAATGCTTATCCTGCATTGCGCTTTCTGATCCTGCCTCAGTGGATATTGTTGAAATGGACGCCGCAAGCAATAACGGGGTAGACGAAATTAGGGAATTAAGGGAAAGTGTGCAGTATCTGCCTGTGTCCTGCAAATATAAAGTGTATATTGTAGACGAAGTTCATATGCTTTCCATAAGTGCTTTTAACGCGCTTTTAAAAACCCTTGAAGAACCGCCTGCCCATGTTGTGTTTATTTTGGCAACCACCGAAGTTCACAAGCTACCGCGCACCATTTTATCGCGCTGTACAAGGTTTGATTTCCGCTTAGTTTCCAAAACCGAACTTCAAGAATTTCTTCAAAGAATTTTCAAAAAAGAAGGCTACGAATTTGAAACTTCCGCCACAGAACTAATTGCACTTCACGCAGAGGGAAGTGTGCGCGATGCGCTTTCGCTTGCGGATATGTGCCGTTCGTTCGCACCCAAAAAATTAACTTACGAAGCCACTTGCGAAGTTCTTGGCACAAGCGGATTCGCCACGCTTTTAAGCCTTTCCGAAGCACTTATCAGTGGTAACACTTCGGCGGTTTTAGAACTTTCTAACGAACTTAGCGAACGCGGAAAAAGCGTTTCTTCTGTGAATAAAGAACTTTGCGATTTCTTCTCAAAGCTGATTTCAATTAAAAATATTAAGGATTACCGTTCCGCTTTTAATAATGAAGAACATTCAAAAGCATTAGAACTTGCGTCTTCCACTGATAATTATAGGCTTGGGCGCATAATGGAAATCCTTGCTTTAACCGAAAACCAACTGCGCTATAGCACCCAACAAAAAATCATTTTTGACGCATTCTTAATTAAGGCAACGGAACTTAAAACGGAAAATTCACTTGAGGCGGTGCTTTCGCGGTTAAGTGCTTTGGAAACAGCGCACAGCGCACAGCGCACAGCGCACAATGAAGGAAATATTTTAAATAATTCCACCACCAATCACCAATCACCAATCACCAACCACCAACCACCAACCACCAACCACCAACCACCAATCACCAATCACCAACCACCAACCACCAACCACCAATCCTCTCTTGCCTCAAGATACAAACCCGTTCAAGAAGAAGCCCCCGTTTTTGCCACGGCAGACGAAGCAGACGACTATAACGCAAAAAATGCGTCAATCAACCTTGCGGGAATGTTAATCACAAAGCTGAGGCATGATAAGCATACCCACCTTTATCAATCCTTAAGAAACGAAGAAAATATCTCAATAAACGGCAAAGCCTTAGTTTTCACCCCCTCTACCGCAGGTGCTGTAGGCGCGCTATCAGATTCCTCAAACTTAAAAATCTTAAACCTTGCAATCAAAGAACTTATGGGTAATGATTTTTCCGTGGAAGCCAATATCCCCAAAATAGCTTCCGCAGACGATTACGCATTACTTAACGGCTTATTCGGCGATAAACTTATAGATAAAAACAAAAAATAAAGTGCGGACATATCATTTATGAATAATATCAAACTGTTTAATAGCAAAGAAATCCGTACCCAATGGGATAGCGCAAAAGAAGAATGGTATTTTTCCGTTGTTGATGTTTGCAATGTTCTATCGGATTCGCAATCTCACGATAAGGGCGCATATTGGCGAAACCTCAAAAAGCGTTTGAAAGCAGAGGGAAGTGAGATCGTATCAAATTGTTACGAACTGAAACTACTGTCGGCTGATGGAAAGCGGTACAACACCGATGTGCTTGACACAAAGGGCATACTTCGCCTTGTGCAGTCAATACCCTCACCGAACGCAGAGCCTTTTAAAATTTGGCTTGCCCAAGTGGGAAGTGAGCGGATAGAAGAAATTTATGATCCCGAAATAGCGATTAACCGCGCGCTTGAATTTTACCGCAAAAAGGGCTATACAGAGGGGTGGATTAATCAGAGGCTGAAAACCATTGAAATGCGCAAGGAATTAACAGACGAATGGAAGGATAAGGGCGCAGTTACGAATAAGGATTATGCAATCTTAACAAACGAAATGACTTCGGCTTGGGCAGGAATGTCCACAAGGGACTACAAGGAACACAAGGGCTTAACCAAAGAAAACCTGCGCGACAATATGACGAATATTGAGTTGGTTTTAAATATGCTTGCCGAAGTTACAACCACCACTATATCCAAAACAACAAACCCCAAGGGTATGAAAGAAAATATTGCGGTTGCACGGCGAGGTGGAAAGGTTGCCAAAGATGCAAGAAACAGCTTTGAACGCGAAACAGGAACGGCAGTAATCTCACAGCTAAACGCAACCAACAAAGAATTGTTGGAAGTAAACGCTAAAAAAGAAAAAGAATAGGGTGCGGAAACCCAAAACAAAAGCGTTATCCGCTTTTGTTTTTATTGATTTTAAACGGCTATTTTGAATCCCGCAGAAATATTTTGCTTGCCTTAATTCTTGAGGATAAGTACGCGGTTGCTATTGCGAACAATCCTATCTCAAAAAACATTTGAAAAAAGAAGTGCGCATAGGCTTTACTCATTTCTTTATCTGTCTCTTTCATTAGTTCTTTGAGTTCTTTTAATCCTTCTTGCTGAGAGGGCGAGAATTGTAGTTCTCTTTCCAAAGTCTTAAATTCAATTTTTAATTCGTTATATTCTTTAACAATATCCGCAATTGCAATAAAATCAAAAACCAATACCAAAGCGAAAACTATTGTGAAAATCACAAGCATAGCAGTTAAAAGCGTTACTTTTTGCGATTGCTTTTTATGTATGCCTGTATCTCTTTCCCTCTTAACCCAGCAAGCAGGGCAAATGTTTTGCATTTGCGTGTACGCGTAGCAATTTCTGCATATCGGCGTGTGGCACTTTGAACATTTGTCGTGCGCGTCCATTTCCGTGTGTAAATGACACTTCATAAAAATTCCCTCTCTTGTTAATATTTTTCTACTATAAAAACTTTCGTATCTTCGCTTCAGCGAACCGCCTGAAACCAAATATTGATTTAGCCACTAAGATTATAGCGTTTTTTTTGAATCAAGCGTTTTGCGCAAATTGCTTGGAAATATGCTTTTGTATCTTCATTTTCGCTTGCCGATCTCAGCAACGCGACCATTTTCCTGACCTCAGGAAAATGGTATGAAACGGCTTCCGCTTTTAAGCAAAAGTCCATAAGGCAAGCACGCAAAAGTTTAATGATTAAATTTGCCGTTAGGCTTAAACAAAACAAAGTTTTATGATATAATGATAGCTACAATAATCAAAAAGCAAATATGCGTCCAAAAAACGCACCCAACATTAGGGGGAAAAATATGAACACACAGCAAATATGCGCGCAGGCAAAAAGTGAATCGGTAAACCTTGCAACCGCTTCTTCGGAACTTAAGAACAAGGTGCTTTTGGATTTTAAAAGCAATTTGATTTCCTGCACCAAGGAACTAATTTCTGAGAATGCTAAAGATATGCAAAAGGCGGAAGAACTTGGCAAAAGCACCGCATTTTTAGATAGGCTTAGGCTGGACGAAAAGAGGATTTTGGGGATAGCCGAGGGCATTTCGGCGGTTGTTTCCTTGCCTGATCCTGTGGGGGAAATCACAGAAAGCTACACAGTGGAATCGGGGCTTAGCATTAAAAAAATGCGCTCACCACTTGGGGTTATCGCAATCATTTTTGAGGCGCGCCCGAATGTGTCTGCCGATGCCGTTGCGCTGTGCATTAAGAGTGGCAACGCTTGCGTTTTAAGGGGAAGTAAGGAATCTGTAAACAGCGTTAAGCTGATTGTTAGAGAGGTTAAGAAGGCACTTGAAAAGAATGGGCTTAGCGAAAATCTTGTGGGGCTTATAGACGGCGGAAATAGGGAACTTGTGAAAGAAATGCTTTCATATTCACGCTACATTGATGTGGTTATTCCACGCGGTGGCGAAAGCCTTAAAAAGGTTGTGCTTGAATATGCGTCCATGCCCGTGATTGCTTCCGCAGGCGGAAATTGCCACATTTATGTTGCGCCGAGTGCGGATTTATCCACCACGGCGTCAATCGTGATTAACGCGAAGTGCCAACGCCCAGGGGTTTGCAACGCCACGGAAACGCTTTTAATCAGCAAGAAAAAAGATGCCGAATTTGTGAAAGATTTACTTTCCGCGCTTAAGGAAAACGGCGTGGAACTTCGCGGAACTGAGGAAATTAACCGCGTTTTCCCTGTGAAAGTGATAGAAGACGAGGAATTTTACACAGAATATGAGGATTTAATTATTAAAATAAAATTTGTGTCAGGGCTTGAATCTGCGGTTGCACATATCAATAAGTACAGCACAAACCACAGCGAAGCCATAATCACATATGATAAAAAGGAAGCAGAGGAATTTGCAAAAGCTGTGGATTCTTCCGCCGTTTACATAAATGCGTCCACAAGGTTTACAGACGGTTTTGAATTCGGGCTTGGCGCGGAAATGGGAATCAGCACCCAAAAACTTCATGTGAGAGGGCCTATCGGGCTTAAAGAACTCACAAGCACAAAATATGTGGTTACAGGAAACGGAACAATAAGAAAGTAAAAGAAAAAATAAGAATCAAAGAAAAAGGAAAAACAATATGCGTAGAATTGCTTTGTTAACAAGCGGTGGCGATGCCCCCGGAATGAATGCCACGATTAGGGCGGTGGTTAGGTATGCGATAAATAACGCACGCCTTGATGTTTTCGGTGTGGAAAGGGGCTATGAGGGACTTATTAAAGGTTCGCTTCAAAGAATGGATTCGCGAAGCGTTTCAGGAATAATTAACCGCGGTGGCACAATTTTAAAAACGGCGCGTTGCCCCGAGTTTGCCACCGAAAAAGGGCTTGAAACTGCGCATGAAGTTCTTAAAGCCTTCGGGATAGACGGGCTTATCGTAATCGGCGGGGACGGTTCTTTAAGAGGAATGGGGGAACTTTACGCAAAGTACAAATTCCCCTGCATAGGTATCCCCGGCACTATTGATAATGATTTGGGCTACACGGATTACACCTTGGGGTTTGACACGACTGTGAACACCGTGCTTTCCGCAATCGGAAATATCAGGGACACAATGACTTCGCATGACAGGGCTTGCATATTAGAAGTCATGGGGCGCGAATGTGGCGATATTGCCCTTTACGCAGGGCTTGCAGGCGGTGCTGAAACCATGCTTATCCCCGAAATGCCCATTGATATTGACAAGGTTGTGGCGCAAATTAAAAGGAATATTATTAAAGGAAAAGCGTCCGATATTATCGTGCTTGCCGAGGGCGTAAGCGGTTGCGAGGAATTAAAACAGCAAATTAAAGAAAAGTTTAACATGACTATAAGAACGGTGAAACTTGGCTATATTCAACGGGGCGGAATCCCAAGCGCGCAAGATAGGATTTTTGGTGCGCGTTGCGCCGTCCGCGCGGTAGATTTGCTTACGGAAGGCAAACACGGCAGAGCAGTGGGACTTAAGGACAATAAAATCATAGATGTGGATATAGATAAAGCACTCAAAGCAAAAAGAGAAGTGGATAAGGAAATTTACAGAATTGCAGGATTGCTTAGTTAGCCATTGACGAATTATGTTTTATCCAATATAATTGAAAGCGTTAGGGTAATTCAGAATTAAGAATTCAGAATGCAGAATTATGGATCAATTAACTAATAATGATATTTAGAATCCAACCCTGCAACCTGAATCCTGCAACCTGCATCCTCAACATCAACCACCAATCACAAATCACAAATCACTAAAAAATTTTTAAGGAGAAAAAGATATGAAGAATTTAAAAGGCGCGTTAATTTTCGGGCAAAGCGGAGGGCCTACTTCCGTTATCAATGCAAGTGCGGCGGGGGTATTTACCGAGGCACTTAAGAACAAGAATATCACGGCAGTTTACGGTGCGGCGCATGGCATTAAAGGTGTGCTTGACGAAAAACTTTACGATATGAGTAAAGAGGATAAGAAAGAACTTATGCTTTTGAAAAACACACCTTCGTCTGCACTTGGTTCGGTTAGGTACAAACTTAAAAGCGCAGAAGTAGACGAAACTGATTACATAAGAATCCTTGAAGTTTTTAAGAAATACAATGTCCGCTATTTCTTTTATAACGGCGGAAACGACAGCATGGATACTTGCAATAAAATATCCAAATATTTAATTAAAAACGGTTACGATTGCAATGTTATCGGTGTGCCTAAAACTGTGGATAACGATTTGTTCGGCACGGATCACTGCCCCGGATTCGGCAGTGCCGCCAAATATATCGCAACCACAATTATGGAACTTTCGCTTGACGCAAGGGTTTATGATAAGGGGCAAATAACCATAATTGAAATCATGGGCAGAAACGCAGGCTGGCTTGCCGCCTCGGCTTCGCTCGCAAATATGAAAGGGCATGGCGCGGATCTTATTTATCTGCCCGAAATTCCTTTCTGCTTGGATAAATTTTTAAAAGATGTTAAGCGCGTTACAGAAGCTAACAACGGCAAGTGTATCGTGGCAGTTTCCGAGGGCGTAAAGGATAAGGACGGCAATTATATTTCCGAAGTGCTTTCAAACGCAAATAAAGCTAAGGACGGATTCGGGCATACTCAGCTTGGCGGGCTTTCCGCAGGGCTTGCGGACTTCGCAAGTAAGAATTTTAACATGAAAGTAAGGGGCATTGAATTAAGCCTAATGCAACGCTGTGGCGCGCACCTTGCAAGCGCGGTAGATGTTGAGGAAGCATTTCTTGCAGGGCAAACGGCGGTTAGAGTGGCAACGAGTGGCGAAACGGATAAAATTGTGGTTTTCAAATGCTGTCGCGAAAAGGGCTATAAATGCACCGTTGAATTAATGGATGTTGCCCTCGCCGCAAACACCGAAAAAACCGTTCCGCTTGAATGGATTATCAATGACGGAACAATGGTTTCCGAAGAATTTGTGAAATACGCACTTCCCCTAATCCAAGGCGAAAGCAAAGCCCCCCTTGAGGACGGACTGCCGAGGTTTGCGAAACTGAAAAAGATTTTAGCATAATGCGTTAAGCATTATGCTTGAGGGCATAGGGCATAGGGCATAGGGCATAGGGTTGGAATCTAAATCTCATTAAGAGTAATGACGACTTACGACTGACGAATGACGAATGGTGGATTCTCATTATTAGTTAATTAATCCACAATTCTGAATTCTGAATTCTGAATTAAACCACAATTCGTACTTTGTACTTCGTACTTCGTACCTCTAAAAATTATAATGGACACCGAAACAAATTTAACAGAACTTAATAATCAATCCCCCGAAAGCGTTCAAGCGCCCACTGCCGAAGTGCAGGCGGAAAGTGCGGAATCGCCCAAGGTTATTGAAAAGGAAATTTTCCATGTTGAGGTTCTTCCTGTGTTTTATAAGGAAGAATTTAAGGTGTATAAAAAGGCAGAAGAACCTGCCGTGGAAGAAGTTAAGCAGGAATTGGAAGTTAATGAGGACGATTTAGATGGGGACAAACACCATGTTTCGCAGGATTTAAAGGAATTTAGAGAACTTGAAGCGTGGGTTTTTAAGGCGAAAGCGTTAAGAGAACCGGGGTTTGTGCAAATTTTTAAGGACACAGAGGGCAAATTCCGCGTAAAATATTCTGATTATAAGGGGCATTTTTTCGCTTACAGCGTTCCGCATAACGAAAAAACTATCCTTAAAGCCAAGGATAAAATTAAGGGCATTATCCTTGACGCCCCCTCTCACCCCGTAACCCCCAATTACCCCAAAATTTTGCTTTACGAACCCAAATTTGAATTATACCGCGATACTTATTACCTTTACCGCTTCCGCCTTGTGAACACAAACGGCGATGCAGTTCTTTTCAGCCGTGGCTTTACCCATGTTGAGGAATGCACAAAGGCGATTTTGGTGCTTAAAAATGTTTGCATTAACCATGAATAAACGGATAATATCGCTAATTCTAATAGTAATTTTATGTTGCCTTACGGTGGCGGTGGCTTTTTCTTGCGTGGAAGAGAACAGAGGCGGAACGGTAAATATTGAAATGAAACTTGAAAACGGCACAGTCCGTTTGCGCCTTTACCCCGAATACGCGCCCGAAACCGTGGCAAATTTCGTTTCGCTTGTAAATGCCAAGTTCTATGACGGGCTAATTTTTCACCGCGTGGTAAGGGATTTTATGGTGCAGGGCGGTTGCCCCCAAGGTACAGGCATGGGGAACGCAGGATACACAATTAACGGCGAATTTGCTTTAAACGGATTTACTCAAAACACCATTATGCACACAAGAGGCGTAATCTCAATGGCAAGAGGCGGGCATGATTATAATTCCGCAAGTTCTCAGTTCTTTATAGTGCATAAAACCTCTGATAGCAATCACCGTTCGCTTGACGGACAATACGCAGGGTTTGGCATAGTAACTTCGGGCATGGAATTTATAGACGAAATCGCAGAAACATTTACAACAGGTGACAGCCCTTTATATAAGTATAAGATTATTAGCATAAGAGTAGTTTGATTTTATTGCTAAAGCAATAAAATAATTCAGAATTCAGAATGCAGAATGCAGAATTATGGATTTATCCTACACTTGCCGTAAGGCAAATATAATTGAAAGCAGTATAGAAATATACTGCTTTCCGTTGCTATAGCAACAAAAGTAGCGTTCCTGCCACTAAAATCAGCAACCCAAAAATAACTTGTAAGCTAAGTTTTTCTTTAAAGATTATCACCGAAAACAGCACGCTTACCGCCACGCTTAGCTTGTCTATAGGCACGACTACGCTTGCTGAACCAAGTTGCAAAGAGGCAAAAAAGCAAAGCCATGAAACGCCAGTAAGCAAGCCCGAAACCACAATAAACACCCAATTTGATTTGGAAAATGCTTTAATTTCTTTAAATCCGTCCTTTTTAACGCTAACAATTATAAAAGCCATAATAAGCACTACCGCAGTTCGGAAAAATGTTCCTGCTTGCGCGTTAATGTTCCGCATTCCAAGTTTGGCAAAGATTGCGGTAAAACTTGCAAAAACCACTGATAATACGGCAAAAAACAGCCAACTTTTCTTTTTAGTTTCGCTAATTTTGGCACTTTCGGTGTTTTTTGATTCGGCACTTTCTGCATTTTCTGCACTTTCAGTGCTTGAAACTGCCTCGCGTTTTTTAATAACCATTAGAATTGCGCCAAAAACCATTAGTGCCATTGCCACAAAAGTAAGCCACCAAAAATGTTCGTTAAAAATGATTATCGCAAGTGTCATGGTAAGCACGGTGCTAAGTTTATCCACAGGCACAACCTTGTTAATATTGCCAAGTTTTAATGCTTTGTAATAGCAAAGCCACGAAAGCCCCGTGGCAACCCCCGAAAGCGCAATATATATCCATTCCGTGGGGGTAACGCTTGCGATAGTGAAAAAACCGCCCACAATAAGCGTAATTATCAGGGCAAAAATAAGCACAACGGCAGTTCTTAACAGCATGGAAATATCGGCACTCACATTTTTCATGCCGATTTTAACGGTGATACTCACAAATCCTGCCGAAACCGCAGAACAAAGCGCAAGAATTAGCCACAACATAGCTTAAATTGTAACACACAAATTGATTCATAGCTACAAACTAATGAAAGCAAAAACTTAAAAAATGCAGTAAAAAGTTGCTTAGTTTATATTATTTGTGTTAAAATCGTACCATGTCGCGTTAGTCTAGCGGTCAGGACGCTGGCCTCTCACGCCGGTATCACGGGTTCGATTCCCGTACGCGATGCCAGCAAAAGGGTTACTTTTCAGAGAAAAGTAACCCTTTTGCAATTTAGCCGAGCCACAAAGTGGCGAACGCCAAGGTTCTGCCGTAGGCAGGTTCTTATATTTGCCTTACGGCAAGTGAAGGATAGAATCCTAAAGAACCCCGCAGGGGTGAAATGTGCATAACCGTGGGTAAAACCCACGGAACAGCTAAGTGCGTACCAATCAAATCAAACAAACCTCTTCCCCATGCCATGGCATGGGGAAGAGGTTTGTGTTTTTTGCAGTGTTGCTTTTGCCGTTTGCGCCGTGGGTTTCACCCAAGGCTCAAGCAAATCCTGCCCACTGCGGGGCAGTTACGGATTGATTCATAATTCTGAATTCTTAATTAAACGGACAAAGCGTCCTGCTTTGTGCGTTTTTTGTTGCTGTGGCTACAGAATAGCATATAAATCCACACTGCGATTGCGCCAAAAAGTGAGGCAACGGGGATTGCAAGCCCGATTCCTGATAGCCCGAGGTTAAATGTTTTAGCGAAGAGGTAGGCTACTGGCAGGCGCACGGCGAGGCTGACGGTTAGGTTGATTACCATGCTAATCCATGATTTGCCTTTGCCTTCCACCGCGCCGTAAGCGCAGACTGCGAGGGGAAGAATTATATAATCTAAACTCATTAGCCTTAAATATAAGCTGTGAGAGGATAAATCTTTGCCACCGCCGAAGATTTTGAAGATAAACTCAGGGAAAGCAAAGGTTATACCGCCAACCACTAAGCCGTACGCAAGGCAAAGCCCCAAACCGCTTAAAAGTGTGGGTTTTATGCGGTTTTTCTTGTTAACTGCAAGGCAGGCGGATACAATTCCTGCAATTGCGGTTGCCATGGCGCGGTAAGGAAGCATGGCAAAGCCGTTATAGCGGATTGCCACGGAATGCGTAGCCGAAGCAGAAACGGCGTTGTTTTTAAATAGGAAATTTACCATAAAGGTTAATAAAATAAAGGAAAGAGAGGCAAAAAAGTTAAGCAAAGCAATGGGCGCGGAAACCTTTAAAAATTCCTTGAATATGCCTGATTTTTTACTGTTTTTATTGGTTTCGCCTGATTTTGTGCTGTTTTCGCTTGATTTTGCGCGGTTTGAATCAGCATTATTTAGCTTTGTGCGGTTTTTGGGATTTAGGAAAGCGTATTTTTTGATTAGGTAAAGGAAGGCAAAAATTGAGGCTAAGCCCCAAGCAATCAGCGAGGCAAGGGCAAGCCCCGCACCGCCCAATTTTAGCACAGGCACAAAAATTAAATCAAGCCCCAAGTTAACAATGCAAGCCCCAAGCATTGCCCACATTGGCAAAAGGCTATTTCCAAGCCCCCTTGAAATCCCTGCAAGCAAATTAAACAAAAACACAAAAAATAAGCTAAAAGCTGAAAATTTAACATAATTTTCTGCCACAGTCATTGCGCTTTTTGGCGTTCTTAAAAGATTCAAGGCAGGTTTTGAAAATATAAACATTATTAAAGAAAGAAGCAAAGCAAGCGAAACCATGAAAATTAGGGCGGAAAGCACACTTTTTCTTAGGCTTTTATAGTTTTTCTTTGCAAAATATTTGGCAACAAGGATTGTACAGCCTGCCGAAAGCCCTATGCCGAGGTTAGAAAACAGGTAAACGATTTGCCCGCCGATTCCCGCGCCTGCCGAACCTGCCGTTCCCCCGAACCGCCCCATAACCCAAGTATCTGTAATATTAAATATAGCAATGAATAGAGAAGTTGCTATAAACGGTAAACCATATATAAGAAGAGTTTTGAGGGGAATGCCGAGAGATAGGTTAGCTGACATAGTTTTAGTATGTGCGAATTTCAGCGCACAGCGCACAGCGCACAGCGCACAATGGTGGAAAAATATAAAATATGAAATATAAGAACCTGCCTGTGGCAGAACCTTGGCGTTCGCCACTATGTGGCTCGGCTAAAATTGCGGATTGATAATGATATTTAGAATCAGCCATTCGTAAATCGTAAGTCGTAAGTCGTCATTACTCTTGAGTGATATTTAGAATCCGCCATTGTGCGCTGTGCGCTGTGCGTTGTGCGCTGAAAAAAGAGTGAATGAAAAGTGATAAATGATGAATGATAAATGAAGAATAAAAATTAGCACAAATGTGCGAATTTTAGGGCAGGGGGGGGGGCATTATGACGCGGTCGTCAAACTTCTGGAAGCGGACGGCGATGTAGCGAAGCGCGTGGCGGGGGTCGGGTTGCTCGAGAAGCTCGCTTTGTTCGACGAACATCTGCTGCGTT
>WQYD01000042.1 GCA_009781445.1 Bacillota bacterium | reverse complement strand
TCCGCACCGCCGAAAACAAAAAATGTTTTGCCGAGAATGTAATAAATTTGCCCCCTCATAAGGTGAAGAACATTTTCTGCCACCCTGTGAACCTTTCCGCCTTTCCATTCTTCCACGGGCAAAGAATTAAGCAAATCAAAATTTTCGTGGTTTCCGTCCACAAAAAGCACAGTAAAAGGCAGATTTACATATTTCTTTAAATCCTTGTTAAGTGTGCCTTTGTTCCAAACACCGCCAAAATCCCCTGCGACAATCACATAATCGTCAAGGCACAAATCCTTATACTTTTGTTTTAACGATATAAGTTTATTAAAATCAATTCCGCCGTGGGTATCGCCTGTAACAAAAATTCTCATTTCGCTTTCCTCAAACAGTCATTTAAAAAATTCACCGAATCTTTAATTTCGTTAAAATCCTGATACGCGCCCGAATAAACCTCAATCATAAGAGGGCCGTTGTAACCGATACTATAAAGGGTTCTAAAAAGTTTAACAAAATCAAATGTGCCTTTCCCCGGCATAAGCAATTTGCCGTTATCGTCAAAATCACAGAGGTGTACATTTTTAAGGCGTCCGCCCATAGCGTTTATGTAATCGTAAACAGAAATTCCCGATTGCATTGCCTGCTTAATATCCAAGCACGCGCCTATCTCAGTATGTTTTTTTAAATTGAGGTAAAAATCAGGCGAACTGAAAAAGGCCCAATGCACATTCTCATAAAGCAGTTCACAACCGCCCCCCAATTCTTTAAGCATACCGTTTAGCACAGTGCAACGCGCGCCGAATGTTTCATAATTTATGTTATAAACTCGCTTTCCAAGCCGTGCAGGGCCGTGGAAAACATAATATTTTGCGTTAAGCACTTTTGCTACATGGGCGGTTTGCTTATAAAAAAATTCACAATCCGTTCTTGTTCTTTCAGAAGAATTGAAAAGTTCGGGTTCAAAATTTTGGTTAAGCGTGTGAACGCTGAAAATTTCCAAATCCCCCTTGCGTTCTAAAAGCGTTTGGGCGAATTCAGGTGTGTATTCGCAAAAAGAGGATAGAAAAACTTCCACGCAGTTTATATCAAGTTCGCGGATTAAATCAAAAGTATCCTCTGTGTACTTTTTTGGAAAGAATGAACCTGTGGATATGCCTATTCTCATAAAAGCCTAATCCTTTGCAACTGTAACGGCGATTTCGCCGTTTTTAACCTCAATTTTTGCCTTTCCGCCTTCCTTGAGTCTGCCTGAAATAATCTCTTCACTTAGCTTATCTTCTATAAGTTTTTGAATTGCGCGCTTTAAAGGGCGCGCGCCGTACTGTGCGTCCGCGCCCTTTTCAAGCACGAAATCTTTAACGGTTGGTGCAAAATTAACCTCTATTTTGTTGCCAAGGATACGCTTTTTAAGGTTTTCAAGCAAAAGTGCCGTAATATCCTTAAGTGCGGAATCAGATAATTTTCTAAAAATAATTATATCGTCTATCCTGTTTATAAACTCAGGGCGCATAGCTTGCTTTAAAGCGGTGAGTTGCTTTTCTTTCATGGCTTCGTAATCGTTTTTTTTGTCAAGCGAAGCATGGAAACCCACTCTTTTCATTTGGGAAATCTCATTTGCCCCTATGTTTGAAGTCATTATTATCACGGTGTTTTTAAAAGAAACCGTTCTTCCGTGGGAATCTGTTAACCGTCCGTCTTCCAAAACTTGCAGTAAAAGGTTAAAAACATCGGGGTGCGCCTTTTCAATTTCGTCAAAAAGTACCACAGAATAAGGTCTGCGCCTCACTCTTTCCGTAAGTTGCCCCCCTTCTTCATATCCCACATATCCGGGGGCAGAACCGATAAGGCGGGACACATTAAATTTTTCCATGTATTCACTCATATCAATGCGAATCATCATGTTTTCATTGCCGAACACGGCTTCGGCAAGTGCCTTGGTGAGTTCAGTTTTACCCACACCCGTAGGGCCTAAGAAAATAAATGAACCGATAGGGCGCTTGGGATCTTTTAGCCCCGCGCGTGCGCGCCTGATTGCGCCTGCCACTGCAAGGGTGGCTTCGTCCTGCCCCACAACGCGCGCTTTAAGCGCATCTTCAAGCCTTAAAAGTTTTTCACTTTCTGCTTCGGTTAGGCTTTTCACGGGAATCCCCGTTTGATCGGAAACAACTTCCGCAATTTCTTCCGCGCCAATCGCAAGTTCTTTGTTAAATTTATCTTTGCCCCATTTTTTCCTTATTTCCTCAAGTTCTCTTTCAAGTTCACCGCGTTCAAGTTTTAGCTTAGCGGCCTTTTGATAATCTTCGTCAGCAAGTGCTTGCGAAATAGAATTATTTGTTAATTCAAGTTTTTCTTCGTGGCTTTTAACATCGGGCGGGGCAACAAGCGCGGAAATGCGCAATTTACTTCCTGCCTCGTCTATCAAATCAATGGCTTTATCTGGCAAAAACCGATCTGCAATGTATCTATCCGAAAGAATCGCAGAGGCTTCAATGGCTTCGTCTGTAATTTTTAACTTGTGGTGAATTTCGTATCTTTCTCTTAAGCCTTTCAAAATTGCAATCGTGTCTTCCACGCTTGGCGGTTCCACGATTATAGGCTGAAACCGCCTTTCAAGCGCGGTGTCCTTTTCAATATGCTTCCTATATTCGTCTATGGTGGTTGCGCCTATTGTGCTAATTTCACCCCGTGCTAAAAAGGGCTTAATGAGGTTTGAAATAGTGATTGCGCCTTCACGATCCCCCGCGGAAACAATCATGTGGATTTCGTCTATAAATAAAATCGTACCGCCGTCCTTAAGCGATTCAAAAGCCTTTTTAATTCTTTCCTCAAAATCGCCCCTGTACTTCGTGCCTGCCAAAAGGTTGCCCACATTGAGGCTGAATATCTTTTTGCCTTTAAGAATTTCTGGCACATCGCCGTTCACGATTGCCGTTGCAAGCCCTTCCACGATTGCAGTTTTGCCCACCCCCGGTTCGCCTATCAGCACAGGGTTATTTTTAGTTCTTCTTGATAAGGTTTGAATTATCCTCTCAATTTCCTTTGTTCTGCCGATAACAGGATCAAATTTCCCTTTGCGCGCTTTCTCTGTAAGTTCTTCCCCAAATTCTCTCAAATCGGCAAGCGTTCCGCCGTTTGATTCATTTTCGCTTTCTTCGCCCGCTTTTTGCGCGCGTTCGGGGCGCGTTTTACCTTTGCCAAAAAGCACTGAAAACTGCGAAAACGGATCGTTAGAGAATAGAGTATCTTCCTCTTCGTTTTCCTTGCCAAGTCCCTTGCTGGACATGGAATCCACAATAGGCTTAATATCGTCATGCTTGATTCCTCTCAGCATTAAAATCTTTGCCCCTGCGTTATTGCTATCTTGCGATAGGGCAAGCAATAAATGTTGGGTATCGGCGTAGTTATATCCGTAGCGGTTTGCAATCATTTTTGCAATTTCGTAAGTTCGCCTCACAGTTCCCGATATAATCACAATAGGGGTTTTTATAGAGGAAGATAAATAGGAAAAAACCATGTCGCGCGTTAAGCCAAGCCTAACCAAAATTTCGCACGCATAGCATTCAGGCACACTCATAATGGAAGCAAGCAAATGTTCCGTGCCAAGCGTGCCACCGTGGTTTGAAGCAAGCAATTCCGCCACTTCTTTTACCTTTTGAAAATCTCTTGTTACATCTCTCATAATTATTTTTAAGTACGAACCCAAGGTTTAATTAAGAATTCAGAATTCAGAATTCAGAATTCAGAATTGTGGAATTATTTTTATTAAGAGTTTATCTTAATGAGATTTAGAATCCTTCCCTATGCCCTATAACCTATGCCCTATGCCCTCAAAGTACAGTTTTCAAATAATCCCTCAATTCCTTCGCCAATTCAGGATTTCTTAATGCGTATTCAATGTTTGCTTGAATAAATCCAAGTTTATCGCCGATATCGTACCGCTTGCCCTCAAAATTAAACGCAAAAACGGGGGATACCTTGCACATAAGTTCTATTGCCGTGGGCAGATAAATTTCGCCGTTTCCTGCCATGGGGGTTTTATCAATATATTCATAAATGTCAGGCGTAAGCACAAACCGCCCTAAACCGCAATAGCTTGACGGAAGTTCCTGCACGCTTTTGGGCTTTTCCTTAAAGCCGTTAAGCTGAATATATCTTCCCTTAGTTTGCCCTGGGACTACTACGCCGTAATTTAACGCTTTTTCTTTAGGAAGTTCTTGCACCCCCACGATTGTCGCGCCTGTTTTATCATAGGCGGTTATTAACTGTTTTGTAACGGGTTCTTGCCCGCTTTCGGTGTACATAACATCGTCACCGAACAGCACGGCAAACGGTTCACCGCCTGTAAAACTTCTGCAAAGTTTAACCGCATTTCCTGTGCCTTTCATTTCGGGTTGGCGGATAAACGAAAAATCAACCTTACCAAGAAATTTGTTAATTAGCTTGATTTCGGCAAGGCTACCTTTTTTCTTAAGTTTATCCTCAAGTTCGTAATTTATATCAAAGTGGTTTAAAATGGCTTCTTTGCCACGGCTAACAAGAATGCAAATTTCGGTTATCCCCGAATTAACGCACTCTTCCACTATATAATCAATAGACGGTGTGTCCACAATAGGTAGCATTTCTTTCGGCACAGCTTTAGTAACGGGCAAAAACCTCGTTCCGTAGCCTGCGCAAGGTATCACAGCTTTTTTAACAGTTTTCATAATTAGTTCCTTTTGCCCCTATTATACACTATTTATTAAATATTAAAAAATGAATATGGAAAATAAAGGAAAAATGTGTTACAATTAAGCAACGAAATTTTTTAAGAGGTAAATATATTTATGGAAATTAAATCAATCAAGTACGATTATAACAACATGATGAGTGCGTATATCGGCGAAAAAGAGGGCATTAAGCCAAAAGAACTGTCCGCAGTTAAGGCAAAAGCTATTGAGGCGCACGAATATGTGGCGAAAAACCGCGGTAAAGGCATGATGGGTTGGACGGAACTTCCGTATAACCAAAAAGAAATTGTGGAAGATATTATCTTCACCGCAAAAAAGGTTAGAAGAAGCTGTGAAGCATTTGTGGTTTTGGGAATCGGCGGTTCGGCATTAGGTCCTATGGCGGTTTTTCAAGCACTTTGCCACCTAAGGCACAATGATTTGCCTAAATCAAAGCGCAAAGCCCCCAAGTTTTATGTTGAAGATAATGTTGATCCCGAAAGAATGAAATCCTTGCTTGATATTTTGGATTTAAATAAAACGATTTTTAATGTTATCACAAAAAGCGGTTCAACCTCTGAAACCATGAGTCAATACCTTATTATAATGGATTTGCTTAAAAAGGCATTCGGGGATAAAGCTAAAGATCACATTATTGCCACAACCGATAAGGTAAACGGCAGTTTAATTAAAATTGCAAAAGCGGAAGGGCTTAAAACCTTTTTCATTCCGGACGGTGTGGGCGGAAGATTCAGCCAACTTTGCCCAGTGGGGCTTTTCCCCGCTTCGGTTCTTGGTGTGGATATTAAAATGCTTCTCAAAGGCGCGGGATTTGCGGATAGATCGGCAAGAAAAGCGGATTTTAAAACGAACGCACCCCTCATTTCCGCCACACTTCAATATATTGCAATAAACAAGGGAAAAAATATCAATGTAATGATGCCTTATGCGGATAGCCTGAAACTCATGGCAGATTGGTTCGCGCAACTTTGGGGGGAAAGCCTTGGCAAAGCTGTTGATTTAAACGGCAAAACCGTGTACGCAGGGCAAACCCCTGTGAAAGCAGTGGGGGTTACCGATCAACACAGCCAAGTTCAGCTTTACACCGAAGGGCCTTTTGATAAGGTGGTTACCTTTATCGGTGTTGAAAAATATAGGGAAGAAGTGTTAATTTCAGGCGGGCTTGACAATGTTCCCAATGTTAGCTTCCTTTCGGGGCATACTTTAAATGAACTTATTAACTGCGAAATGCTTGCCACAGAGTACGCTTTAACCAAAAACCAAAGGTTAAACGGCATGATTACTTTGCCCGAAGTTAACGCGCACACAATCGGACAGCTTTTAATGTTCTTTATGCTTCAAACCGCGTATATCGGCGCAATGCTGAATATTGATACCTATAATCAACCGGGGGTGGAAGAGGGCAAAAATGCCACTTACGCACTTCTTGGCAGAGCAGGATATGAAGATAAGGCAAAAGAATTAAAGAGTAGACCTGAAAAATGCCCCAATTATATCGTTAAATAACGCGAAAATTCGCGCGTGGCTATGATAAAAGCAAGCAACCTTTCAATTAAATACCTCTATGGCGCACAGGCGGTAACAGACTTGTGCTTTGAGGTAGAAAGCGGAAAGGTGCTTGCAATTCTTGCCGAAGAAGAGGGGGGCAAAACCTCACTGCTTAAAGCATTGGCAGGGCTTATTCCGTGTGAAAGCGGAAGCGTTTTTTTGGGCGAAAAAAGCATTTTAAACCTTAAGCCAAGGGAAAGGAATTTTAGCCTCATTCTTGAAAACGAAGGCATATTTAGATTTAAAACGGTTAAAAAACAGCTTGAACTTCCTCTAAAAATTCGCAAGATTCCAAGGGGCGAAAGGGCATTGGCAGTTCAGGACATTTCGGAAAAATTTAATATCACTCATTTATTGCAAGATATAGGCGCACAGCTTTATGAAGACGATAAGGTTAGGCTTGCCTTCGCAAGGGCGTTTATAAGAAAGGCTGATTGCTTACTTTTGGATAATCCGTTTAACAATCTTAAAGCAAACGAACGCGACAGGGTTTTTCACGAAATGCTTCCCCACATAAAGAAAGCGGAATGCCCCGTGATTTTTGCAACTAATCTTCTAAACGAAGCAGTTTTCACGGCGGATTACATAATTTGCTTAAATTACGGAATAATCATTCAAAAGGGAACACCGAATGAGATTTTAAATAATCCAAGCGAATATGTGAGGGAAACTTTTTTTCAGCGCACAATGCACAGCGCACAGCGCACAGTGACGGATTCCTAATATCATTATAAAATATAAATTACGGATAAAGTATGATAAAAAAACTTTCAACCATAATCCTAATACTCTTAATCGTAGCAACTTCATTGCTTGCTTTGCTTGCGTGCAACGGCGGTAGTGATAGCACAATAAAAGTGGTAGTGCCAGACGGCGCGCCTGCGTTTGCAGTGGCAAAACTTTTAAGGGATTCAAAAACTATTAACGGATTAAATGTAAATTATGAAATAGTTACCTCACCCGATACCTTGCAAGCAAAGGTGCTAAATGCAGATATTGCAATCGTACCTACCAATCTTGCGTCAATAGTTAATAAAGGCGCAGGGGCAAAACTTGTGGCGGTGAACACTTTTGGAAATTTATATCTTGTGGGCAGGGCGCAAAAGGAAGCCTTTGAACTTAAAGATATTGAGGGTGAATCGGTTTACAGTGTGGGGCGCAACGCAGTTCCTGATTTTACTTTTCAGCACATTATTAAAGAAAAGGGGCTTAAGAATGTGGATTTGCGCTATGTTAGCGCGCCCACAGAAGTTATTCCAAGGCTTAAAAGCGGTGATATAAAATTTGCCGTTTTGGGCGAACCGTCTGCTTCGCTTGCAGTGGGGCAGGGGGTGGAAATCTTAATGAGTTTATCCGATTTGTGGGCTGAGGTTTCGGGGGAAGGCAAACTTTATCCGCAAGCCTCTTTAATCGCAAGCAATGCCTTTTTAAAGAGGGCAGAAAGCCACGAATTTTTAAACGCATTTTTCGCGCTTCTTGAAGAGAACGCAAGCTGGATTATTTCTAATCCAAGCGAATCCGCTTTGGCGGTTAAGGCGCATGGTTCGCTTATTAGTGCCAACGCTGTTACGGCGGATATGCTACTTCGGTGCAACATAAATCCCATGCGCGCAAGCACCCCTCAAACTAAGGATTCTATAGATAGCTATCTTAAAATCCTGTTTCAATTCAATCCAAATTCAATAGGGGGAAGCATGGTTGACATTAATCAGCTTGTGCTTGATTTTTAATGCAAAACGACATGGCAAAAACTAAAAACCGCGAAGCCCTTTTAAGGGTTTTGCGCCATGCGGTTAAGTGCTTATATCCGATTATCGCGCTTGGGCTGTTTTTTGCTGTTTGGGCTACCGTTTCCGCTATTTACGGTAACAAAATGATACTTCCTGCGCCAAGAGAGGCTTTTAGCCAGCTATTTAAGCTAATGGCAGGCGGTAGCTTTTGGCTTGCTGTTTTCGGCACGCTTTCCCGTGCGCTTGTATCTTTTGTTATATCCCTTACCTTGGCAGGAATTCTTGCCACGCTTGCGTACCTTTTTAAGCCGTTAAGCAAGGTGCTTTCCCCCCTTGTTCTTATTGCAAGGGCAACCCCCACAATGTCCTTTATTCTTCTTGCGGTAATTTGGTTTAGCCCAAACACCGCACCAATGCTTATTGCCTGCCTTGTAACCTTTCCCCTTCTTTACGCTTCGGTTTTCGGTGCGTTTAACGGAATCGGAAGTGATATTAAGAATATGGCAAAAATCTTCAATTTACCACCGCTTTTAAAAGTGAAAGCAGTGTACATTCCGCTTATTCTTCCCACGGTTTTCACTTCCGCCAAAAGCAACATTTCTTTAACGGTAAAGCTAATGATAGCAGGTGAGGTTATTGCGCAAACGGCAAACAGTATGGGAAATTCTATGCAACTTTCACGGCTTTATTTTAACACCGCAGAGTTAATGGGCTGGACTATTGTGGCAGTAGGCTTAAGTTTTTTGCTTGAACTTTTGGTTGAGGGTTTAAGAAAAATGGCATTAAAGTGGGAAAGGACTTAAAGATAACGATTATGGCTGATATCATTTTTAAAAACTTTAATAAATCCTATAATGGAAATGAACTCTTTAAGGATTTCAATCTTAGCTTCGCGCACGGCAAAATTACCGCTGTTCTGGGCAATTCGGGCGTGGGCAAAACCACGCTGTTAAATGCAATGGCAGGCTTAATCCCTTACGGCGGAAGCATTGAAAACGCACAAAAAAGGATTTCTTATATCTTTCAAAATCAAGCCTTGCTTCCCAACCTAACGGTTTTTAAGAATGTGGAATTGGTGCTTAAATCCACGGTTAAGGATAGGCAGGAAAGAGAGATAATAGTGAACGGACTTCTTGGTGCGGTGGAACTTTTTAACGATAGAAATAAATACCCCTCTCAGCTTTCCATAGGAATGGCGCAACGCGTGGCAATGGCAAGGGCTTTTGCTTACCCTTGTGATATAATACTTCTGGACGAACCTTTCAGAGGGCTTGACATTTCACTTAAATCAAAACTAATAAACTATTTTATAAAACTTTGGGATAAGGATAAAAAAACGGCTATTCTTGTTACTCACGGAATAGATGACGCGGTTCTTCTTGCAGATAACATTATCGTTATAGGCAAAAAGCCCGTGGAAGTTATCTTAAGCGAAAGCATAAATTCGCACAAATCCCAAAGAAGCCTGCTAAGCGAAAGCGAGGCTGAAATCTATAAAAAAGTACATTCGGCGTTGAGTTAAAGAGGGCAAACAATGATAATTCTTGGCATTGACCCCGGCTATGCGATAGTGGGGTTCGGGGTTTTAAACAAAGAGGGCAGTAGCGTTACCATGGTGGATAACGGCGTTATTACCACGGATAAAACGGATAGCTTTCCTAAAAGGCTAAGCATTATCGCGGAAAAGGTTAAGGAATTGATTATTAAATATAAGCCTCAGGCAGTTGCCGTTGAGGAATTATTTTTCCACACAAACCAAAAAACCGCCATTACCGTGGCGCAGGCAAGAGGGGTGCTTATTTACATAGCCGAAAGTTTGGGGGTGGAATTATATGAATACACCCCGCTTCAAGTTAAGCAGGCATTAACGGGATACGGCAGGGCAGATAAAAAGCAAATGCAACAAATGGTTAAAACCTTTTTAAAATTAAAGGAATGCCCCAAGCCAGACGATGCCGCCGATGCCTTGGCAGTAGCCCTCACCCACGCACGCACAAGCCCGCTTCTATTGAGGACTACAAGGTTAAATTAGAATGCGAACACATAAATAATACGAAGAAAGAAAAGTGCAGGTGAATATATGAGCAAAAGCAAGCAAGAAATCACAATATCAAGTGGCGAACAGATTAACGAGAGTTTGGTATTTAATCATGTATCGGGCATAATTGAGAACCGTAAGGCGCGTGCAGGTGCGTACGCCAACAGCGAGGTTACGCTTATGTATTGGGAAATCGGACGCTATATTAATACGGTTTTGCTTGGAAACGAACGCGCGACATACGGCAAACGAATTGTGACGGCGCTGACGACAAAATTAACCGAGAGATATGGCAAGACATTTGAGGAACAGAACTTGCGCCGAAAGAAGGGGGCAAAATGACAAATGTAATTCAATTAATTAAAGATATTGTATCGGCACTTGTCGTTCACGACAAAGATGGTGTCAAGTTTGTAATTCGTGAAGAGGACGGCAATGTTGTTGTGGCAGTTTATCCAAGTGATGCGGACATGAGTCGCATAGTAGGGAAAAACGGAAGCACCGCAAATGCCATTAATACAATCTTGAAAAAAATTGATTCGCCAGACGGCAAACGATATTTCTTTCAAGTCGGCGACCATGTTCGTTGTCAAGGCGGGCGAATAAACATGAGTTGTTCATGTGATGGTTGCAAGCGAAGAGGTGCAAAATAATGAGCAAAAAGAAAATAGCAGAAATAGAGGAAAAAATATCAAATGCCGAAACATACGATGAATATACCGAGCTTACTTGTTCTCTGCGAAAATACGGCTTGATAGCAAGACCACAAAGCGAGCAATCATGGCTGAAACGGCGAGAGGAAATCAAGGGCAGGGAAACGAAATAATGAAAGACGAAGAAAATGTTATTTTTGAAGTTACCCCCGAACTAACGGAAATCTGCAAGTTAATCTTGAGTTCTTTTTATACTATAATCGGCGATAAACAAATCAACAGAGAATACTTGCTTAAAAATGTAAAACTCATGCGTGATAATGTTCACAAGGCAAATGAACTCTCGCAAGAACAAAGACACCGCTATCATGTTTTGTACAATCTGCTATCGGGCATTGACCAAAATTGCTTTGACCGAATTTGCGTGGCAATTTATGCTAACGATAACGGTGCTACAGATCTTGATATAGTCTACAATATCGGTTTCGTTATTTTGCGCGGTGCGTATAACTTGGAAGAATTTGGGTTAGTTTGCCCTTGATTTCTTTCACCGTAAACCTTATGAGGATTGAACCGTCAATATTATGAAAAAACTAATACCATTAATAATAATTCTGCTTATAATTTCCGCGTGCTTTCAAACGCCCGCGTTTTTTGCAAGCGCGCAAGATGAGGGAAGCGTGATTGCTTTCGGGGATTCTATCACCAATGCTTACGGGCTAAGCAAAGATGAATCTTACGCAAAACTTTTTGCGGATAGAAATAATTTTGCCCTAACAAACCACGCGAAGGACGGGCTTACTTCAGAGGGGCTTATAAACCTTTTGGGCGGTGTTCCCAAAGAGGATATTTCAAATGCAAACCTTGTGATTTTGTGCATAGGTGCTAACGATTTGCTTTCTATTGTTACTTCGCAATTTGAGGGCATAAACAGCTTTGAACAAATAGCCGAACTTGCAAACCTTGTAAGCCTTAATGAATTTTTGCTTAGCCTTGAAAGCGCGATAGTAAATTTCAAAGTAAATTATGAGGCAATTATAAAAGAGATTAAGACGCACAATAAAAATATCTATTCGCTTAATGTTTATAATCCTTACCACGGCATAAGTGTCGGCAGTGCCTTGTTTGGCATTCCTCAAATAAATGTGGGGGATTTTGTGGGCGAATGGATTGAAAAACTTAATAAGGCAATCGGGGATATTAACAAAGCGGAAGGTGTTATCACGGTGGACATATTTTCCGCTTTCAAGGATTATAACGGAACGGCACGCCTCGTTAACGCACACATTGATTTTATGCAACTAAAGTTTGAGGTTGATCCTCACCCCACTTTAAAGGGGCAAGAGGTGATTTATTCCGCGTTGCTAAAAGAATATTTGAAAAACAACGGCAATCCCAAAAACTTAGGGTTGATAATTGGGTTGTCAGCAGGCGGTGGAATTGCTATAATTGTGGTAGCAGGCTTAATATTTGCATTTATGCGCAAAAAGCGCATTGCAAAGAACTTAAACGGCAGTGAACCTATCCAAATTTCTGAGGAATAATATGTTTTCTTACATAAAAGGAATTTTAATCTCAAAATCGCCGAACAACGCAGTGGTTGAAGCGTTTGGCTTGGGATATGACGCGCAAGTTAGCTATAACACATTTTTAAAGCTACCGAACACAGGAAGTGAAGTTAAATTGTTTTTAGAACTTTGCGTTAGTCAAGACGGGGTTTCTCTTTTCGGTTTTCATTCGCAAGAGGAAAAAACCATGTTTTTAAGGCTAATATCCATAAGCGGAATAGGGCCAAAAGGCGCAACGGTGATTTTATCGGGCGTGGAACTCACTTCGCTTTTAGCGTCTATTGTTACAGGGGACGCCAAAGCACTTTCAAAGATTAAAGGCGTTGGGAAAAAGACTGCCGAATTAATAATTCTTGAACTCAAAGAAAAGCTATTAAAAGAAATGCCCGAAGCAGACGGATTCTTTGCGGGCGAAACAAGCCAAGCAAAAACGGCAGACGCACTTTCTGAAAGCGCGATAACCGCACTTATGACGCTTGGAATAACGCGTGCTGAGGCAAAACCTGCCGTGGAAAAGGCGCGTGCAGACGCAAAAACAATTGAGGAACTAATATCACTGTCCTTAAGAAAATTAAGGCAATAAGAAAGATAATTTAAATGATAGACGAAAGAATTTTAAACACCGAAAAGCTAATTCAGGACGAAAACGAAAATGTGTTGCGCCCTAAAGCCATGGGCGAATATATTGGGCAAGAAAAGGTTAAAAATAACCTTGGTGTTTTTATGACTGCGTCAAAAAAGCGCGGTGAGGCACTTGATCATGTGTTGCTTTACGGCCCCCCCGGGCTTGGCAAAACCACGCTTGCCCACATTATTGCAAACGAAATGAATGCAGAAATCCGCGTTGTAAGCGGGCCTACGGTGGAAAGGGCGGGCGATCTTGCCTCAATTTTATCCGTTCTTCCCGAAAAATCTGTGCTTTTTATTGACGAGATTCACAGGCTAAACAGCAAGGTGGAAGAAATCCTATATTCCGCAATGGAAGATTTTTCGCTTGATATGATTTTAGGAAAAGGGCTTGCGGCGCAAACCGTGCGCGTACCCCTTCCACCCTTTACCCTCGTTGGCGCAACCACAAGGGCAGGGCAACTTTCCTCGCCTCTGCGTGATAGATTTGGTTCAATCTGCCGTCTTGAACTATATTCCCCCAATGATTTAAAAACCATTATAAAGCGTTCCGCAAGGATTTTAAATATCAAGATAGATGACGATGCCTCACTTGAAATTGCTTCGCGTTCAAGAGGCACACCGCGCATAGCTAACCGCCTTTTAAAGCGCGTTAGGGATTTTGCGGAAGTGGATAATTTAAATAAAATCAATATGCCTATAACCAAAAAAGCCTTGAAGCTACTTGAGGTAGACGAACTTGGGCTTGATAATATAGATATTATTATTCTTAAAACCATAATTGAAAAATTTGACGGCGGGCCTGTGGGGTTGGAAACCTTGGCGGCGTCCAGCGGTGAAGAAGCTATCACCATTGAAGATGTTTATGAACCTTATCTTTTGCAACTTGGATTTATCACAAGAACGCCGAGGGGGCGCGTAGCCTTAAAGCGCGCGTACAAGCATTTGGGGCTTGAGTACACTGCCGAAAATGTAAATTTACCTATTCTTGATTTGCTTAACGAAGGCGGGGACGATGCTTAAGAAATCAGATTTTTATTACGATTTGCCCGAAAGGTTAATTGCGCAATCCCCCGTTGAACCGCGGGACAGCGCAAGGCTTTTTCATTATAACGAAAGTGATAACGGCATTACACACAGAATTTTTAACGAACTTCCCTCACTGTTAAAAAAAGGTGATTTATTGGTTGTGAATAACACAAGGGTAATTCCTGCAAGGCTAATGGCTTATGACGAAAAGGGAAGAATTTACGAAGTTTTGCTATTAAAGCGGATAAACACCACGGATTGGGAAGCCTTGCTAAAGCCTGCAAGAAAAGCGCGAATAGGTACTTGCCTCACAGTAAACGGTAGCCTAAAGTTAACTATTCAGGGCATTACCGATAACGGGGTAAGGTTAATAAGATTTGAGTACGAGGGAATTTTTGAGGTTTTATTAAACGAGGCAGGAAGTATGCCCTTACCACATTATATCACAAAAAAACTTGAGAATAAGGAAAGGTATCAAACCGTTTATGCCAAAACCGAGGGTTCTTCCGCTTCGCCCACGGCAGGGCTACATTTTACTAACGAGTTAATCGCAACCCTAAAAGAAAAGGGGATAGAATTTGTGGAAATCCTGCTTCATGTGGGGCTTGGCACATTCCGCCCTGTGAAGTGTGATAACATTTCTTCGCATAATATGCACGAGGAATTTTATGAAGTCAGCAAAGAATCCGCGGACTTAATTAACAAGGCAATAGCTGAAAACCGCAGGATTATTGCGGTAGGCACAACCTCTGTACGAACGCTTGAATCCGTGGCAGACGATAGCGGATTTGTGGAAGCAAAAAGCGGTGAAACGAATATTTTTATTTATCCGCCTTATAAATTTAAAGTGGTTAAAGGGCTTATCACAAATTTCCACCTGCCCGAATCTACCCTCATTATGCTTGTTTCCGCCTTTATCGGCAGAGAAAAAACCCTTGAAATTTATAACACGGCGGTTAAGGAAAATTATAGGTTTTTTAGCTTCGGCGATTCCATGTTTTTAGAGGGGG
>WQYD01000041.1 GCA_009781445.1 Bacillota bacterium | reverse complement strand
CGCAAGTGCCGTTCTTTTGCCGTTTCTTGTTTGAAGCATATAGAGTGTGCCGTCCTCAATGGTGAATTCCATATCCTGCATATCTTTATAATGCTTTTCAAGTTTTTTGGTTATTGCCACGAATTCGTTATAAACTCTTGGGTTGGATTGTTCAAGCTGTGCAATGGGGTTTGGCGTACGGATACCTGCCACCACATCTTCGCCTTGCGCGTTCATAAGATATTCGCCGTAAAGTTTATTTTCGCCTGTGGAAGGATTTCTTGTGAAAGCAACGCCTGTGCCTGAAGTATCACCCATGTTGCCGAACACCATGGATTGAATGTTAACCGCTGTACCCCATTCACCGGGGATATCGTGCATACGGCGGTAAACGATTGCGCGGTGGTTATTCCATGATTTGAAAACCGCTTCGGTTGCGCCTATCAATTGCACCTTGGGATCTTGGGGGAATTCCGAACCTTTTTCCGCTTTATAGAAAGCCTTGTACTCGCCGATTAGTTCTTTTAAATCTTCAGCGGTTAATTCGGTGTCCAGCTTAATGCCCTTTCTTTCTTTAACTTCGTCTATAATCTTTTCAAAGAAGCTCTTGCCCACGCCAACCACAACATCCGAATACATTTGGATAAAACGGCGGTAGCAGTCATAAGCGAACCTTGGGTTACCTGTGCGGTTTGCAAGCCCTTCCGCCGCCATGTCGTTAAGCCCTAAGTTAAGAATCGTGTCCATCATTCCGGGCATTGAAGCGCGTGAACCGCTTCGCACCGAAACAAGTAAGGGATTCTCAGTATCCCCGAATTTTTTGCCGATACTTTTTTCAAGCGAAGCAACCTGCTCAAAGATTTCATCAATAATTTCCTTAGAAATCTTTTCGCCGTCTGTGTAATACTTAGTGCATGCCTCTGTGGTTATGATAAACCCAGGGGGGACAGGCATACCAAGCCCCGTCATTTCCGCGAGGTTTGCGCCTTTACCGCCGAACAGGGCTTTATCTTTCCCGTTCGCTTGACCGAAACTGTAAACAAATTTGTTTGTGGACATTAAAATTGTACTCCTTTTTGGTTTTTTAAATTTTTAGTAATCATTGGCAACTGCCATATATATTGTACTTTAGCGCGCGCGTAATGTAAAGCGTTTTTTAAGGAAACAATGAATAAATAGCACGAACAATTTTGAGTAGGTTTTGGATATACAAATTTGGCAATTTTTGACCCAATGGCGTAGTTGGGCTACGCTTAAGGGGCGGAAATTGACGGATTTGTTCCAAAAGATATCATAAGTGTCGGGCAGTCGCAAAGCGAAGGTATTTATTCGGTGATTCCTTAACCGCATAAAAATTCTTTATAAAACGCACACGCAATTGCGTGCATTTTCACTAAAAACAGCGTAGAATTAAAAGAAACTTAAAAAACCCTCACGAATTCTTAGATTAAATAAGGAAAATGAACGAAAAAACGAAAAATGTAGCTTTTTTAGGACTAATGTTGGCGGTAACGCTGATATTATTTTTCGTGCGGATTCCTATTCCCACTGTAAGCCTTGCCCTGTTTTTAATTCCTGTGTTCGTTACTGCGCAGGTTAAAGGGATTAAACTTGGAATTATTGCAGGTTTAACCGCAGGAATGTTAAGTTTTATTGTGGCTTGGGCTGTGCCTGCCGAACTTTTAAGTTTTGCATTCCAAAATCCTATTGTGTCGGTTATTCCAAGAATTTTGGTTGGTTTGGTAGCCTCGGCAACATATTTGGCACTAAAAGACTTATTTAAAAGGTTTAAAAAAGCACCCACCGTACTCAGCGCAAGCTATACCTCTGCACTGCTTGCCGTGATAACCAATTCCGCCCTCGTACTAACCGCCTTACTGCTTTTTTATAACGGCAAGAACCTTGGCGATCCTGAGGACGGCGTTGTGCTAAATTTTAAATGGATTATGGCGGTAGTAGTTTCCCTCAACACGCTTATTGAAATTATCGTGATACCGCTTGTTACCGCACCTGCGGTTTATGCGATTAGCAAAGTAATGCAAAGCGAATAGTCGGCTTTGCATTGTGAAGTGCGCCTTTGGCGCGTGAAGACGCTAACGCTTGTGAAGTGCGCCCTTGGCGCGTGAAGACGGCTTCGCCTTGTGAAGACGCAAACAAGTTTGCTTGTGAAGTCGCGTGCGTTGCACGCTTGTGAAGTGCGCCAATGGCGCATGAAGTGCGGGCAAGCCCGCATGAACTGATTAGATTTAGCATTCCACCATGTTGCAAAGCAACACTTCACAAGTGAACGATAGACGAACGACTTCACAAGCGAAGCATCTTCACAAGCGTTAGCGTCTTCATATTTTCATGCGCTTGTGCGCTGAAAATCTTAATCCCCTTCCGCCATTGCAATAGCCTTAGTTTGGTGAATTGTTCCGTGCGGGTGGTGGGGCGGTGCGTAAATTGTGTAAATCTTCATTGGGGTTTTGCCTGTGTTTGTGATATTGTGCCATGTTCCTGCGGGGACGAAAACGGCAGAGTCGCCGTACACATTTTGCTGAAAATAAAGGTTATCCTTTGCGTTTCCCATTTGAACCACACCTTGCCCCTCTTCAATGCGCAAAAATTGATCGGTATCCTTATGAACCTCAAGCCCGATATCGTCTTGAGGGTTAATGCTCATTAAAGTTGATTGCAGGTATTTGCCCGTCCATAAAGCGGTACGGTATGTATCGTTTGCCAAAGTGGCTTTGTTAATATCAATAACAAACGGCATTGCGCCGTAATCGGTTTTATAAGTTTTTTGCATAAATCTCCTAAATTGCTTTAGTTCAATTTATGCTTACATTTGCCGTATTGATACGGTTATACCGTTTTAATAATGTTTGCAAGCGGATTAGGTACGGTGGATTTTGAACCGTGCATAAGCGTAAGCGCAAACACCTTAAGAACTTTGAAAAGTGAAAGCCCGTTATATTTAAGCGGATTAACTTTCATGAGGTGGAACATTGCCGCCACAGAGGAACTTAAATCATTGCACGCGCCTGAAATGTACACATTCTTTTTGCCAAGTTTGCCAATTAAAAAATCCTTGGCTTCCTTTTCGGCGCATTTGCCCACGATTAAAACTTTGCCCGTAATGGAATCAAGTTCGGCTTTATCCAGCCCCTTGCCCATAACCATGGTGAAACCGCCCTTGCCGTTATAATCATACGCCATGGTTTGAAGAAGTGTTAAAGGATTATTTTTGCAACCCTCTTTGCACCACCTTTCCTTGCCTGTGATAAGCCGTACATCTTCGGGGAAACGGTTTAATAAATCCCAAGAATACTTTTGGGTAAAGGAAGAAATATCGCCGTTTATCTCAATATCCTCAAAGCCCTTTACGCCACCGCTTAAACCGCGGTTAATGGAATTGGTGAGGTGTGTGGCATCTTCGGGATTCACGCCCAAAATCTTTGTACCCACAAGATCTGCGCCAACCACATTTTTGCTACCCACGAGAACCTTAAACGGAATTATGCATTCGTCTGCAAAAGCGGTAACGGGATAATGCCCGTTTACAACCCCCTCTATGCCCTCAATGAGGGTGAAATCGGGCTGAATGTAACTCAAAATATCCACAAGTTTATTATGTAAATTATAGTTGTGATCAAATTTTCTATCCGCTTGCTTGGGGAAACACCATTGGTTTTTAACCCCGAGAGTAACAACGCCCATTGAATGGGTTTTTAATTTGGGAAGATTTATGTAAAGAGTTTTATCACGATCCTTAATTAAATAATCAATAACGAACTGCGATAATTCAAACACGGTATTATCGTACCCGTCCTCATTTGTGCCTTGCTTTTTAAATTCGTACGGCGCGGTTTTTCCTTCGTCAAGATACACGGCTTTTGCGCCAGTTTTTTTGCACATTTTTGCGTAGCCTGTTTTTTCAAAAACAAGCCTTGTGAAATTGCTTTGCGTGCAGTTTTCTGCCACGAAAATCTTTTTTGCGCCAAGGGCTTTAAAGTATTCAATTACCGCACTGGTTAATTCAATGCGCGTGTAACAATAATAGCGCGAATCCACGGTGTTAGGCTTTAGCACCACCCTATCTTTACCCTTTAGCATTTCGGGCATACCTGCCAAGTCAAAAATTTCTTTCACGAAACCTTTAATTTCTGCGCATTGCGTGCTGTCAAGAGGCTTGAAATTCTTCATGCTTTCTTCTTGGTGGTGGCTGATTTTTCTTACATATACTGTTTCCATTACTTTTTCCATATTCAGGAAGCACTTAGTAAATACCATATCAGATAACCGTTAGATTTTTGAGATAAAATGTTCGTAGTTTTTGAAGTTCGTACTGGAGTACGAACAATGAAAATACGGATATTTTAGCAAAAAAGATAATGGTTAAATGATGTGAGTGCTTTTTCTAAGTGCTTTTCCTCCTTTGAACTTATATTTTTTGCATTGTTTCTACAACCTCATACTATCACTTTTTCAGCAAGAAGTCAATAGTGTGTGGCGTTTCGGCTAAATACGGCATCTTTTCAGCATCTTTTTGCTTCCGTCCGCTCGGCTGTACCCCCGTACAGCCTTCGCTACCTCTATCAAAAACCTGCAAGAAAATTTATCCGTATTTAGCACGAGTATTTTCTAAGTGATTCCTGAAATTATACCACTATTTTTGTGATTACGGCAATTGAGTTTATTTTTTCCCCAAAGTTATTTTTAATTATATGTTGATATTTATTTAATAGCTTAACCGCTTCGGTGCTATCTTCGCTTGAGTGCTTTTCGCCCGATAGTCCGTCCTTACGGCAATCAACACCGAGGCTTAAAAGCATTTTCTTCACAAATTCTACCGCCACCGCAAGAGGTTCATTACCGCTTGAGTCAATTTCGGAAAGCGATTTAACCGCAAGCACAAGTTCTCTGCCCGTATCCACACCGTCATGCGTTAGCTTATCAAGCACTTCACACACGATTTGCGATGCGCCGTATTTATCAATATCCTGCCAACAGCTAAAAAAATTCTCAATAACCGTGCAACCGATAACCGAATGCGTTCCGCCTCTTTGCGTGATTATATATTCCCCGAAGCAAAGGGGGCTTGACGCAAGCCTTAATTTCGCTTTTGGCGATTTTGGTGATTTGATTTTTGCAATAAGTTTGCCCCTTTCCGCTGAAATTAGGGTTAAAAGAAAGTCATTATCCTTCCATTTTAGGGCTTTAACGCAAAGTGCTTTGATTTTTTGTTCCATTTTTGTCAATACTAAGTAGCACTAAGTGTTACTTTGAGGATTATATGAATAAGGACGAAATTAACAATGTTTTTTGGAAAGCCTTTGAGAAATCAGGCAAACCGGGGTATTTTATGCTTTACAAAACACTAACCGAGGACGATAAGCAAAATAAGTAACGGCTTTAATTATCCGTATCTGAGTAGCCAAGTTCTCTTAAGAACTGTTCGCTGTCGCGCCAATCTTCCCTTACTTTCACGAAAAGGGTAAGGAATACTTTTCCGCCTGCAATCGTTTCCAAATCTTGGCGCGAATAGGTGGCGATTTTTTTAATTAAATCACCGTTCTTGCCAAGGACAATGGGCTTGTGGTTTGGCTTCTGCACGATAATGTCTGCATTTATTGAGATTACGCCGTTTTCCAAAATTTCATATTCATTTATCAAAACGCCCATTCCGAAAGGCACTTCGTGTGCCAAAAGTTTTAAGCATTTTTCACGGATAATTTCCGAAGCGGTGAAACGCATACTTCTATCGGTATAAGTATCTTCGTCAAAAAGCCTTTCGCCGACAGGCAGGCGTTTTAGAATTTCGTCCTTAAGCGGTTCAAGGTGCCTTTTTTTGAGTGCGGAAAGCGGAACAACTGAGGCTATTTTGGGAATGGCATTTAATTCGGTTAGGATTTTAACCACCTTTTCTTTTTCCACGCTGTCCGTTTTATTTACTGCAACGATAACCGCCTCTTCCCTACTAAGAAATTTTGAAAGGTTCTTATTATCCTGCTGAGTGAAACCTTTTTCGCTATCAATCACATACACGATAATATCCGCGTCCTCAACCGCACTTGTGGCAGAACGCATCATGAATTTACCAAGCAGGCTTTGAGGCGCGTGCAATCCGGGGGTGTCTATAAACCTAACTTCCGCATTTTCTAAAGACATAACCCCCAAAATTGCATTCCTTGTGGTTTGGGGCTTATAGCTTACGATTGCCACCTTTTCACCCACAAGCGCATTGATAAGGGTAGATTTTCCCGAATTAGGCAAACCAAGGATTGATACATTGCCTGCTTTGAATGAGGTTGCAGGGGGCAGGGGGCAGGGGGCAGGGGCGGATTCTTTTGAGGTTGCAGGTTGCAGGTTGCAGGGTGCAGGGTTGGAATTATTTATAATATTTCCTTCATTGTGCGCTGTGCGCTGTGCGCTGTGCGCTGACACGGAAAGCCCCGCTTTCTCAAGAATTTCTTCCCCAATCAATTCCATTTCCTGCAAATCTTCCTCATTCTCGTGTTCGTATCCCAAAAGGTGCAAAAAGCCGTGTACGGCAAGGAAGGCAATTTCTCTTTCAAGAGAATGCCCGTATTCATTTGCTTGTTCTTCTGCCCTTTTGAGGCAAATATAAATTTCGCCAAGGATTTTTGCGTTAGTTTCGGGGTTTTTATCAAATTGCGGTAAATCACCGCTTTCTTCTGAATAGTTTAAGGCAGGGAAAGAGAGAACATCGGTGATTTCGTCTTTCCCGCGTGAATCCTTATTTAAATCCTTAATTTCTTTCGGGGTTAAAAAATCAACCTCAGTATCGTAATCCTTTTCGTTATAGGAAAAATGCTGATAGCAAGCCTTTAAAACTTTTTTTAGCAGTGCTTTATGGTTTTTTGTGTAAATATCTATCATTTATTTTTTATCGTATTTAATGCGTGCGTGATAAATACTTGGCACGGCAGAAGTAAGCGTATCTTCAATTTTTTGCAAATCCTTAAAGGTTATGGGGCATTCGGAAAATTGATTTGAATCCGCCTTATCCTTAATCAGCTTTCTGATAAACGCGCGGAATTCCTTTTGATTCAATTCGCCACTGCTGTTATTGAACCCCGAAAGCCCCATTGCGCGCGTTGCGGCTTCCACGGTGTCCGCAATCATAACTATTGCGGAAATTTTGGTGGAAGGCTTGGGATCGGTGTAGCTGAATTTATCCGAAGTTAAGCTATCCTCTGTTATCCTCTGCGCCTTGTAATAAAAATAGCTTACGGGCATTGTGCCGTGGTGTTCCCTTGCCACTTGTTCCACAATATCGGGAAGGCGGTATTTCCTAATTAAAGCAGGCCCGTCTGAAGTGTGATCCGTGATTATTTTTACGCTGATTTCGGGGATAACATCGTCATGGGGATTATAACCTTGCTGATTCTCTGTAAAATAATCGGGCTTTTTGATTTTGCCCACATCGTGATAATATGCGCAAACTTTTGCAAGAAACGCGTTTTCGCCAATAGACGCGGCGCATTGTTCTGCAAGGTTTCCCACCACAAGGCAATGATTAAATGTGCCGGGGGCTTCAATGGAAAGTTTTTTCAAAAGCGGTGAATTTAAGGACGCTATTTCGCCAAGCCTAAAGTTTGTGGCAACCCTAAACAAAGTTTCCATAAGGGGAAGAACAAGCATAAACAATGCGAACGAAAGCACCGCAGACACTGCCGTGTACGCCACTGCGTAACCCATTGCCCCTGCGGAAAATCCGCCGTTGCTTAAAAGCACAGTTAGCACAGGTGAAGCGAAGGATATAACCATGGCTATAAACGCAACGCAAATAAAGTTAATCCGTGAAGCCGTGCGGGACATAAAGGTGATAATAAAAATCGCCGATATGGTTAATGAGAGGATTAGTGAGGACGCCTCAAACATATCCACCGCAGGCGCGACTATCATAAAATTTAAAAAGAGTATTAAATTCAAAAGCACCGCGGATATTATCCCCACGCGCTTTGAAACGAGTGCGGAAACCAAAAGCGGTGCAAGCACCACAGGCGCGGAATAAAGGCTAACATAGCGCACGCATAAAACCACGAATCCGTAAGTGATTATCAGCGAAGCAAAAATCACAAGCAAAAGTTTTGTGTTTTTTATCCAATCCGCCGAAGTTAAAATTCCGTAAGACAACAGCGCAAGTATCAATATAAACACAAGCCCCGAAATTACGGATATATTTATAAGGTTACTTGGTGAGAAAAAAACGGACGCGGAAACTGTGGCGGTGATATCGGTGGTTTTGATAAGCGCGCCGAGAATAAATGAGGCGAGGACGGATAGGAACAGCCTTTCAATTACCATTCCTGCCATGCCTTGCTTTCTAATGCCACTTTGATTACCCGTGGCTGTAGGTTTTTGTTTTTTCATTTTTGATTAAACCTCTTTTGCATATATGGCGGAAATGCTTGCCCAAACACTCTTTTTAGCTATGGGGCGCACTCACCTGAACTGCCGTGCAAATTCTTTGATTCAATTCATAGTATATACTCAAACGCGTAGCGTTGTCTACTCTTTTTGCTATGTGCCATGTTTTGCCCTCTGCGCCCTGCCTCAAGTGCTTTGGCACTGAACTTATAAGTAAATCCGTTTCCTTTGCCACAATTAAATCCTTTTCCTTATTGAAATCAAATTGAGTTTCTTTTGCGGTAGTTTCGTAAAATGTGGTTTTAATAATGCTAAACGGAATTATTGCAAGAACCTGCCTTGTGTGCTGTTCGTAATCATAATTTACAAAACTTGTTTTGGGCAGGTAATTTAGCTTTAAGATATTTGTGGCGGTTTTAACTTCGGTTTTCCCTGTCCGCACTTGGCGGATAACCGTATCAGGGTAATATAAATGTTTCTGATGCCACACTAAAGCATAAACCTCACCTATTGCCCTTAATGGCACTTCAGTTCCGTCTGGGCTTTTTATGTAAGGTGCAATAAGAATATCCCCTTTCTTCACGGTATCGCCAACTTTTACAAGAGGCGTGCCTTGCACGGTGATAATTTTGCTAATAACCCCCGAAAACTGCGCTATCACAGATATAGGCGTTTGGGTATCCTTTGGGGCTTCATAAGGTAACTCTTCGGTAACATTTATCACAAGGCGCGAACCGTTAACGGATACGCTTGCATGGGAAATCCCGCTTAATTCCACAATCTTTAAGCTAAGTTTATCCGCGTCCTTTTTAAGCCTTAAATGCGGGAAATTTATCCCCTCATTTTTAAGCACAGCGTGAACGCTTTTTGCTTCCACGATCTCAAGCCCGTGAATATCCGCACCGAACACGGTTAAGGAATATAGCGCAATAAGTGCTAAGCCAAGGGCAAAACCGATTAAAAATCCAAAGCGTTTTAGTAAACTTTCCGCCCCCGTCTTTACCCCAAAGTCCCCTTGGCGGATAAATTTTACATTTGCTTTATTTAAGCATTCCTCAATTTTAAGTGCCTCATTTTGCTTAGCAAAAAAGCTGATTTCGCCCCCCGTCCTTTTAATATTTTTAAGCCAAAACCCCCTGCCCGATAGCAGAGTAAGCACAAAAGCCTCAGGGGCTTTAACTAAAAACTTTACCCTTTCCAAAGCTACTGCCCCCTTAAAATTCCGCTAATTTTCCCGATTATGTAAATTTCACTTGCGTTTATTTCGGTAATTTTTAAGCCGTTTCCCGATATATAAACCTTTTCTTTTTTTAATTTAATCACAATTTCTTCCTCGCTTACAGAAAAAACCCCCTTATGCCCCTCAATAAACGCACCCTTTCCGCTAAAAATGCTAACCTTATCCCCACCCACAAAATTATCGTGCGGTAAGCCCAGCTTTAAAACCGTATCATTAAAAAAGCTCATACGAAAGTTTATTAGGATAAATTCCTAATAGAACCCCAAAGGGGTGAAATGTGCATAACCCCGTGCAAGCGAAAGCGTAGCGCGGGGTAGATAGAGTGCAGTATATTATATAGATATACCCCCGCCCTTCCGCCAAAGGCGGAAGGGCGGGGGTATATGGGTGTGGTGCGTGTGCTTTGCCGTTTGTGCCGTGGGTTTTACCCACGGTTATGCATATCCTGCCCGCTTCGGGGCAGTTACGGATATATCCATATATTTGCTTGCCTTTCCGCTATGCTTTGCCGTTTGTGCCGTGGGTTTCACCCACGGTTATGCACATTAAGCCCCTTTGGGGCTTTAACGGATAAATAAATATGATATTTAGAATCCACCATTGTGCGTTGTGCGCTGTGCGTTGTGCGCTGAAAAGTAATTCTTAATTCAAAACCGAAAGGTATCTTTCCCCAGAATCGGGCAGTAAGGCGACTATTGTTTTGCCTATGTTTTCGGGGCGGGTGGCGATTTCGTTTGCCACGAAAAGGGTTGCGCCTGAGGAAATTCCCACAAGAATGCCGTCTGATAAGGCTACTGCTTTTGCGCTTTGTTTTGCGTTTTCTGTGGAAACGGTGATTACCTCGCTAAAAATATTTTGGTTTAAAACCTTGGGGATAAAGCCTGCGCCTATTCCTTGAATGCCGTGCGCGCCTGCCTTGCCACCCGAAATTACGGGGCTTTCAAGAGGTTCAACCGCTATAATTTTAATATTTGGATTTTTGGATTTTAAGTATTCGCCTGCGCCTGAAATCGTACCGCCTGTGCCTACACCGCACACGAAAATATCGCAATTTCCTTTGGTATCTTCCCAAATCTCGCGCCCTGTGGTTTCCTTGTGAACTAAGGGGTTTGCGGGATTTTCAAATTGCCCCAAAACCAAAGAACCGCTGATTTCTTTGCTTAATTCTTCCGCTTTTTTAACCGCACCGCTCATGCCCTCTTTACCGCTTGTTAGCACAAGTTCCGCGCCGTAAGCCTTCAGCAGGGCGCGCCTTTCTTCACTCATTGTTTCGGGCATTGTGAGGATAAGCCTATATCCCCTTTCGGCGCAAAGCGCGCCAAGCGCAATTCCTGTGTTACCGCTTGTGGGTTCAATAACCGTGCTTCCTGCTTTAAGTTTTCCCTCTTTTTCGGCGCGTTCAAGCATGGCGAAAGCCGTTCTGTCCTTAACGCTTCCCGTGGGATTAAAGCATTCAAGTTTTGCGATTATTCCGCTTTTTAGCCTTAGCATCGGGGTTTTGCCTATTAGGCTTTTTAATGAATTATATATCATTACTTCCTCTTTTCCTTATTAAAACTGCGCACGATAGTTTGGTTATCCGATTCCTCAAATTTAACACGGCTACCTTCCCACTTAAATCTAACCTCGGCAAGCGAACCGTTACGGTGCTTAGCAATATCTAAGATAACATTATAGAATGCGTGAGATTTTTCGGCTTCGTCCTCACGGGATAAAAACATTACGATATCAGCGTCCTGCTCTATTGCGCCCGAATCTCTTAAATCGGATAGCTTGGGAATCTTATCGTCCCGCCCTTCAATTCCACGGGACATTTGGGACAAAGCAATCACAGGGCAATCAAGTTCTCTTGCAAGGATTTTTAGGCTTTTACTCATTTTGCCCACTTGAACCGCGGTGGATTCATTTTGCCTGCTATCCCTTTTATCTAAATCCATTAACTGCAAATAGTCTATAATCACGAGATCTATCCGCCCTTTTTGCGCCTTTAATTTGGCGCATTTTGCATTTATGGATTGCGGGGTTTGTTTGCTTGAACCGTCTATAAAAATATTGGTTTTTTCAAGTTTTCTTTGGATTGCCCAAAGGTTATCTTCCGCATTTCCCCCTGCTTGGTTAATTGTTCCGCCCGAAAGATGCCCCATTTCAATATCCGAAAGTGTGGAAAACACCCTCTGCACAAGCTGAACCCCCGGCATTTCAAGAGAAAAAACCGCCACCACATTTGCCAAATCGCCGTGCTTTATATGGTTAGAAACGATATTCCAAGCAAAACTTGTTTTACCCACCGAGGGGCGCGCGGCAAGGATAATTAAATCCGATTTTTGCAAGCCGTTAGTGATATGATCAAACCTTCTGAAGTGCGTTTTGAAACCGCTTGTGCCTTTGGGGTTAATCATGCGTTCGTTAAGCCTCTTTAGGAATTCGTCCCCCGATTTTGAAATGTGTTCAAGTGTAGCCTTATCCGCGTCTTTATCAATTTCGGTTATTTTGCGCGTGGCTGTGGCGATAGTTGCTTCGGCGTCAAGCGAAAAATATGCGTCTTCCAAAACTTCATTGCAGGTGGAAATAACCCGCCTTAAAAGCATATCTCTTTTTAAAATTTCAAGAGGTTCTTTGTAATTTGAACCCCCCGGTTCGTAGTTATTGATTTCGGTAAGGTAATCAAGGATATCCACATCGGATTTCTTGTTTCTTTCAAGATAATCATAAAGCGTTAATAGTTTAACTTCCTTGTTATCCGCATAAAGCGCAACTGCTGCGTTAAAGATATTGCGGTTTCTTTCATTAAAAAAGATATTTGGGTTAGCATCAAACACACTGCTCATAACCTCGCCGTCTATCATCATGCAACAAAGAAGGGATTTCTCTGCCTCGTAATTACTTGGATAATTTTTTACTTTAGTGCCGTTTTCGTTCATATTTTTTTACCTTTTTCTTTTTGACTTTAAGATCGTGCTAACCGCCACCGCTATTGCAATAAGCACCGCCGTGCCAGCGGAAAGCAAGTACCAATTAAGCGTGTTAGGATTTTTAAATGTGAGGCTAACCTCGCGTTCAGAAAAATTACCCGCCACCCTATATTCATGAAGATGCATTCCGCTTGCGTTATTTTTGCTTACCAAATCTGCATTTGAGGTAACATTTTTGTACTTTGTGCCGTAAGTGTACACATAATCCGCGCTTTCAATTCCTAAAGAATTAAACAGCGTATCCGTAGCCTCTGCAACAAAATTCTGCTTTAAAAAACTTTGTGAGGCAAACGGAATCAGTGAAACAACGGTTGATTCATTAAATAAAAAGCCCTTTTTAACCTCTGCGTTTGAGGTGCGGGGCGTGAAACCGTCTGAACCCAGTTGTGCGTGTTGCTTGGTGGTACTTCCGTAATTCTCAGTTTGCACGCTAACTTTTTTACCGCTTTGCGAAGCCGAAAAGCCTTTATCGGTGTAAAACTTTCTCACACTTATTAAAGCCTTATTTATATTTTCATTCTCGGTTTCATTATCAGCCGTAAAGATAACTTCATATTCAAGCCACCTTAAAATCTGCCCGCTTACGGTTAGATAATTAAAATATCTCACAGTTAACTTGGGGCTATCGTACGGAAGAATTTCACTTTCGGCGAAAACGGTTGCACCGTTAAAAGGAACTAACACTAAGCCTAAAAGCGCAAAAGCAAGAATTAAGATTGGCACGGCAAAGCGTGCCACCGCCCCTTTAATCATGCGCACCGCCCTTTTTAAGCTGTGTTATTGCACGCTTTAATTCTTCAAGCGTATCCTTAAATTCACTGATTGCAATATCAAATATCTCGCTATTTGATAAATCCGCGCCCGAATTAGCCAAAATATTTGTGGGGAAATCCGAACCGCCTGCGGAAAGAAACTTTAAATATTTATTAAGATATCCGCTTTCGGTTAAAATCTTTTTTGCCATAACTACGGCAGAGGTTAAGCCTGTGGCATATTTATAAACATAAAAAGCATTGTAAAAATGCGGAATGCGCGCCCACTCATAAGCGATTTCAGCGTTCTGCGTTACGCCCTTTCCGTGATACTTTTTGTTAAGCCCCAAGTACATATCGCACATTGATTTAAGGGTAAGCGGATTGCCCTTTTCAACTTCTGCGTGCGAACGATTTTCAAATTCCGCGAACATGGTTTGGCGGAAAAATGTGGTGCGGAACATATCTAAATAATAGCTTAAAAGGTTAACCCTCTTTGCGCCTGTAGCCGTTTTTAAAAGGTGCTTTAAAAGCAAAACTTCATTAACCGTGCTTGCAACTTCTGCCACGAAAATAGAATAACCCGCCTTTTCGTACGGTTGGTTTTTGTTAGAAAAATATGAGTGCATGGCGTGTCCCATTTCGTGGGCAACGGTGAAAATATCGTGAGTTGTTTTTTTGTAATTCAAAAGAACAATCGGCACGGAATCATAGCAACCCCACGAATACGCGCCCGATCGTTTATTCTTGGTTTCATAAACATCAATCCACCTATCGTTATAGGCTTTATTAAGAAGTTCGCCGTATTCCTGCCCAAGCGGTTTAAGCGCGTCTTTCACAAGGTTATACGCTTCGCTATATTCAATATCAAAACTTTCGTCCTTAATTATAGGCAGGTGCATATCGTACATATTCAGCGTGGTTAAATTAAGCACGGATTTTCTAACGCTGAAATAATCATGAAGAAAAGGTAAGCCTTTTTTTGTGGCAGAAATCAGATTTTTATAAATTGTTTCGCTAACATTTTCAGCAAACAAAGCGCGCGAAATTGCGGATTTATATCCCCTAATTTTCGCATAAGCGCAATCCTTTTTCACACTGCCTGCGTAAGTGGCGGATATGGTGTTTGCCATGCTAATAAAAGACGCATAGTATGCTTTGAAGGCTTTTTCTCTAACCTCTTGGCTTGAATTTTGCAAAAGTTCAGAGTAAGTTCCGTGGGTTAATTCCACGGTGTTTCCCTTTTCGTCCTTAACCGTGCCGAACTTTAAATCCGCATTGTTAAGCATGGTAAACACATTTTTAAAATCACGCGAAAACGCGCCTGTTTCACTTAAAATCTTTTCTTCCTTTTTTGAAAGAATGTGCTTCTTCTCACGGATAAGTTCCCCTATCGCCATGCTAAAATCTTCATAGCCTTTGCCATTTTGCATTTCCTTAAGCGTGGCAAGCGGAAATTTAACCATGGCAGGCGAAATAAACGAAACCGCGGAAGATACTTCCACGCTAAGCATTTCCACAGACTGCGCTAACGCTTGAAATTCGCTATCCGCCGTATCTTCGTCCCGCCTCAAAAGCGCATAAACATAAAGCCTCTCAAAATCCCTGCCGATACCGCTTGAAAGCCTTAAGCACTCAAGCGCATTCTCAGGCGTTAGCTTATTATCGTACTTTTTAATATCTTTAAGCCTT
>WQYD01000040.1 GCA_009781445.1 Bacillota bacterium | reverse complement strand
TGCAGAAAACCTCTTCACAGTAAAAAAAAAGAGTTTAGATCCCCCCCTTCCTCTTTTTTTTTTAAACCCCCCCCCCCCACAACACAACCCAAATATTAAATTTTACCCCCCCCCCCCCCCCGACTGTCAAGCTTTTTTTAAAAAAAATTCAAAAAATTTCACTTTTTAATTTGAAATTCAGAATTGTGGATAAAATCCTATAGAACCCCGCAGGGGTGAAATGTGCATAACCCCGTGCAAGCGGTAGCGTAGCGCGGGGTACATGAGGTGCGCATATATAGATATAACCCCACCCCTTCTGCCTTTGGCAGAAGGGGTGGGGTTTTGTTTGGGGTGGCTGTTTCGTTCCTGTTGCCTGTGCCGTGGGTTTTACCCACGGTTATGCATATCCTGCCCGCTTCGGGGCAGTTACGGATTTATCCACGAAAGCCCCAAGGGGGCGTAATGTGCATAACCCCGTGCAAGCGGTAGCGTAGCACGGGGTACATAGGGGTGCGCAGACATATATATCCCCCCGCCCTTCCGCCAAAGGCGGAAGGGCGGGGGTATGGGGTGTGGTGCGTGTACTTGGCTTTGCCGTGGGTTGCACCCAAGGCTCAAGCATATCCTGCCCGCTTCGGGGCAGTTACGGATTTATCCATATGTTAGCTTGCTTTCAGCTACAGTGTGCCGTGGGTTGCACCCACGGTTATGCATATCCTGCCCGCTTCGGGGCAGTTATGGATTTACCCATAATTCTGAATTCTGAATTAATCCTTAATTCGTACTTTGTACCTTGTAATTAAATATTTCCCTTGTGTGTCTTGGCTTTAAATGTTATACTAAGCGTATAGTACAAATATCTTCCCGTTTTTAGGAGGGATTATGGATTTTAACAAAGTTTGCAAGTACGACATTATTTGCCTCGGACGCGTGGCAATTGATTTTAACCCCGTTGATTATTTTAAAACGCTTGCAGAGTCGGACACCTTTATTAAATACGTGGGCGGTTCGCCAGCGAATATTGCCTCAGGAATTGCACGCCTTAATAAAAAGGCGGGATTTATCGGCAAAGTTTCCAATGATCGCTTCGGTGATTTCGTGGTGGATTATTTTAAAAAAGAGGGTATAGATACCTCAAATATTTCCCGCGCGAAAAACGGCGAAAGTTTGGGGCTTACATTTACGGAAATTCTCTCGCGTGATACTTCAAGCATTTTAATGTATCGTAACGGCGTGGCGGATTTAGCCCTATCCCCTGAAGATATTAACGCGGATTATATTAAAAGCGCGAAAATTTTGCTTTTATCAGGCACTGCCCTTGCCAAAGAACCGTCCCGTTCCGCCACACTCAAAGCGTTGCAGATTGCAAAGGAAAACGGCGTGAAAGTTGTGTTTGACATTGATTACCGTTCGTACTCGTGGGAAAGCATGGAAGAACTTTCGGTTTACTATTCAATAGTAGCTGAAAAGGCGGATATAATTATGGGTAGCCGTGAGGAATATGATTTAACAAACGGCATCTCGCCCGCACGCGCGAAATTATCTGATAAAGAAATTGCAAGCTACTATTTTTCTAAGTGCGCCGAAATCGTTATCATTAAGCACGGCAAAAAAGGTTCTTTCGGATTCACGAAAAGCGGTGAGGCTTTTAAGGTTTCCGCTTTCCCTGTTGAAGCCTTGAAATCATTCGGCGGTGGTGACGGCTACGGTTCTGCATTTTTATTCGGTTTGCTTGAAAATAAAAGCGTGCTTGAGTGCTTAGAACTTGCAAGCGCATCGGCAAGTATGCTTGTTTCCGCGCACGGCTGTTCAAAATTTATGCCAACCGAAAAAGAATTAACCGCATTTATCGCAAAAGATAAAGTAAATTGCAAAGCACGCGTGGAAAAAGTTTAGTATGTTCGTAACAGCTACAGGTGATTACAATTTAATATCGGCAAACATGGATATATCCTTTTGCACCCTGAAAAAGGGGCAGTGTTTGAACCTCTTTAGCGAAACTCAAGAAACCGCCTTGCTACTAATATCGGGGGCGGTTTCGTTTAATAATGAAAGTCCCCGCGTGCGCAAAAGCCCATTTGAGAACTCACCGCATTGCATTCATTTTGCAAGAGGTGAAAGCCTAAATGTTCTTGCGGTTGAGGATAGTGAGATTTTAATTCAAAAAACCGAAAACAAAAATAAATTTGAAACGAAGATTTACACGGAAGAAAATATAAAAACATTTATATCCTGCGAGGGAAAATGGGAAGATACCGCAAAGCGCAAAGTTTCCCACATTTTTGATTACGACAATGCGCCCTATTCAAATATGGTTTTGGGTGAGGTTATTGCGTATCAAGGCAGGTGGTGGAGTTACCCCCCTCACGGACACCCTCAGCCCGAAGTTTATTTTTATAAATTCGCACGCAAAGAGGGGTTCGGCGCGTGCTTTATCGGCGACACCGCCCACACAATTAAGGATAATTCTTTTGCCGTTTTTGAAAACGGGCTTACCCACGCACAGGTTACTGCCCCCGGATATCCCATGTACTGCGCGTGGCTTATTCGGCACATAGACGGCAAGCCTTGGAAATGCGATCGCATTGTGGATAAAAATTATAAGTGGTTGGAGGAATAATATGCGCATTACAGTCGGCGAAGCGATAGTTAAATTTTTGGATAATCAATTCGTTTCTTTAGACGGAAACGAAACGAAATTCGTGGAATATTTTTACACGGTTTTTGGGCATGGTTGCGTACTTGGCACAGGGGAAGCCCTTGCCATGGCAAAGCACGGCATTAAAGTTTTGCAGGGCAAAAATGAACAAGGCATGGCAAATGCCTCAGCAAGCTACGCAAAGCAATCGGGCAGGCTAAAGATAATCCCCTCAATTTCTTCAATCGGCCCCGGTTCGGCAAATATGGTTACTTCTTCCGCGCTTGCCACGGTTAACAATTTACCGCTTTTGCTGTTCGTGGGGGACACTTACGCAACCCGCCGTCCTGATCCTGTGCTTCAACAGCTTGAAGTTAGCGAAAGCGCGCTTATCACAACTAATGACGCTTTCCGCCCTGTGGCAAAATATTTTGATAGGATTTACCGCCCCGAAATGCTTATGCCTGCCCTTGAAAACGCTATGCGGATTCTTTTAAGCCCCGCAGATACGGGCGCGGTGGTCATTGCCCTGCCTCAAGACACGCAAGGTGAAGACTATGATTTCCCAGATTCCTTTTTTGAAAAACGCGTGCGCGTGATAAGCCGTCAAGCGCCTTCATTGCAAGATATTTCCATAGCCGAAAACCTAATTAAAAGCGCGAAACGCCCTGCCTTTATCGTGGGTGGTGGCGCGCGGTATAGCGGTGCAGGCGAAATTATCCGTGCAATATCCGAAAAATGCGGTATACCTGTGCTTGAAACGCAGGCGGGCAAAAGCGTTGTTCCGTCCTCTTTTAAAAATAATTTCGGCGGTGTGGGGGTAACTGGAAACGGCGGTGCTAACATGGTGGCTTCTGAGGCGGATTTAATTATTGCGGTAGGCACAAGACTAACCGATTTTACCACCGCGTCTAAAACTTTATTTTCAAAAGCAAAAATTATTTCAATAAACACGCACCCTTTCCACGCCTATAAGCAAGACGCTTTCGCTGTGGTTGCAGACGCCAAAACCGCGCTTGAATCGTTTAACTTAAACGGATACGAAGCTGATTTTAACGGCGTTATGAATCAAGCCAAAGAATTTTGGAATAAGGAATACGCACGCCTTTCAAACATTGCTTACTCAAAGGGCTTTGCCCCTGAGGTAAAATGCGGTGAAAAAGATTCCGTTAGCAATTTCGTTAAAACCGTGGGTGGCACAATCCCTCAAACTACGGCAATCGCTTTAATCCGTGAAATGATTCCCAAGGATTCAATTATCGTGGGCGCAAGCGGAAGTTTGCCAGGGGATTTGCAAAGAATGTGGACTACCGATTCTTTCGGTAGCTATAATATGGAATACGGCTATTCCACAATGGGCTATGAAATTGCAGGTGCGTTCGGCGCAAAACTTGCCTGCCCCGAAAAGGAAGTGTATGCCATGGTGGGGGACGGCAGTTATTTAATGCTTAATTCTGAAATGGTTACCGCAGTGCAAACGGGCAAAAAGATTAACATTCTTCTCTTTGATAACGGCGGTTTCGGTTGCATTAACAATCTTCAAACAGGCAAGGGAATTAACAGCCTTGCCACAGAATTCAGAAATGAAAACGGCGACTTTTTAAAGATTGATTTTGCCATGAATGCGCGTTCATTAGGCTTTAAGGCTTACACGGCGAAAACCATGGAAGAACTAAAACAGGCACTCACACAAAGCCTTTTGGATACCCAAAGCACACTTATAGACATTAAAGCAATGCCAAAAACCATGACAAACGGCTACGCAGGCGGACACTGGCACTGCGGTGTAACCCACCTGCCACGCAACCAAAAACAAAAGGACGCGCTTAAGGAAATGAAAGAAGGGCTTGCCAAGGCAAGAAGGATTTAATCATTCTTGCCTTACAGCGCACAGCGCACAGTGAAGGAAATATTGATAATAATTCCACGCCTATTGCCTGTTGCCTAATCAATAATGATATTTAGAATCCACCATTGTGCGCTGTGCATTGTGCGCTGTGCGCTGAAAACAAATTAACAATCACAAAAAATATATAAGGAGAAATATATGTTAAACAAAAAATTAATCAAACTCGGTATCGCCCCTATCGGCTGGACAAATGACGATATGCCTGATTTGGGTGGCGAAATCACCTTTGAGCAATGCGTAAGCGAAATGGCTTTGGCAGGATTTTCCGCAACTGAAATCGGAAATAAATATCCCCAAAAACCAAAAGTGCTTAAAGCAATGCTTAAAATCAGAAAACTTCATGTGGCAAACTCATGGTTTTCGTCCTTTATCCTCACAGAGGATATGAAGAAAGTGGAAAAGGCTTTCCGCGCAAAATGCGCATTTTTAAAAGCCTTGGGCGCAAAGCGCGTGGGCGTTTCCGAACAAAGCCATAGCATTCAAGGTAACCTCAAAAAATCAGTTTTTAACGATAAGTATGTTTTAAACGATTCCGAATGGAAAAAACTTGGCGAAGGGCTGAACCGCTTGGGGCAGATTGCGCAGGAATATAACATTCTTTTAACTTTCCACCACCACATGGGAACAGTGGTGCAAACCGCAAGCGAAATTGATCGCCTTATGGAAATCACGGATAAAAACCTCGTGTTTCTTTTATTTGATTCGGGGCATCTTGCTTATGCGGGCGAAGATTATATCGTGGTTCTTAAAAAGTACATTGCAAGGACGCGCCATATCCATTTAAAAGATGTCCGCCAAAGCGTTATCGCAGAAGTTAAGAAAAACAAACTTAGCTTTTTAGACGGTGTCCGCATGGGAACATTCACAGTCCCGGGGGACGGCGATATAGATTTCGCCCCCCTATTTAAAATTATCGCAGACGCAAATTACGCAGGTTGCCTGCTTGTGGAAGCGGAACAAGATCCTGCTAAAGCAAATCCGTTTGAATACGCGCTTAAGGCAAGGAAGTATATCAAGAAAACGGCAGGAATCTAAACAAAACGCGTTTTGTGTCAGCGCACAGCGCACAACGCACAGCGCACAGTGAAGGAAATATTGATAATAATTCCACGCCTGTTGTCTGTTGCCTGTTGCCTGTTGCCTAATCAATAATGATATTTAGAATCCACCATTGTGCGCTGTGCGCTGTGCGCTGTGCGCTAAAACAAATCACCAATCACCAAACACTAATCACCAATCACTATAAATAAAGGAGAAAAAATAATTATGGTAAATATAGGAATAATCGGCGCGGGCAGAATCGGCAAGGTTCATGCGGAATCTGTTATGCGCTTTGTAAAAAACGCTACTGTTAAATCAATCGCAGATCCGTTTTTGGATAAGGCCACAGAAAAGTGGGCTAAAGAAATGGGTATCCCCAATGTATATAAGGATTATAGCGAAATTTTAAAGGATAAGGAAATCAAAATTGTTCTTATCTGTTCGTCCACAGATACTCACTCAAAAATCAGCCTTGAAGCTATTTCGGCGGGCAAGCATGTATTTTGTGAAAAGCCTGTGGATCACGATATCAATAAGATTAAGGAAGTTATTTCCGCGCTTAATAAATCCAAGGTTAAATATCAAGTGGGCTTTAACCGCCGTTTTGATCACAATTTCCGTTCGGCAAAAGAAGCCGTGGATAACGGAAGCATCGGCGAACTTGCCTTGCTTAAAATCTGTTCGCGCGATCCGGGCGCACCCCCAGTTTCGTACATTAAGGTTAGTGGCGGAATGTTTTTGGATATGACGATTCATGACTTTGATATGGTGCGCTATATCGCAGGTTGCGAAGTAGACGAAGTGTACGCTATGGGCGGTGTTACCGTTGATCCTGCAATAGGCACGGCAGGCGATATTGATACGGCAATAATCACCCTTCGCCTTGAAAACGGCGCGCTTGCGGTTATTGATAATTGCAGAAGGGCGTCTTACGGTTACGATCAACGCTTAGAAGCCTTTGGAAGTCTTGGGCAAGTATCGGTGGGTAACGATACCGCCTCAACCGCAGTAATTTCAAATAAGGACGGCGTTATTGCAGAAAAGCCCTTGCACTTTTTCTTAGAACGCTATATGCAGGCTTATGTAAGCGAAGTTAGCGAATTTATAGACGCGGTTCAAAATAACAAAGAAGTTTCAGTAAGCATTATGGACGGTTTAATGCCCGTGGCTATCGGGCTTGCTGGAAAGCGTTCGCTTGCCGAAAACCGCCCTGTTAAAGTTAAAGAAATTTTAAACGAATATCAACTTTAGTATTGCCACAGCATACTATGGTGTGGTATTATATTAATATCAACTGAATAAGTCTTCGGGGCAGGGTGAAATTCCCAACCGGCGGTAAAGTCCGCGAACGCATTGCCACATTAAATTGGCAACGCGCCGAATTGGTGCAATTCCAATACCGACAGTAAAGTCTGGATAAGAGAAGATTAATAGTTAACTCTATTGCTAATTGCGCCCGAATAATATTTGGGCGCATTTTTTAATAATAAAAACAATAAAGCAAAGAGGTTTAAAATGGAAAATTTAAATGAAAAGAACAATACCGCAAACGAAGATTTAGTGCCTACCGCGGAAATCGTAAGCGAAGAAACCACCGCTATTCCCAAAAGTTCTGCTAAGGAAAATTTAAACAAAAGCAGAACCAAAAGAATTACCGTTATCGGTATGCTTTGCGCGCTTGCATATATCATGGTTGTGGTAACCGCAGGTTTACCCAAAATGAGTGGCTTTTTAAGCTACGAACCCAAAGATGTCATTATCGCATTCGGCGGATTTATTTACGGGCCTCTTTCGGCGGTGATTATTTCTGTGATAGTTTCGTTTATTGAAATGTTTACCGTGAGTACCACAGGTTGGTGGGGGCTACTCATGAATATAATTTCGTCCTGTTCGTTTATTGTGCCTGCCTCAATCATTTATAAGAGGAAAAGAGATATTTGGGGCGCGGTAATCGGGCTTTCCGTGGGCGTGGTTCTTATGACGGGCGTTATGCTTTTATGGAATTATTTAATCGTTCCTATTTATATGAAAGTTCCGCGCGAAGTGGTGGCAGGTATGCTTGCCACGGTGTTTCTTCCCTTTAACCTTTTAAAAGGAAGCCTAAATGCCTCTCTTGCAATTCTTCTTTACAAACCTCTCACTAAGGCTTTGAGGGGTGCGGATTTATTGCCCGAATTAGCCCTAAACGCGCCCACTCTAAGAAATAAAACAATAAATTTAATTGTTATTATTTCCACAGCTTTTGTTGCCGTGTTAAGCATTTTATTCTTTGCGCTTATTATCGCAAAGGTGATTTAGCACCCTTCTCAATTCCTTTACTTTTCTTATAATTCTCAAGAACCCCCGTTTTAAAAGCGGGGGCTTTTTGTATACCGCGCGCGATAGCAGAGTTTATAATTCTCTTTAAAAATTCGCTGTGTGCGTAATCGGGAAAAAGGTAATGCGCAAGAGAACCGGGGATAGTATTGATTTCATTAAGATAAATTTTCCCCTCTGCCACAAAATAATCCATGCGCACAGCACCGAAAAGATTAAGTTCTTCATAAACCCTCTTGGTGGTTTTAAGAATTTTTTCACGGATACCATTCTCAATTTTTGCAGGGAATTCCCTTTCACCGCTTCCCATTCCACCACTCATATATTTATCCTGATAGCTTAAAACTTTGCTTAATGATACGGGCTTTTCAAGTTCACTAAGCACAATTTCGCCGTTAATAAGTGCCACGGCAGAATTGATTTCAGTAAAATTTTCCACCGCTTTTTCCACTAAAATTTTAGCGTCAAAAGCCGAAGCCACTTCCACCGCACTAAGAAGTTCTTCCCGATCCTTAACGAACGCAACCCCGATACTGCTACCCTGCGAACACGGCTTAATCACAACAGGATATTTCAAAGTATCTTCAATATATGTAATATCGCTTTCGTGAAAAGGATAATTAAAGCCTTTCCCCTCAACTGTGTTAATCCCCATTTCGTTAAGCAAAGTTTTGGTTACAATTTTGTTCATGCAAATTGCAGATTCCAAAACCCCTGAGGACGAAAACGGAATTCCGTTAATCTCAAGAAACCCTTGAAGCGCACCGTTTTCCCCTGCCCCGCCGTGCGTGGCAAGAAGCGCGCCGTCAATATCCAGAGATTTTTTAAGTTTATTTCTCTTAAAAACAAATAATTCCTTGCCGTTAAGCACCGCGCGGGACACGCTTTTTTCGCTAAAATCAATGTACGCATTTATATCAAAAAGCGCACCGCCTGTGTAAAATACGCCGTCCCTTAAATAAAGCGGTATAGCCCTATAACCTTTTGCAGGCATTGCATTTAAGGTATGCACACCCGTAATCACAGAAATATCATGTTCCGAAGAATCCCCGCCAAAAATCACCAATATATTTTTCATACCTTAATATATTCAAGAAAGGGTTTGGGGGTGCGAATAATTTGCTTTAAGCAAATTATTAAGGGTGCAGGTTGCAGGATACAGGGTGCAGGGTTGGATTCTAAATCTCATTAATAATTCCTTAAGAACCCCGTAGGGGTGAAATGTGCATAACCCCGTGCAAGCGGTAGCGTAGCGCGGGGCGCATAGAGTGCAAGCATATACAGATACACCCCTCACCCTCATGCCAAGGGCATGAGGGTGAGGGGTGCGGGTGTGCCGTGCGTGTTCATGGCTGTGCCGTGGGTTTCACCCACGGTTATGCATATCCTGCCCGCTTCGGGGCAGTTGAGGGTTAATCCTTGGATTCGTACTTTGTACTTCGTACCTAATAAATCTCTTTTCTATGCCCTATTGCGATAACCACAATTTTAATTTTGGTATCGTTTATTTCGGCTATAATTCTATAATCACCCACACGGTATCGCCAAAGTCCGCTAAGGTTTGCGGTTAGGGCTTTGCCTTGGGCGCGGGGGTTATTAGTTCCCTCAAGGTTTTTGCTTATCCAAGAAAGAAGCGTTATTGCCACGCTTTTGTTTAGCTTTTTTATCGCTTTTAGCGCACCGCTTGAAAACTCTACAGCGTAACTCATTTAAGGAAGAACTTATTAAATACCATACCAAATAACCGTTAGATTTTTGAGATAAAATTTTCGTAGTTTTTGAAGTTCGTACTGAAGTACGAACGAGAAGAATACGGACATTTTAACCAAAAAGATAATGGTTAGGTGGTGTGAGTGCTTTTTAAGTGCTTTTCCCCCTTCTATAATTGTTTGTTGATTAATTTGGTGTTTCGGCTAAATACGCCATCTTTTTTGCATCTTTTTGCTTCCGTCCGCTCGGCTGTACCACAAGTACAGCCTTCGCTACCTCTATCAAAAATCTACACAAAAACCTGTCCGCATTTAGCACGAGTATTTATTAAGTTATTCCTTAAGCCCCAATTCCCCTTTCACTTCGCTAAGTGAAATTGTGCGCTTGCCGTCCTTTTCCCATTCGGCATATGCTTGAGTGGCAAGTTTAACATCAAGTTCGTCCTCAATGCGTTCAAGAATCGCAGTCCTGATTGCATCGGACACGGTTATCCCCCGCAAGTCTGCATAGCTTTTAATTACCGCCATTTCATCTGGATTAACTCTTAATGTGATAGACATACTTCACCTCTCTGTAATACATTGTAACACAGTATACGCAAAAAGTACAGCCATTATTCAAATTTTTACTACCGCACCATGGCGCGCTGTAAACAATTCCACAATTCTGCATTCTGAATTAGTCTTCAATTATTCCATAAAAATCAAGGGTTTCTTTGGCAAGCCCGCTAATTTTAACGCCCTTTGCCTTTAGGCTTAAAGCGTTTTGCTTTAAAAGCATTAAAAATCCGCTTTCAAAATCGCGTTCAATTTCTACGCGGATATTGTTGATATTTTCGTAATCCCTGCCACACTCAAGTTTATCGGCTACATACACGAGTTTTCCAAGGTTCGTCATTTCGGGTTTTCCTGTGGTGTGGTATTCAATGGCGTCTAAAACTTCATTATCGCTTATGCCAAATTCAGTTCTTGCCACCACTCTGCCGTCAAATTGGTGTCTGATTTTTAAAGAGGGTTCTGGGTATTTATCCTTTTGCGGTGGCATTTCTTTTGCGGTGTCGTGCAGAATTGAGGCTATAAACACGCTTTCGTAACTCAAATTTAACCGCTTTGCAAAGCGCATGGCGTAAATTAAGGTGCGTTCGCTGTGCTTATAAAGTTCGGGGGATTGCAGTTTTTTTAACTTATTTAAAATTTTGCGCATATCCGTGGAAGATTCACCACCGCATTCAAAGTTCAAAATTTCAACCTTTGCGCCATAGTCTTCTTCTGCCCTCTTTGCAGAATCTTCAATGCCTTCGTAACCTTTTCTGCCTGCCACGGCAAGAACGGCGTATTTTGCTATGATTTCAGGGTGCGCCCATTTGCCGAAATTTATCAGGCTGTCTGCACCCATAAGATAATAGTATTCGTTAGCCTCGCCGTACTTTTTTACCAAATTTGGTAGCGTGAGATACGAAAAGCTGTGTTTTAAGTTCATTTCGCGTTCAATTTCGTCAATTACTGCATATTCACTTTTGCCAAAGAAAGCACGCAAAAGCCCCACTCTCTTTTCATAACTCAACATAGGAAGTTCTTTGTGGGGCGGATTGAAAGACGGCACGATAACAAGGCGCGCCAAATTAAGCGCGCTTGCACTTTTTTCTATCAACTCTATATGCGCCCCGTGTAAGGGATCAAAAGCCCCCCCGAAAATGCCTATTCTCATAGTTGTATTTTAACATTTAAACTTAAAAGTTGGCAATACTTTTGCTATGGGCAAAACGCTTGATAAAATAATATTCAGCTTGGCGGTTATTTTTATAATCTTTTCGTGGGGGCTTTATGCCACCAAAAGCTACCTTGTGGCTTTTATAATTACCTTTGTGGGTTACACGGCGGTAAGCATTTTGTTCGCGCTTTTAGTATCGCGTAAAAAACGCTTTAGCGGAATAAGCCCGCAGGAAATGGCGAATTCGCTTGCGCTTTTGGGGCATAACGAAACCGCAAAGATTTTTTATAACACACTTCCTGATTCACTTAAAGTTAAACTTGAACCGCCGTTTTTCGTTTCGCTTGAACACGGAAAAGAAACTCTAACCATGGCAAACTATAAATTTAGCGGAACAACGGCAGACGAGGTGGCGCGTGCCTACCGAAAATGTAAGGACGAAAATCTTGAAAATATTAAAATCCTTTCACGCGGAACTGAAAAGCGCGTTTTGCTGATTGCTTCCAACCTTGATATAAATATCACCTTTCCTGACTTGCGCACAATTAAAAGATATTTGCATTGCAAAAACGCACTTCCCGAAAAACTCGTTTCTCACGGCAAAAAGAAACGCGTGCGCCCCGATTTCAAAGCCCTCGCCGAAACCGCCCTAAGCCGTGGCAGAATCAAATATTATATCCTAACGGGGACAATGCTGTTCTTAATGTCTTTCCTCACACCTCTAAAACTTTATTATATGATAATGGCTACAATCCCTCTCGCGCTTGCAGGAATCTCAGCCGTTTTTGCCATAAAAAACGATGCTTAGAGGCGCAATCTATATATTGAATAAAGATTTTGATATTTCAATGTCATTTCAAGGTTTATAAGGTATAATTTAATTGTGAAAATACTAATAGCCGATGACGAAAAAGCATTAATTGAAATGCTGAAAGAGATTTTTAAGCAGAACAAAATTGACTGCGACACCGTGTTTAACGGGCAAGATGCGGTTGATTATGCAACTCTTGCCGACTACGATTTAATTATCCTTGATATAATGATGCCCAAACTTAACGGATACCAAGCCTTGCAAGAAATGCGGAAAAACGGTATCAAAACACCTATTTTAATGCTTTCTGCAAAATCCGCAGTAGAAGATAAAGTAGACGGCTTAAACTTCGGCGCAGACGATTATTTAACAAAGCCGTTTGCCACAAGCGAACTTTTGGCAAGAGTAAACGCCCTAACGAGGCGCAAAGGTGAATATATCGGCGAAGCGATAGCTTTTGCGGATTTATCGTTGAATAAAAATAATTTTTCTATCGCAGGCAATGGGCAAGAAATAAAATTAAGCAGTACCGAGTATAAAATTATGGAATTACTTTTGCTAAACCCTGCAATTATTACCAATAAAGAACGGCTGATAGAAAAGATTTGGGGTTGGGATAGCGAAGCTGTTTATAACAATGCCGAAGTCTACATTTCTTTTTTAAGAAAAAAATTGACAGCGTTGCGAAGCAAGGTTAGCATAAAAGCCGTGCGGAATGTGGGCTATTGCCTTGAGGTTGCCAAATGATAAAGCGAATGCGGTTAAAATTTTTTGCGGTAACTTCCGTAATTGTTTTTGCAATTGTGGCAATTTTTTGCGGTGCTATTCTCATAAGCACACGCGTGCGCGATAAAAACGAAGCGGAAAAATCTTTAAACCGAATGGTTACCGCATTTGAGAGGGTAGACGAATCAAATCCCCCAAACAGTGTAAGATTGCAAATGAATGATTTGCGTTCTTTTATGGTTATGTTAGACTCTTACAATAAACCGCTTCCGCCCGAACAAGTATCCAGTTTTTTTACAAAGGAAGAAATGGTGGAATACGCAACTCAAATATTAGAAAACGGCGGATTAAAGGGGTTTTATTACAAAATTGCAGAAACACCGCGGGGCAAAATTATGGTTGCAATAGATATGACGATTGAAAACGAAGCGTTTTCGCGCCTTACGCTGACGGTTGTGCTTTTGGGTGCGGGCGGAATAATAGTTCTATTGATACTTGTTTGGTTTTTATCGTTTAGGATAGTGAAACCTGCCACAATAAGTTTGGAAAAGCAAAAGCGGTTTATTTCAGAGGCAAGCCACGAAATAAACACACCGATTACGATAATTTCGGCAGGTGTGGAACTTTTGCAAAAGCAAGACGGCATCGCTTCAGACACAAAGAAATGGTTAGACGCAATTAGGCTTCAAACTCAAAAAATTGCCTCAATGGCAACCGACTTGCTTGCGCTTTCCAAACTTGACGAGGATAAACAAGTAAGTAAAATTGACTTTGATTTAAGCAATGTAATATTAAACACGGCTTTGGGTTTTGAAAGCGTAGCCTATGAAAAGAATAAAGAACTTTTGATAGATATTGCCCCCGAAATCCGCCATATCGGAAACCCCGAAGCGATAGCCCGTTCTATAACAATACTTATTGATAATGCCATAAAGCATTCAGACGATAACGGAATAATTACGGTTTGCTTGAAAAAACAAAATTCAAAAACGGTTTTTACAATCACGAATTCATGCAAAAATTTAACCCAAAGCGAAACCTCTCTGCTATTTGAAAGGTTTTACCGCGGTAACGAAGCGCGCGCCAACACTTCAGGCGCAGGGCTTGGGCTTGCCATTCTTAAAACGCTTTCTGAACAAAATGATTTTAAAATAGAAGTTAAGCTGAACTTAGAGAAAATAACTTTTAGTGTGGCTTTTTAAATTATTTTTCTGTTTTTTTACGCCTACGAAAACTTTAAAAAGCGCATTTAGACGAGGAAAGGTAAATTTTTTTGATACGACTTTACTTCGGGTAAACGAGTGAGAAAAAATTTGACTCAACAAAGTATTAATGTGATTTTTAAAGTTTTCACGCTTTTCAAGGTTATTTTAAGTTTCCCCCTTTATATTTAATATAGAGGTGCGATTTAATGGCATACATAACGATAAAAAACTTAAAAAAGTCCTATCAGGTAACGAAAAATGAAAAACAAGATGTACTTAACGGCATTGATGTGGAATTTCAACGGGGTGAATTTGTGGCATTGCTTGGCGAAAGCGGTTGTGGCAAATCCACCTTTTTAAACATTCTTTCGGGGCTTGATTTTGATTATTCGGGAAGCATAATTTTTAAGGGCGAATACATGAGTGATTTTTCCGAAAAAGATTTTGATATTTACCGAAAAAGCAAAGTAGGCGTTGTGTTTCAAAGTTTTAATTTAATTAAACAAATGACTGCTTACGAAAACATAATGTTGCCACTTATGCAAAGCAAATTATCTCAAGAGGAAAGGAAAAAGCGGGTGGAAAGTTTGCTTGAGGAAGTCGGGCTTGTGGGGCATTCGCACAAATTCCCCAATCAGCTTTCGGGCGGGCAAAAACAAAGGGTTGCTATTGCCCGTGCGCTTGCAAACAATCCGTCTGTATTGCTTGCAGACGAACCCACAGGAAATCTTGACGCAAAATCCGCAGACGAAATCATGGAATTGCTTAAAAATATAGCGATGGGCGGTAAATTGGTTGTTTGCGTTACTCACTCGGCTAAGGTTGCAAGCAACTGCACACGCGTGCTTACAATGGAAGACGGCTTAATTGTTAAGGACGAAAGCGCGAAAAACTATAAAACAAGTTTTAGTGAAAAAGAAAAACCCACAGCAGTTAAAGACAGCATTGATAAAAAAGAAATCCTTGTGTTTGCCAAAAACAACATTCTGCAAGATCTTAAACGAAGCATTTTAGTTGCGGTAGCCCTAAGCATAGGCATTTGCGCTTTTGTGTTAATGTTTTTTCTTAGCGCGGGAATGCGGAATTATGTTGAAAGCGAACTAACAACAGGCATGAACAGGCTTCAAATTAATGTTTACAGAGATAGGGGCGCGGTGGTCAAATTTGAAGATAGGGATTTGCATTACCTAAACGCACTCGTGGGGCAAAAAAATGTGATTAACGGAAGCGTGATTAACAATTTTGAAGCCGAATATCTTGCAAATGCGGATTGGAACAAACTTTTTAGCGTTGCGTCAACTTACAATGGATTCAGTGCAAAATTGCTTGCGGGCAGAGTGCCGAGTAATGAGGCAGGCGAAAGAGAAATTTTAATTTCGCCGTCAATGGCTTCGCGGTATTTGGAAGAAAACGGCATAGAGGACGGTGAAATTTTAGGCAAAACAGTTGCATTAAAGCACGACGAAAATGAAGTAGATTTTATCATTCGCGGTGTGCTTGATAACGACACAGGCGTAGATTTTGCATATGTTTCGCTTGATAGCATGGCAGAATTAAACGGCGCGCCCCTAAACCTTATTTATGTGATTTCGCCCAATGTGGCAAGCGTTGTTGCGCTTTTGAATGACATAAATACAAGTGAACGCCTATTTGCCGTAAGGCAGGATACTCTTGCCGAAGAAGTAATGAGTTATATAGATTTGGGTTCGTTTATTTTGGCGTCTGTTTCTGCAATTTCACTTGTTGTAAGCGCAATTATGATTTTTATAGTAATGTATATCAGCGTTGTGGAAAGAACCAAAGAGATCGGAATTTTGCGCGCGCTTGGCACAAGGCGCAGAGATGTAAAGCGGATATTTATTACCGAAGCAGGCATTTTGGGAATTTCCGCAGGCGTGATAGGTTGCTTTTTCGCAATCATAATCGGGCTTATAACAAATGCGAGTATGGGTGCAAAAGTGGTGGGGATAAACCCCTTATTTGTCCTTCTCGGCTTGGCAACAAGTTTTGTGGTTAGCGTGCTTTCAAGCATGGGGCCGTCTGGGAATGGTGCAAGTTTAGATCCGATTGAAGCCCTTAGGGCAAGCGATTAAAGAGGTGAATTATGGCAAAAAGAAGTGTGGTAAAACAACGCGCCGTGCGCGAAGCAGAAAGGGTGCAAAAAGAATTAGAGGATACAAAGGGTTTTAGACGGCAAAACGGCAGTGGCTATAATGACGGATTTAGCATTGGTAAAATAAAAGCGTTTAAACTCATATTGCTTGCCTTAATGCCGATAGCCTTTTTTCTTTATTCTGTTCTGCTTTTGCCTATAGCCCTGCTGTACGGTATTCTTTACTTTCCCGTTAAAAGAAAAGAACGCGACATGAATTACGGTTTAAAAAAAGAGTTTCAAAAATCAATACCAAAAATGGATAGTGCGGTGGCTTTGTCTGTTGTGGCTATAGTGCTTTGCCTTGTTTCAATTTCCGCAATGACGACAGGTACGCAAAGCAGTGTATATGCAGGAAAATCTGAGGCGCAAATTTATGAAATACTTTTGAACGGCGATATGCACCCTCTCTTGGCAGAAAGGGAAGCAACGAGAATCGCTAATAGTGGAACTTCGCTTACGAGGGGTGAAAAATTTATGTTCCAAAGCCTAACGCTTCTCA
>WQYD01000039.1 GCA_009781445.1 Bacillota bacterium | reverse complement strand
TATGGAATTATTATCTTTGGATTAGAGATTAACTGCTTGGGATTAGAGTTATAATAAATAAATCCAACATTCGTAAATCGTAAGTCGTAAGTCGTCATTACTCTTGAGTGAGATTTAGAATCCTCAATTTATATTTCATATTTCTTCCCCACTTCATACCTCGTACCTAAATAAATAATTCCACCATTGTGCGCTGTGCGTTGTGCGCTGTGCGCTGATTCATAAATTATGTTGCAAATCCCCCCCAAATAGCGTATAATAATCAAAATGAACATCTTATCGTCCACATTTGAATATCTATTTAAGTTTGATAAGGGCAAACGCTTTTTTATCCTGTTTTTGCTTGCGCTTCCTGTGGGCATTTCGGCGAGTGTTCTTGCGCCTGCAAGCGCCATGACTAATTGGATAAGGGAATACCCGAATGTAAATAACAGTTTTTGGCATATTTGGACTTACGGGCTTGGCGGGTTCAGGTTCCCCATTAGTATCGCCCTTATCGTAATTACCGCTTCAGTTTTCGGTTCGGTAATGGTAAGCATAATTTCGCGTTCAATGAAAATGGGCGTGTTCAAGTACGGGCGGTTCTTTAGAGATATGAACGAAAGTTTTATCCCCACTTTATTTTCCGCTATCACTTACGCAGGAATTTATGTGGGCTATAAGGTTTTGGTTACGCTTTTGCTAAGGCTTTGGCTTAGGCTTTCGCCTGTGGCAGGGCTTTCGCTTTCAATTATTTCAATCCTTATAGCTTGCAGTGTAAGCGCGTTTTTCATTTCACTAATCACCTTGCTTATCCCCATTCAAGCGTTCACAGGCGTAAAAACCAAGCGCGCGATAGGGCTATCCATTCACAAAGCTAACAAAAGCACCCTGCAATTCATGTTCGCTTCAGCCGTTCCGCTTATCGGTGTAATGATAATCAGGGGGCTAATCGGCTTGCTTCAATTAAGAGTGCTTTCGCTAATCCTATCTTGCGTATCGTACGCATTCCTCTTTGCTTACGCAATCACCCTAAGCATGATTGCTTACACGGAAACAGAGGGGATTGTGAGAGAGGATTATCCGAGGGGATACATAAAAAAATAGCATAGCTATTTTTAGCGCACAATGCACAGCGCACAGCGCACAATGAAGGATTCTAAATCTCATTAGCTAATTAATCCATAATTCGTACTTCGTACCTTGTACTTCGTACCTAAAATAAATCATTCCACCATTGTGCGCTGTGCGTTGTGCGCTGTGCGCTGAAAACTTAAATTAAAGGAATTACAGCCATGGTTCTTCGTAAATCTCTTGCAGTTCTTGCCGATAATATCGGGCTTGCAATGAAAATTCTTGTGTACAGCGCAGTGCTAATTTTGTGCTGTGTTTTGGTAATGAATTCCATTGTTGCGCCACTTTACCGCGTTTTAATGGGTGATTTCGCGCTTCTTGAGCAAATAAGAGAATCTCTTTCATTATGGATTGAATCAGAGGGCGGTTCGCAATCGCTTTGGGCTATCCTCGGCAGTTTTTATCGTGAATATTCCTCTCAGCTTTTATTAAGCCTTGTTTGGTTCGGGCTTGTGTACTTTGCGGTTTCGTTTTTCGTGAATTTAACCACAATTCCGATTATTAAAATCCTTCATAACAAAATGAGCCAAAGCTATAACGAAAGGTTTTATTTCGCGCTTGTTTCCAGCCTTAGCACCTCGCTTTTTTATTCCTTAATACATTCGCTTATCGCGCTTGTAATTGATTTAATAATAGGTGCGTTTGCCGTTCTTTTAATTGTGTGGCTAAGACCTCTTGGGTTCTTTGCCTTCACCCTTGCATTTATTGTTGCACTTGCGCTTTTTGCTTTAAGAAATTGCCTTTTCAGCCAATGGGCGCCCACAATTATTTCGGAAAATAAGGGCGTTTTAAAGGCGTTTAAGGATTCATTTAAAAATTCCATAAAGAGTTTAAAGCTGTGTTTCGTGCCGTATTTGGTTGCAGGGGCAACGCTTTTTGCAGTAATAACCACCACAGGTTTTTTAACATTCGGCGTTATGCCAGTGTTCTTTTTGCCTGTGTTTATGGTGTTTTTATCCTGCGTTTCTTTAACTTCGTATTTCACCCTGAACAATAAAAAATTCTATATTTATAAAGGTAAAGTAGACGATCCCGAAGAGCAAATAACCGATTCAGAGTAAAAACCTGCGTTTTTCGTAAAGAATAACCCCAAACTTCCAATTTTTTTCAACGCTTTTAAGCCTTTTGTAAAAGACTTCCATGCGGATTTGGGTTGAATCTCATGCTTCTTTATGCTATAATTCCACAAAAGAGGTTACTTAATGAGCAAAAGATACATAGTTATCACCGTAGGCAGAGCAATTTTCCCCGAAACCTCGGGCATGGCGTCATGCGGAAGCTATAACAAAGATGCTATTTATGAGGCAGAGGGCAACGAACGCATTGTCCTTTTTCCCGATAAGGATTTAAACCGTTGCCCCGCAAACGGCAGTGTCGGCGTGCTTGCCGAAGTAGGGCAGATTCTTGACGGCGCGGATAAATCTTTCATAAAAGTTACTTACCGTGCTTACGGGCTTGTTATCCTCAAAAACACCGAAATCGTTAATTTTCGTGCCTATGCGGAAACCGAAAGCGCGTCTTATTACACTGCGGACGCGGAATTTGCGCGCACCTTATTCTTAAAGGCAAAATCCGCTTATGATGAATATTTAAAAACCCCGGGGGTGGGCAAACGCGCAATATTTTCTTACGAAACTGCTAACGAAAATATGCACAACATTATTGCAAGATCGGGGGACGATAGGCATAAATTCAATTTTTTCCGTACCCTTAACACCGAAGAACGCATTTTGCTGTTCATTAACACCCTGCGTGAAATGGCGGTGCTTGCGGATATTGATATCAGCGTGGATAAAAAAGTTAAGGACGCAATGGACTTAAACCAAAGGGAATACTATGTGCGCGAACAGATTAAAGCCCTTGAATCCGAAATTGGTGACGAAGAGGACGAAGCAGAAGAATATTATAACAAAATAGACGCCCTTAATGCGCCCGATTCCGTGAAAGAAAAGCTAAGAAAAGAGGTTCGCAAAACTAAAAAGTCCGCCCCTGCATCGCCCGATATGGCACTTCTTAAAAACTATCTGGACACGGTTCTTGAATTGCCTTGGGGAATGCTAACCACGGATAACGAGGATTTAAAAAATGCACAATCCGTGCTTGACGAGGATCATTACGGATTGGACACCGTTAAAGAAAGGCTTATTGAGGCACTTGCCGTAAGGAAACTTTGTGAAAACGGCAGAAGCCCGATAATCTGCCTTGTAGGCCCCCCCGGAATAGGCAAAACTTCTATAGCTTCCTCTATCGCGCGCGCCATGAACAAAAAATTCGTGCGCCTTTCATTCGGCGGTGTGCGTGACGAAGCGGAAATAAGAGGGCATAGAAAAACCTATGTGGGCGCAATGCCGGGGCGCATAATTTCGGGCATAAAAACCGCAGGTAGTATGAACCCCGTGTTTTTAATGGACGAAATAGATAAAATGGCAAGCGATTATAAGGGCGAACCCGCAAGCGCGTTGCTTGAAGTGCTTGACCCCGAACAGAACTCAAATTTCAGAGATCACTTCATGGAAATGCCCTTTGATCTTTCCAAGGTTCTTTTCATAACCACCGCCAACACTCTTGACACGATTTCCCGTCCTCTTTTAGATCGTATGGAAATAATTGAAATGACGGGTTACACCGAACACGAAAAACTTGAAATTGCAAAAAGGCACTTAATTGCCAAGGCATTAAAGCAAAACGGCGTTCAAAAGAAGTGGATAAAGATTAAGGACGAAGCTATTCTTGCCATAATTAACCTTTACACAAGGGAAAGCGGTGTGCGTTCGCTTGAGCAAAAAATTAACGCAATAATGCGTAAAGTTGCAAGAAAATTCGTGGAAAACCCCGAAGAAAAACTTATCACCGTGTCTAAAGCCAACCTATCCGCCTTCCTTGGTGAGGCAAGATACGGTGAAAAGCACAAATCAGAAAATGATCAAATCGGTGTGGTAACTGGCTTAGCGTGGACGGCAGTAGGGGGCGACACTCTTGATATAGAAGTTATAATTACCGAAGGTAAGGGCGAAACTATCCTCACAGGGAATCTTGGCAATGTTATGCAGGAAAGCGCGAAAATCGCAATTAGCTATTGTCGCGGTGTAGCTAAAGAATTGGGTGTTGATTCTGGCTTCTTTGCTTCGCACGATATCCATATCCATGTCCCTGAAGGCGCAACCCCCAAGGACGGGCCTTCCGCAGGAATCACAATCGCCACCGCCTTATTTTCCGCTATAACTAATAAAAAGGTAGATCGCACCGTGGCAATGACTGGTGAATTAACCTTAACAGGCAATGTCCTTCCCATAGGCGGGCTAAAAGAAAAATCCCTCGCCGCCGTGCGTTCGGGCGTTAAAAAAGTATTCATTCCCGAAGAAAACAAAAAGGACTATAAAGAACTGCCCGAAAACATTAAAAGTAAACTTGAATTCGTTTTCGTTGAAAATGTAAAACTTGTGCTTAAGCAAGCGTTACTCAATGCGTAGCATTGAGTAATTAAGAATTAAGAATTAAGAATTCAGAATGGTGGATTCCAAATCTCATTAATAAATAATTCCTTCACTGTGCGCTGTGCGTTGTGCGCTGTGCGCTGAAAAAACTATGTTAATTAAACAATCCTCTTTCCTAACCTCAGTCGCAGATATTGCTTCAATATCAGGCTTTTCTGTGCCTGAAATTGCCGTGGCAGGAAAGTCAAATGTGGGGAAATCAAGTTTTATAAACTTTATAACCAATAATTCAAAGCTGGCTAAAACAAGTAAAGACCCAGGAAGAACCCGCCTTTTAAACTATTTTTCTATAAATAATGATTCTTTCCGTTTCGTAGATTTACCGGGGTACGGTTACGCGCGCGTATCTAACGATCAAAAGGAAAAGTGGGGCGGGCTGATTGAAAATTACCTCAAATCAAGCAAAAACCTTAAAAATGTTTTTCTTTTGATAGATATAAGGCGCGAACCGTCCGCGGACGACAAAATGATTATAAATTTTTTGTACGCGCATAACATTCAAATCACGCTTATCGCCACAAAGGCAGATAAATTTTCCCGTTCCGCCGTAATTAAGCGCAAGGCAGAAATCGCAAAAGCCCTTGCCGTAGGTGCGGATAATATAATTTTAACCTCTTCACTTCACAAAACAGGCAAAGAAGAAGTTTTTGCAAGAATAGCGCAGGTTCTTGAGGAAACTATAGTTTAATTCAGAATTAAGAATTATTTTTCAGCGCACAGCGCAGACGACTTCGCTTTGCTTCGTTCGCACTTCGTTGGCGCACGCACAGCGCACAATGGTGGAATTATTATTAATGAGATTTAGAATCCACCCCTGCATCCTGCATCCTGCATCCTGCACCCTCAATTTTTGTTTTTTATTTGAATTTCCACACAAATATTGATATAATAACCCTGTGAAGATTTACGCAATCAGTGATTTACATCTGGGAAACAAGCCCATGGATATATTCGGGCCCAAGTGGGAAAACCATTGGGAACATATTTCCGCGGATTGGGACGCACGCGTTAACAGCGAAGATATAGTTTTAATCTCAGGTGATATTTCTTGGGCAATGAAACTTGAGGACGCAATTAAGGATTTGCGCGAAATCAGCAAGCGAAAGGGCATTAAGATTTTAGTTAAGGGCAACCATGATTATTGGTGGGCAAGCCTAACTAAAATCAGAGAGCTTTTACCGCCCAAAATGTACATTTTGCAAAACGATCATGTTAAGATAAATAATTATGTTTTTGCAGGTTCACGCGGTTGGGTAGTTCCCGAACCCCAAAAAGAACCGCGCACCCACCACAGCGAAGCAACTATATCAAACGACATGAAACTTTACGAAAGAGAAAAACTTAGGCTTGAAATGTCGCTTTCGTCTGCAAAAAAAGAACTAAAAGAGGGCGACACACTGATAGGGCTAATGCACTTCCCCCCCTTTAATTCTCAAATGCAGGATTCGTATTTCACAGATTTATTTGGGGCGTACGGCACAAAATATGTGGTTTACGGGCATTTGCACGGCAACTCATTCCGCAAGCTATCCGAAGTTTACAAGGGCGGAACAAGGTATTATTTAACTTCGTGCGATTCGCTTGAGAACAAGCTATTACTTATTGAATAATTTTGCTAAAGCAAAATTCAGGGCATAGGGCATAGGGCATAGGGCATAGGGGCGGATTCTAAATCTCATTAAGAGCAATGACGACTTACGACTTACGATTTACGAATTATGGATAAATCCGTAACTGCCCCGAAGCGGGCAGGATATGCATAACCGTGGGTGCAACCCACGGCACAAACTGCACGCCAAACCCACACAAACCCCGCACCCTTCGCCCATATTTGGGCTTTTTTCATTTCTTGTCCTATTTTGTTTTTTTGGCTTAAAAAACCGAACAGATTGTCATTTTTCGGTAAATTTTAGCACAAAGGTTCATTTTTGACTAATCTGACACTTTTTTTTCGTGCATTTGGTGGACTGAAATCCCTATTTTTTGGTATTTTGACAACTTATTTCAAAATATTTATTGACTCTACCACAGTTATGTGCTAAAATTTATATAATCATTTGAGGAGGGTGGGTTATGTTAAGCAAATTCTATAGCCAAGCTACATTACAATTAGATACCAAAAACCGCGTTAGAATCCCGCCACTTTTCAAGCGTGCTTTTGAAGATTTACAAGAAATTTATATCTTTCAAGATATCAACGACAGCCTCGCACTAATGACTGAATTATCCTTTGAAGCCTTTGCCACAAAGTTTGATAATATCCCCGAATGCGATGTTGAATTGCAAAATGCAAAAGAATCAATTTTCAGCAATGTGAAAATTGTGCCGATAGATAATCAAATGAGGTTCGTTATTCCTCAAGAGCTTATGGAAATAAGCGGGCTAACAAGAGGCGTTGTTTTTAAGGGCGCGGGCGATAGGCTTAGATTATATCCTGAAGAGGGCGAAGTCGGCAAAGATGTTGGTAAAAAGGGCAGTGTAAACCGCGCTTACGGAAAGATAAACGGCAGTGAATATAAATTTTAATCATAAACCCGTACTTTACCATGAAGCCTTAACCGCGCTGAACATAAACCCAAGTAAAACCTACTGGGACGGAACACTTGGCGGTGGGGGGCATTCAGAGGGCATCGTTAAACTTCTATCGCAAGGCAAGTTAATTGCAAACGATTTGGATAATGACGCACTTGAAGTAGCCAAAGAACGCCTCTTATTATATAAGGATAAGATAGAGTTCATAAAAGGCGACTACAAGAACCTTGCGGAAACGGCGATAAAGTTCGGGAAACCGTCAGGAATCTTGATTGATATGGGCGTAAGTTCGTATCAAATTGATAACCCCGAACGAGGCTTCTGCTATAGTCGCTGTGGGGATCTGGACATGCGTATGTCAAGGGATAGCGATTTAAGTGCTTACGAGGTAATAAATTCGTACAGCGAAAGAGAACTTGGCGATATATTCTTTAAGTTCGGCGAGGAAAGGTACTCAAGGCGCATAGCACAAAAGATATGCGAATTAAGAAAAAAATCACCAATAAAAACCACCTTTGAACTTTCGGACATTTGCAAACAAGCATATCCCGCAAGGCACAACGAAGGACACCCCGCAAAACGCGTGTTCCAATCGGTTCGCATAGAAGTTAATTCAGAGTTAACGGGGCTATACGAAGCAGTTCTAAAACTTGCAAGGACGCTTGAAGTTGGGGGAAGGTTGGCTATAATCACATTCCATTCTCTTGAAGATCGCATTGTGAAGAATGCTTTCAGAGAACTTGAGGCATCGTGCGTATGCCCAAAAGAGTTTCCGATATGTAATTGCGGAAAGAAAAGCGAAGTAAAAATATTATCAAAAAAGCCGATAACGGCAACAAAAGAGGAGTTAAGAGATAATAAGAGGGCAGAAAGCGCAAAAATGCGCGTAGCCGAAAAGATATAGAGAAATAATTTCTTGCTACAAGGGGCAAAGAATTAAAATAGAACTAATCACCAACCAACCACCACACCAAAAAAGGAGTACACTATCATGAAAGGCGTTTTAAAACTAAGAAGAGATAATATTGTTAGCCTTACCGAAAGAGCTATTAACAGCGAAAGAGTTTATTATGAGGATAATAACTATGATTTGTTCATGGCTGAAAAACGCAGGCGCGATAGTGCAAAAGCAGGCGGAATTTCCCCAAAAATCGGTGAATACGGTTACCGCGTTTCAGGCACCGAAGCCGAAGTTCCAGCCATTGATATTTCAATCTTTGGTGGTGCAGGCTTTGCAGACGCAAGCGAAATGCTTTTTGGTAGCGGTGAACCCGTTGTTAAGGATTATTCGCACGCAACCCCCGAAAGAAACCGTGCAAGAAGCATTCTTTTCGGGCAAGCGGACTTAAATACCAAAGATACTTCTTACCAAGAAGATAGCTTTAAAGCGCATGACTACAGCGCACCCAAGCCCATGGGATATTATGGAAATTATTCCGAATATATGCAGGCAATGTGGAACCGCGAAGCACCAAGCGCAGATAGAATCCTCACGGAAGACGAATTTTACACCCAAAAATGCAACGGTGTTTATGCCGACAGCAAAAACGATTATACCCAAAATACCTCAAATTCTGTAGCTATAGCTACAAAAAATGGCGGTTTAAACAAAAAGGGCAAACTTCTTGTGGCAGGTTATATTTGCTTAATCGGCGTCATAGCTTTAATTATAGGGCTTGTAGCGTAATCTGTAATGCGTTACGCATTACGAGGGCATAGGGCATAGGTTATAGGGCATAGTGGTGGATTCTAAATATCATTATTAGTTAATTAATCCATAATTCTGAATTCTGAATTCTGAATTAAACCTAACCCCTGCATCCTAAAATAATATCACTAAGGAAAAAGTTACTGAAATTCAGTAACTTTTTTTATTTTCAAAAAACAGTTAATGAAAAAACACACACCCAAATACACGCAATATAATCAAAAAAAGCGGTTGCTTGCACTGCTTATTGTGATAGTTTTTTTATTTGTGGCGGTTTTAAGCAGAATCCTTTACATTGAAGTTTTTGATTCAGGCAGGCTTCAATCGCTTGCGCTTGACCAGTGGATGCGCGATGTTCCGCTTACCGCCGAACGCGGTGAGATTTTTGATAGAAACGGCGTTCTGCTTGCTGATAGCATGACTGTTTACACCCTCTATGCAAGACCGATAGCCGTAAAAAATAAGGAATTAACCGCAAGCATACTTGCGGATACCTTAAATCTTGATTATAAATCGTTGCTTGAAAAAATCAATTCGCGCCGTTCGGAAGTTACAATCGCAAAAAATGTGAATAAAGACGAAATGTTTAAAATCCTTCACGCAGGCGCAACGGGGGTATATTTTTCTCAAAACATTAAGCGCGTTTACCCTTACGGCGATTTTATGACGCAGATTTTAGGGTTCACAAACACGGATTCAGACGGGCAAACAGGTATAGAAAGGCAGTATAACCAATATCTAAAAGGCAAAAACGGTTACATTTTAACCGAAACGGATTTAATCGGCAGGGAATTAAAAGGCGGTGTAACGCGCTATATTCAGGGAACAAAGGGTAACGACATTCATTTAACCATGGATTATTACATTCAATCCTTTGCAGAATCGGCAGTTTCTGAGGCTTTTTTAAATCACAACGCAAAAGCGGTTAGCCTAATGGTAATTGATGTTACTAACGGTGCTGTCGTGGCAATGGCGCAGAAGCCAAGTTTTGATTTAAACCAAGTTCCGAGGGATAATATCGCCAAACTTTTTGCCGAAAGCAAATCCACACTTGTTACAGATGTCTTTGAACCCGGTTCAACTTTTAAAATTTTAACCACAGCAATAGGGCTTGAAACTGGCGCGGTTTCCAGAAAAACAGGCGTATATTGCAGAGGGCATCATATTGTAGACGGACAGAGAATAAAATGTTGGCGAACGATAGGGCATGGAAGCCTAACATTTGACGAAGGCGTAATGAATTCTTGCAATGTGCTTTTCATGAACACCGCACTTGCCGTGGGCGCAAACGCATTTTATAGCTATATTGATAAATTCGGATTAACGCGGAAAACAGGGATAGACATTTCGGGCGAAGCATCGGGCTTAACAATTCCGCTTGCAAGCGTAAAAACTGTGGATCTTGCAAGAATCGGTTTCGGGCAGGCAATCGCAGTAACACCGATTGAACTTTTGGTTGCCTGCGCTTCGGTGATAAACGGCGGAAACCTTGTAACACCCCACCTCTTAAGCAAAGTTACAGATAGAAAAGGCAGGATAATTCATAAGTCAAACCCCAAAATCACCAAAGGAATCATAAGTAATCAAACTTCTCTTGCCGTTAGGGAAATTCTTGAGCGCGTTGTTGCCGAAGGTAGCGGACGGCACGCAGGCGTAGAGGGTTACCGAATCGGCGGGAAAACAGGCACGGCACAAAAATATGAAAACGGTGCAATCGCAAGAGGCAAGTACACCTCAACTTTTATAGGTTTTGCCCCTGCGGATAACCCAAAATATATGGCACTAATTGTGGTGGACGAACCTCAAGGCGCATATTACGGAAGCATGGTTTGCGCGCCTTATGTGGGTGGTATGTTTAGTAAGATTTTTGCATATGAGGGCATGCGTTCCGCTACTATTGAAGAAAAGGAAATTTTTGAAATGCCCGATATAGTCGGCATGGGTATCACAGAAGCAATGATGCTTCTAAGAAGCAAAAAACTATATGTGGAAGTAGACGGTGAGGGGGGTGCAAAGGTTATAAACCAAATCCCCGCACCCAGAACAAAAATCACAAGTAGCACAGTTTGCTTAATAGGATTAGGAAACTAAATTTAGAAAAAAAGGGCGGTAATAAAATGAAGCTTGAACGGTTACTTCAAAACATATCCACACATAAAATCAACGCACCTCTTGATAGCGAAATTAGCGAACTAACGCTAAATTCTAACGATATAAAAAAAGGTTCGCTTTTCTTTGCCATAAGGGGCGGAAATTTTGACGGCAATAATTATATTAACGATGCTATCGCAAGCGGTGCTTCATGTGTGGTTACCGAAAGCGAACCAAACGAAAGCGTACCATATGTTTTAGTTGAGGACGCACGCGAAGCAATGGCGAAAATATCGGGAAATTTTTACGAAAATTGCCACAAACATATGAAAATGATAGCAATCACAGGCACAAACGGCAAAACCACCACCGCGCATATGATTGCAAACATATTGAAGCACAGCGGTAAAAAGGTAACCGTGGCAGGCACACTCGGCACATATATAAACGGCGAAAAAACAGATACGGAACTAACAACGCCCGATCCTATTGAGTTTCATAAGTTAATTGCAAAAAGCTATAAAGAGGGCGTAACTCATTTTATTTACGAAGCAAGCGCGCACGCAATATATCTTAAAAAGCTATCAGGCATAATTGCAGATATTGCAGTGTTCACAAACTTCTCTCAAGATCATTTGGATTTCTTTAAAACACTTGATTCTTACCGCGCTGTTAAGCGATCGTTTTTCACTAAAGAATTCGCGCGCTTTGCCGTAATCAATGCAGACGATAATCTTGGGATAAACATATTAAAAACAGCTGAAATTCCTATTACTTCATATGGAATTCAGAACCCTTCAGATGTTTTTGCCATAGAAACAGAGTATAATAACGGTTTTTCATGTGTTGTTAACGCTTATGACGACATTTTTGACTTAAAATCCCACTTCCACGGCGAGTTTAACATATATAATTCGCTTGGCGCAATCACAGTTGCACGGCTATTATCCATTCCCGTGCCAACCATAAAAAGTGCATATGAAGTTATGCAACCCGTTTCGGGCAGATTCAATTTACTACGCTTTCAAAAGCGAAGTGTGGTTATAGATTTTGCGCACACACCTGAGGGGCTTAAAAATTTACTAATATCCGCAAGGCTACTATGCAAAGGAAAGCTGATTTCTGTTTTCGGTTGTGGCGGAAACAGAGATTCAAAAAAGCGTCCGCTTATGGGTGCGGTTTCGGCTAAGTATTCGGATTTCACAATTTTAACTTCAGATAACAGCAGGCATGAAAACCCTAACGATATTATTCGCCAAATAGAAGAAGGGCATAAGGAAATCAATAATAAATATATCAAAATCACCGAACGCGAAAAGGCAATCGCATATGCACTTATAACTTCCAAGCAAGACGATCTTGTGGTTATAGCAGGAAAAGGCGGTGAAGAATATAGCGAAGAAAACGGTATAAAAACACCGTATTCGGATACAAAAGTAGTTGAGGAAATAATTAAGAGATATGAACTTTGAGTGCGTCCCGCACTTAACAGCGCACAGCGCACAGCGCACAGCGCACAATGAATGATTCTAAATATCATTATGAAAAGTGAAACGAGAAACATGAAACGAGAAACATTAAGGAATCTAAATCTCATTAATAAATAATTCCACCATTGTGCGCTGTGCGTTGTGCGCTGTGCGCTGAAAACTAAATTCCAAGTCCGCACCTTACTGCCTCTCACTTTAAATATATGCTACCTCTCTCAATTTCCCTAATTTCAGCCTTTTTCATATGTATGTTGCTTTCGCCACTGTTTTTAAGGCTGTCGCGAAGGGCAAGTGCTTCTCAAACTATTTTAAGTTATGTAGAACAACATAACGAAAAGAAGAACACCCCCACAATGGCGGGCATAGTGTTTATAATTTCCGCAGTGGCGGTTACTTCCGCTTTCGGGGGATTTAACACTTCGCTTTCACGAATGCTTATGCTTATATTTTTAGGCTACGGCACAATAGGTTTTCTTGACGATTTTATTAAAGTTAAGCTAAAGCAAAATTTGGGATTAAGGGCATATCAAAAAATTATTGCGCAAATTGCAATCGCAGGAATCGCGTCTTACTACTGCGCCACTAATAGATTTATCGGTACGGCAGTAAGATTGCCGTTCACAGGTGGCGAATGGCATATGAACATATGGATTTATATACCTTTTGCCATGCTTGTGTTTATTGCAATGTCTAATTCCGTTAACCTTACAGACGGGCTTGACGGTTTGGCAGGTTCAGTTAATGTGATATATTTTTCCTGCTTTACGGCAATAATTGTGGGGGCGATAGCTTCGGCAAATGTATCGGGCAATGTTCTTTACGAAGCGGAATTACGAAATATGGCGGTTTTCTCAACTGCGCTTATCGGCGCGCTGATAGCTTTCTTGTGGTTTAATTCCCACAAGGCAAAATATTTCATGGGCGACACGGGCGCAATGGCACTTGGCGGTGCTTGTGCAGGGATTGCGCTTTTTTTAAAAAATCCGCTAATCAGCGCACTTGTGGGAATAATGTTTGCGGTAAGTAGCATATCCGTAATAGTGCAGGTTGTGTACTTTAAACTAACGAAAAAGCGCGTTTTTCTTATGTCGCCGTTCCACCACCACTTGGAATTGAAAGGCGTAAACGAATCAAAAATCGTGGCGTATTATTCTATCGTATCAATAATTGCGTGCGTGGTTGCACTCACGGTAAGTTAATTAAAAGGGGGTATAATTTAATATGCAAGTAGCACTTGTAATCGGAATTCAGTCAAGCGGTATATCCGCTTGCGCGTTGCTTCAAAAAAAAGGATATGAGGTAAGAAGGTATGACGACAACCTTGATTTTGAAGGAAATTTCAAAGGCAGAGAGGAAGAAGTTTTTGAAAATCTAAACTTAATAATTATCTCACCGGGGATTCCCAATTCACACAAAATTGTGGTTGAAGCCAAGAAAAGAGGTATGCCGATAATTAGCGAACTTGAGCTTGGCGCAAGGGAATTAACCTGCCCGTTTGTTATGATTACAGGCACAAACGGCAAAACAACCACCGTGGATATGGTGGCAAGAGGGTTGCGCGCCATGGGCAAAAAAGTAAAAGCCATGGGCAATATCGGCTACCCTGTAAGCCAAGTTATTTTGGACGGAACTGAACTTGATATTGCGGTAATTGAAGCGTCAAGTTTTCAGCTTGAATATACGCATTCGCTTAAGCCAAAAGTTTCCGCGTTTTTAAATATCGCGCCCGATCACATAGATAGATACGATAATTACAGCCAATATATCTTAGCTAAAAAGCGCGTGTTCTTAAACCAAACCGAATCTGATTTTGCAGTATTAAATTATGATAGCAAGATTGTAGCGGAATCAGCCGTACGCGCAAAGCCTCTTTTTGTAAGCACGCGTGAAAAAGTGGGTGCTTTCTATATGAAAGATAACTATTTTTACTATCAAAATGAACCTCTTGTATCCGCAAAAGATTTTAAGCTAAAAGGGGAACATAATAAATTTAATCTTTTAACCGCGTTAAATATCATGGCCGTTTTCGGCGCGAAAAGAGAACATTGCATTTCTTTAATCCGCGAATACAAATTGCTTCCGCACCGCATTGAATATGTAAGCACCATTTCGGGAAAGGCTTTTTATAACGATAGCAAAGGCACAAACATATCTGCGTGCAAGCAAGCGATAGACACGGTTAAGGGAAAAAATGTGGGCTTGATTTTAGGCGGTTCGGATAAGCAAGAAGAATTTTGCGAATTTTTTGACGAGGTTAGCGAATATGTAAAATTCATAGCAGTAACGGGCGGTAATGACGAAAAAATATATGCGTCAGCTATGAAAGTGGGGTTTTCTAACATTAAAATTTGCAAGAGTTTATCAGACGCCGTTAAACTTCTGCACTCAATGCCAGAGATTGAAACAGTTCTGTTTTCACCTGCCTCTGCAAGTTTTGACAGATATTCAAGTTACATTGAGCGCGGTAATTCATTTAAAGAACTTGTGTATGCGCTTGAGAACTAATGTCCTTGTTTCCACACTGCTTCTTTCTGTTTTCGGAATTGTAATGATTTATTCCGCAAGCAGTTATTCGGCAGAGGTGCATTTCAACGATTCATTTTTTTATGTAAAAAAGCAAGCCCTTTATTTCATAGGGGGCTTGGCTTCAATGTTTCTTGCAATTAAGATAAAACTTGATTGGCTTGAAAAGGGCAAATGGATAATTTACATAGTATCCATGGTGCTTTTACTTATGTTATTTATCCCGGGGGTGGGGCTAACAAGCTACGGCGCAACGCGTTGGATAAGCCTTGGATTCATAACATTTCAGCCTTCCGAAATCGGGAAATTCGCCCTTGTAATTTTGCTTGCGGGGCATATGGCAAAATATCCGCCTAACAAAATTAAACACCTTATTATCCCTGTGCTGTGCGGGCTTGCAATGTGCGTGGCAATAATGCTTGAACCCAATATGTCCATAACCATGTGCGTGGGTGCTACGCTTTTAATCATGCTTTTCGCAGGCGGAATGAAAGGCAAGCACTTTGCGGTTTTTGGCGGAATCACCGCCACCGCCGTCCCTCTGCTGATATTCGCCGAACCTTACCGCATTAAAAGATTGCTTGCGTTTTTAGATCCTTGGGCAACGCCGAGAGGTGAGGGCTACCAACTAATCCAATCATATTACGCACTTGGTTCAGGGGGGCTTTTCGGTGTGGGATTGTTCGCTTCGCGCCAAAAACACCTGTTTTTACCCTTCGCGGAATCAGATTTCATATTTTCCGTGATAGGTGAAGAGCTTGGTTTTTTCGGAAGTTTTGCGGTTATTGCGGTATTTGCCACTTTAATCATTTCAGGAATCTTGATTGCAATCCGTGCGGATTCAAGATTTAAATCCTTGCTTGCCTCAGGCATCACGGCGGTTATCGCAGTGCAAACGATTATCAACCTTGCAGTGGTAAGCGGTTCAATCCCGCCCACAGGTTTGCCTCTGCCTTTCGTGAGTGCAGGGGGCAGTTCGCTTGTTATATTTATGTTTGCAAGCGGAATTTTAATGAATATCGGCAAGTCAGCGCACAGCGCACAGCGCACAACGCACAATGGTGGATTCTAAATCTCATTATTAGTTAATTATTCCACAATTCGTACTTTGTACTTCGTACTTCGTACCTAAATAAATAATTCCACCACTGTGCGCTGTGCGCTGTGCGTTGTGCGCTGAATATTCAAAACACCAAACTCAATCCCCCCCGCATATCATGTAGTGTGCGGAGTTTAAGCAATGGCAAGATACATAATTAACGGCGGAAAAACGCTTCACGGAACAATCCGTGTTCACGGTGCAAAGAATGCCGTTCTTCCTCTGTTCGCAGGTTCAATTTTAACAGAAGATCAAACTATAATTAGCAACTGTCCTAACCTTTCGGATGTTCAAAACATGGGCAAAATTTTAACCCACCTTGGTGCGGATTTAATAAGAGAGGGCAGTAATGTTTTTATAGACGCCAAAAATTTAACTTCATATGAAATTCCCTGCAAACTTGCAAAGGAAATCAGAAGTTCGGTTTTCCTGCTTGGTTCTGTTCTTTCAAGAATGAAAAAAGCAATAATCCCTTACCCAGGGGGTTGCGATATCGGCGCGCGCCCAATTGATTTGCACATAAAAGCCTTAAGAGATTTAAACTGCGAAGTAGAGGAAAGCTACGGCTATATCCTTTGCGATTCAACAAATTTAAAACCAAGGGAAATTTCCCTATCTTATCCAAGCGTGGGCGCAACCGAAAATGTTATGCTTTTAACCGCAATTTCAAGCGGTGTAACGGTTTTAAATAATTCGGCTGAGGAACCTGAAATTGAAGAACTTCAATCTTTTCTAAACCAAATGGGCGCAAGGATTGAGGGCGCGGGAACTTCGCAAATAAGAATAGAGGGCGTGAAGAAATTATCAGGCACGGCATATGAAGCAATGCCAGATAGGATTGTGGCAGGGACTTACCTTACAATGGTTGCTTCGGCAGGCGGAAGCGTGCTGTTAAAAGGGGTGAACCCCAAGCATATCGCGCCAGTGATTCAACTTCTTCGTGACGCAGGCGCAAGCATAATTGAGTGCGGTGATTCTTTAAAAATTTATTCACGCGGAAGGCTTAATGCTTTCGGCGAAATT
>WQYD01000038.1 GCA_009781445.1 Bacillota bacterium | reverse complement strand
GGATATTATGAAAAGGTGGCTAATGGAAGTTGATCCCGATTTTATCACTTGGGCATTCCAAAAAGGCATAATGAGTGATAATGAATTAAAGAGTATGCAAGGCGGACAAAAGCTAAAAATAACCGCAAAATCCCTAATTCAAAAGGTGCTTTCCGCAGGCTTATTCAAACTTCCCGCCCTGCTTGGCGTGGCAAAGGTTGCAGGAAACGCAAGGAAAGCCGAAAGCCACGCTAAAACAATTCCGCTTAAGTTTAATGAGGAAAAAATTGCGGTTTGGGAAAAGAAACTTGAGAAATTTTTTATAAAGTAAAAAATTTCAACGCACAGCGCACAGCGCACAATGCACAGCGCACAGTGGCGGAATCTAAATATCATTAAGAGTAATGACGACTTACGACTTACGATTTACGAATGGTGGATTCTAATATTATTAGTTAATTAGTCCATAATTCTGCATTCTGCATTCATAATTCTGAATTAAAAAAAAGTAGCGTTTCCGCTACTTTTTTATTTAAGCACTAAGTTTGCAAAGATATTAGCAATAGCATTCCCACCTAATGGGCTGACCGCAACCGCCATCGCAAAGGCATTCACAATCCCAATCTAACAAGCTACATTCTTCGCAAATGTATTCACACCAACAGGTGTAATTGATAGGCTGACCGCAACCGCCCTCGCATAAGCAAACGCAAAGATATTCCCACTCGCCACAATCGGCACAGAAGTGTTCACATTGGCAATTGAGGGGCGTGTAACCGCAAACGCCCTCACAAATGCAGGTGCAGTCCCACCAAAGTTCGCCACAACCAAATTCGCAAAGATACTTGCAATCACAATTCCAATTAAGTTCACCGCAACCGTAGTCGCAAAGTTCTGCGCAATAGCAATTATGGGGCGTGTAACCGCAACCGCCTTCGCACTCGCATTCGCAATCCCAATACAATTCACCGCAACCGAATTCGCAAATAAATCGGCAATCGCATATTGAATAATAATCCTCGCAATCTTCGCACCAACACTCGCAATCCCAATAGTATTCACCGCAGTCCTCGTGTAAATCGTTACACCAGCACATATACTCAGGTCTATCACAACCCTCGCAAAATTCTGCGCCGTCATAATAACAGCAGGTGAAATCGTTATCACGGTGCTTTAGGCAATCTGCGCATCTTTGGCAACGCGTGCAGATATCTTGCTGATATGTTCCGCAACAGCAAGTGTATTCAAACACGCATTCAAGAAGCGAACAGCAAAAGCCCTCTTCGCAATCACTATGATCACCGTCTAAAAGATTTTCGGGAACTAAGGCAAGAAGTTCTTCGGGGAAAAGCATTGCTTCGCTTGGGTAGCTGATTTCAACTGCCATTTCAATCACGGTTTTTGTGCCTTCTTTTGAATTGTAGTTTTCAACGGACATTGTGAACTTGGTGATAACGCCGTTTTCAAAATAAATTTTTAAGCCGATAACCTCTTGAGTATGCTTGCCGATTTTAATCTCTGTATCCTCAATTATGTAAACACCGCCGTTTGCATTTGCATTAAATTCTTCAATTTCGTAAAATTCGCCAAAGAACATAGCCCATAGAATTTCAAATAAAAATTCCTCTCTAAGTTCTGACGCAGTTCCGTTTTTGCAATTTATTTCGTCAAAAACTAAACTATCTTCTTCGGTATCAAGGTTAAATGAAAGCCAAAGATTTTTAAGGAAATCAAGAACAATCACTTGCGCGCTAAAGTCAGATCTATCTTCTTCGTAATTTATGGATTCATAGTACCATTCGGCAAAAAAGAAGTTAGCGTCAAGGTAAAAAATCATTTCGCTGAAGTTTTCATAACGCAATTCTTCGCTATCGTCATAAGTCAATTGGCTAAATGTTTCAATAGCTTGCATACGCTTGGCGGGATTTAGGGCATTCGCCATAAGTTCCGCCATAAGCAGTTCAAGGTGCTTTTTAGTTCCGGGGGCGAAATCTGAAGAAGAACATTCACAAGCCACTTTTTCGCAATCCGCGCAGGGTTCATTTCCGCCACTGCTTCCGCACTCACAAACCACCTCATTGCAATCCGCACAAGGTTCAGTGCCACCGCTTGGTGCGCATTCGCAAACTAACTTGTTACAATCCGTACATGGTTCATTGCCACCGCTTGGTGCGCATTCACAAACTGCCTTGTTACAATCTGGGCAGGGTTCGCCACCGTTTGTTTCGCAAATGCAGTTAGCTTTTTCGCAAACTTCACAATTTTCGCCGTTGTCCCCGTTATCCCCGTTGCACGAAGCAAGCGCAAGAATTAAGGACAAAGCCAAAGCTATAACTATAAAAGTAGTTAAAAACTTTTTCATAATTTCCTCCAAAAAAAATATCTTAAATAAATGATACCCCCCCCCCGCCGTTCTTGTCAAGCGGAAATATGCAAAGCGTGCAGTTTTGAGAAAGTTTTACAAAAATTTGCAAATGCGCTTTGCGGTGAAATTTTTCCTAACGGAAAAGTGAAAAGTGGCGGATTCTAAATATTATTAATATTTATCCTTAGAAGCCCCAAGGGGGCGGGATTTGCATAACCGCGGGTGAAACCCACGGCACAAAGCAAAGACGAAATCATGCTTGATATTCCAAGCGAAAGAGATATGTTTTTAACAATAAGATTTGAGGTAACAAAGAATACTGCGAGGCAGAAAGATAATAAAATCAATGAAGATTTTATTAGGGCATAGGGCATAGGGCATAGGGCATAGGGGTGGATTTTAAATTTAATAACAGATAATCCGCAATTCTGAATCCTGAATTCTGAATTCTGAATTGGTTCTGCTTTTTGTTTTTGTGCAAAAAACAAAAACAGAACACCAAAGCACCCCGTTGCCGTGGGCAAAAGGTAAAGTGCTAAAAAGTTTAAGGAAAAACCGCATAAATAGGTTAGCGTTAGGGTTAAAAAGGTACTGAATATTAGGGTAAGGGTGCAGGCGGTTGCGTTTTTGAGGGCGAAAAGCGCATTTCTTAACAGTTTGCGTGGGTTTTTGAAGTTGAGTTTTAAAAAGGCAAGGAATGTAAGCAAGAATGCGATTATCAGCGAGAAGAGAACAATTTTATAAAAATCGCGCGGTAAGTTTTCCGAAATGTCATAAACCGCGGAAGCAACGCCAAACGCGTGAACTTCGCTAAAATGTTCATTGGCAATAGCGGTTAATTTTTCGTAATCTTTAATTACGCTTTTGCCCTCTGAATTTTTAAGTGCAACGGCGTAAAGTGTGAAGTGCTTTCTGCCTACCGTGGCAAAAAAATCAGAAACCGCGCCCAAGTCAATAATCCCCGAAGTAATGGCGGAATAAACTAAAATATTTTCCACTTTAATTGCGGTAAATGCACCGATTGCCAAATCAACTTCGCTTAATTCTTCCGCTTTTTCAATAAATCCGTGGTGGGTTTTGCCGTGGCGGGGGGTAAGCGGAACAGCCATTATTACCATGGAAGAAAGCCTGTCTGCCCCCTCTTGAACTGCGGTTTTACTGCCCTTTTGCGCGCTGAATTCAAAATAAGTTAAATCAACCTTTGGCACGGCTACTGCCGATATAATAAGGATTAAAACCAAGCATAAAGAAATAACAAAAGAACTTTTGGAACTGTTATAGCTTAATTTGGTGGTTAAATTTTTATTAAAACCAATGCTTTCTTCGCATTTTGGCGGTTTTTCCTTGCCTTTAAATATCTTGCTGTCATAAAAAACGCTAAGAAGCGCAGGCAATAAGAGGGAAATTGAGGCAACGGAAATAAGGCAGGCTTTAAAAAGCCCAAGCGCCAAATCCGCCCCAAGACTCATGCTTATAAAGATAAGCGGTACGAACATTGCAGAAGAAATTAACGCGCCTTTAATTAGGGTTCTTTTGCCATTTTCTGTAGCTATAGCTACAAATAACAGCCCAAATGCTACAGTAAACGCAATCTGAATCACTTGAGAAGAAGCAAATGTTATTATAGAAAAGTTATCTAATATATAGCTTGAACCAATGTTGATTATAAGCGCGGTGGCAAGCGTTATTAAAATTGCTAAGGTTTTTTTAATGCTTTTTGTGAAAATCAAAAGCAAAAGCACAATGGCTATACCGCCGAAAAGAATGTAAAGCGGAAGTTCTTTCATTGCGGTATCGTACGCTTCGTAAGCAGTAGCCGTCATGCCTGCGAACTCAACTTCTCTTGGGGCAAGAATATTCTTTGTTTCCTTTAAAAATTCAAACGCAAGAGGCGAGGACGGTGCAAATTCAAGCATAATAAGCACAAGGTAAACCCCCTTACCGCCCTTTTCAAAAAGAAGAAAATCCTTTAACGAAGTTGTGTCTATCGGTTCAACTGCCCACGGCAAGCTATCAAACCACGGCGGTATGTTATCTTCAAGTTCAAGCACGGCTTCGTACCAAATAAGCGTTTTAACACCGCTTTTTTGCGAAATTTTATTGATTTTTTCCTTTAACTCGGAATCATTTTGCGCATTTCCCTCAACCGCAAACATTAAATCACCCTTTATGCCAAAAACTTCGCTTAAAAACTCCAACCCCTCAGCAGATTTATATCCGCCAAGATACTCAGTTAAGTCCGAATTGATCCTGCCTAAGGAAATCAAAAAATACCCCCCCACCGCCGAAAGCGCAATAAGGCAGGCAAATATAAATAAGATAATAAATTTAAACCACGATTTAAAAATCATTACCACTCCACGGCTATATTTTGCTATTAGGAAAAATTTAGTTGAAGAGTCCCAAAAATTTGTGATTTTTGGGACTCTTCATGGCAGGCCCGCCGGGAATCGAACCCAGAACTTGCCCTTAGGAGGGGCATGTAATATCCGTTTTACTACGGACCCGTGCGCGGTTTTTGTTTTAATAATTATACAACTTTATGATAAAGAGTACAACGGATTTTGAATGCTTTGTTTTGAGTGGCAGTTTTATAATTGAGAGTACAACGAATTTTAGGTATTTTTTTGGCGGTTGGCAGTGAGGCAACGGCTATTGCTTGCGTGCCTCAAGTGCTTTAAGGATTTCTTTGTGCTTTTCTATGGTGAGATCGTAAAAGAAGAAGGGGATTGCCATGAGGATTTGCCCTATTCCTGTGATAACGGTTACAAGAAGGAAGATTCCGTTAAGGGCTGAGGGGGGTTGGTGCAGTTCTCTTGCCATTTCGTGGTTGCCTGCTTGCACAAGGGCTTCAAGCTGGTTGCCGATTGTTACATCGTAAGCGAAAAGCCCCAAAATCACGCCCACCACAAGCGCGGCGATTCCTGTGGAAAATTTGCTTGCAAAAGTTAGAAGGGAAAAGCAGATTCCTTCGCTTCTTTCCCCTGTTTGGTGATCTAAAACATCTACTGCGTCCCCGAACATTGAGGTGGTAATTCCGTTTTGAAGCCCTGTGGGAATGCTTGTGATAAACCTGCCCGCCATGAAAATTAAGATACTCCAATAGCCCAAAAAGTAGCAGGCTATATTCAAGACACCTGCTGTCATGAGGGTTACGATAAGCACATTTTTCTTGGGGAATTTTTTGCAGAAATACGGGGTGAACAGAAGCCCCACGATTGTGGCGAAGGCGGGCAAGAAGCCCACTATCGGAAGGAAAACGGCGGAAACTTGAATGGGATCTTGCAGGTTCAAAAGGTTGGTAATGAAGCGCACAAAGGGATCTGAACCGCCAGTTGCCACTTTCCATAAATTCCATTTTACGAAGTAAGTGTTAAGCGCAACGCTTCCCACAAAGGTGATTGCGCCAAGGACTTGAGAGATAAAAGCAAGCATAAGTGGACGGCATTTTAGCGCGCTTTTGAAACCTTTTAGCGCACTTTGGCGGGGTGGCGTGATAATGCGTTCTTTGCAATTGAAATATCCTTGAATCATTACGATTGCACCCAAAACCGCGTAAATTGTGGCGGTAACGAGGTAAGCATTTTGAAGCCCAATGTAGGGTTTTATCACGCTAATAACCGTCATGAAAAGCAACGCGACAACCACACTTCCGCCACCGCCGATTAGCCTTGTGGTAGACACAAGTTTCACCCTTTCTTGCGGATCTTTGGTTATTGTGGCGGACATTGACCAATACGGAATATCGTTCATTGTGTAATGCAGGGTGTACACGGTGAACATTATTACCGAATAAACCACCGCGAATTTGCTACCGATTGGAAGCGGAACGAACATTAAAATGAGGCAAACCGCAATCATGGGCGGTGTAAAAAGCATAAATGGGCGACATTTGCCGAATCTTGTGGCACTTTTATCAAGAATTACGCCCATTAAGGGATCAGTAACCGCGTCAAAAATGCAAATGGCAACCAAAAGCGCGCCTGTGATTATTGGCGCGATTTCAAGCACATCTGTTAGATACAGCATATAAAATGTGGTAACAACCGCGCCAATAAGCCCCTGCCCTGAATTTGTGAGGGCAAAGCTAAGGATTTCTTTGTTTTTGAGTTTTTCGGTTGAGTTAGACATTTGGTGGTTGGTGGTTAGTGATTGGTGATTGGTGGTGGAATTTTAATCAATATTTCCACAATTCTGCATTCTGAATTCTTAATTCTGAATTAAACTTCGTTTACCTAACGCTGAAAAGCAAATCAATATAAGTGGGGAAACTTAGATATTTTTTTGCGGTAAGGATTTCAAGTTCGTCTGCATACGAACGAAGTTCGTTCATGGCGGGGACGATTTCGGCGTGGTAAAATTTTGCGGATTTTAAGCTGTTATCTTTAATTGACTCGGCTGTTTCGGTAAGTTTAGTTAGGCGTTCTAAGGCAAAATCAAGTTTTTCGTTAAGTGCGGAAAGTTTACCGATAAGTTTAACTTCAACTTTGGAATCAAGGCTTAAATCCTTCTTATTTTTTGCGATTTTTGTGAGTTCATTTAGGTAAGAAAATACCGAGGGCATAATTTGCCCGCGTGCCATATCTTGCATTGTTAGGGCTTCTATGTGCAGGGTTTTATAATAGTTTTCAAGAAGAATTTCATAGCGCGAATATACCTCGCTACGGGTGAAAACACCGTGAAGTTCAAAGAGATTCACATTTTTTTCAAGGATAAACGATTCAAAGGCTTCCACGGAAGAATTTATGTTTAAAAGCCCTCTTTTTGTTGCCTCGGCTACCCAATCAGCGGAATAATTGTTTCCGTTGAAGATAATTCTTTTGTGATTTGTGATCGTTTTCCTGATTAATGCGGATAAATCCTCTTTAAAATTCTTGCTGTTTTCAAGTTCGTCTGCAAAGGATTTGAGAGAATCTGCAACTATTGTGTTAATCATAATATTGGGTTCAGACGCGGAAAACGAAGAACCAAGCATTCTGAATTCAAATTTATTTCCTGTGAACGCAAAGGGTGAAGTGCGGTTACGATCCGAATTATCTTTAGGGAAACGCGGAAGAACATCCACCCCCGGTTCAAGGCGTTTTTTCTCTTTGCCGAGGTAGCTTGTGCCTTTGTCTACCGTGTCCAGAATTTCGCTTAATTCCTCACCAAGGTAAACGGAAATTATGGGGGGCGGGGCTTCAAAACCGCCAAGCCTTAAATCATTTCCTGCACCTGCCACGGATACTCTTAGTAAATCAGAGTGCCTGTCCACCGCACGCAAAACGGCGGTTAAGAAAAGCAAGAATTGTGCGTTTGCACTAGGGGTATCCCCCGGTTCAAGCAGGTTTTTGCCGTTAGCGGATAAAGACCAATTTATGTGTTTACCGCTTCCGCTTACACCTTTGAAGGGTTTTTCATGAAGAAGGCACGCCAAATTATGCTTGGAAGCAATGCTTTTCATGAATTCCATTATAATTTGGTTATGATCGCTTGCCACATTCGCGCTTGTGAACACAGGCGCAAGTTCATGCTGTGCGGGTGCGGTTTCGTTATGCTTGGTTTTGGCAGGCACGCCCACTTTCCAAAGTTCTTCGTCAAGTTCTTTCATAAACGAAGCAACGCGGGGCTTGATAACACCAAAATAATGATCGTTCATTTCCTGCCCTTTTGGGGGGCGCGCGCCAAAAAGCGTCCTACCGCAAGTCATTAAATCTGTGCGTTTTAGCCAAACGGATTTGTCTATTAAAAAATATTCCTGTTCTGCACCACAGGTTACATTCACGCGGGAAGCGTCCTGCCCGAAAAGGCGCATTATGCGCTTGGCTTCCCTTTCAACCGCCTGCATGGAACGCAAAAGCGGGGTTTTTTTATCAAGAACATCCCCCGCATAAGAACAAAATGCGGTGGGAATGCAAAGTGAACCGTCTTTTATAAATGCGTAAGAAGTGGGATCCCACGCGGTGTATCCGCGCGCTTCAAAGGTAGCCCTCAAACCGCCCGAAGGAAAACTTGAGGCGTCAGGTTCGCCCTGCACAAGGGATTTTCCGCTAAATTCAAGGATAACACCGCCACCGCTATCGGGGGTTATGAAGCTATCGTGCTTTTCCGCGGTGATACCCGTCATAGGTTGAAACCAATGGGTAAAATGCGTTGCGCCCTTTTCAAGCGCCCAATCTTTCATGGCAAGCGCAACCGCGTTCGCAACATCGGAATTTAGCGGGCTACCCGATTCAATGGTTTTCTGCAAGGAAGCATACACCTTGGCAGGCAATCGTTCGCGCATAACTTTATCGTTAAATACATTTGTTGAGTAAATCTCTTTAATGTTCATATCAAAATTATAAACTATCAGAAGTTAATTTCAAAATGAATTTTGAAATTTGAGAAAACAAGCCTTAACACACCAATATACTTGAATGGCGGTCTATTAATAAAGTTTTTCGCAACATTCTTTATGCTTGCATTTTGATTTGGCTCTAATTCACACCACAGTTTATAAGCAATATGATCGTTTAGATTGCGAATCACTGCAAGAACGCTTGTTGCTATCTCACCTCTGTTTGTTTTATCAATTCTTGCTAAAGCCACATCAATCACATCGCTAGCACTTTTAATTTCTCTATCTGTTATGGTCATTAGTTATCTTTATCCCTTTTCCGTTTACGCCACTCGCACTGCGCCGTGGATTGTGTTGACTATGTGCATTAAAACGCTGATTTTGTCGCCGAAGTGTTTTACTAGGTCGTAGTTATCAAACGGCGGGGTGTTTATAATGTCTTCGGCTGTGATGTCGCCGTTCTTTTGAACATAGTTGATGATTGAACGAATGAACTCAATTTGCTGGGAATTTAGTTCTTCGTTGGCACTTAGGAATTTGCCGAACTTTTGTTGAATTGCATCTTGCGATAAACCTATTAAGCTACGCACAAAAATCGCCAAGTTTTCTTGCGTTGTGGTTTTGTTGTAATCGCTTTTTGTGCCAAGCTCTTCCCACAAAATCCGTTCTAATTCTTTCATGTCGGTCGGGGTGATTTTTTCAAGTTCTCTGATTTTTTGTATAACGGGCAAACTTTCATTTTGTGAAAGATAGTCAAGTACACGACGCTTGTATGTTCTGATGTCAATAAACCCGCCACCCGCACCTTCCTTCTCTATAACTTCGTCCGTAAAATCGGTGTCAAAGTTCTGCCCGCTTATGCTATCTTTAACAAACTGCATTAAGTCTCTAAGTGCCTTTCTCATTTTTTCAAGGCTCTCTGTCGTTGCGTTTGCCCAAAATTGTTCGGTTTTTATAATCTTTAATTCTTCTTTTTTGCTTGCAATTTGCGGGATTGTCGTTTTGCTTAAAAGTATATTTGCTATTTCGCAAATCTCTTTAACCGCTTTTGTGGATCTTGTGGTTTTAAGTGCCGAACCGTTGACGATATTCGCAAATTCTACGAAAAGTATTTTCACATCAAAAATCAACGCCGAATCGTCAAGCTCGCCTTGCTTATCTACAAGCGGTGCAATATGCGTATCTAACTCAATCAAGGCAAGCGGGCTTATATAATCCCATGATTTTATGTCGCTGTATTTATCAACAAACGCCATCTGCTTTCGCACGCTTATACTTGACCCTTGCTTTTTAATGCCGACTACTGCTTTAAATAACTGCTCTTTTAATTCATTATAATAGGCTTTTTCAAACTCCCTCTCTTGATGCTCAATATTTTGAAGTTCGGCTAAGATTTTACATCTCAACTCAAAAAGGCGACGGCTTAAACTCTTTTGCTCCTGTTCCTTGTTTTTATTTTGTTCCACATTAAAATATTCAAAGTTGCCAAGATAATCAAAAATAGTAAAATACTGCTTGTCCATCCCTTTCCCAAAAAGATCTTTGCACAGCCTTGTACCCCTACCAATCATCTGAACAAATTTAATTTTAGACTTAACGGGTTTGAAGAAAACAAGATTCAGAATCTCCGGTATATCAACACCGGTGTCCAGCATATCAACCGAAACCGCAATTCTAAAATCCGAATGCTCGTCAAACTTAACAACCAAATCATCGGCGTACTTAACATTACAAGTTACTAATTGGCAAAAAGTTTCTGAATATTTGGGGTACATTTTATAAAACTGCTCAACAATCATTTGTGCGTGTTTTTGGTTGTACGCAAAAATAATCGTCTTGCCGATAAGTTGCCCGCTGTTTACATGAGTGCCGTTTGTCATCAAATCTTCAATAACGCGCCTGCAAGTATTCTTGTTGTAAACCCGTTTAAAGATTTCACTTCCTGCTATCTTGGTTTGAATTTCTATCGGTGTTTCCGCTTCTTCAACTTCGTCATCATTCCCGCCACGACCAAAAATATTGTCAAATTCTTCTTGTTCACCCTTACTTAGCTTATCCCTGTCAATGCCTTCGGTTAAAATATTTGTTGAGCGCGAATTTACTTTGTACGGCACCAAAAAGCCGTCACTAATCGCTTCTTCCAGAGTGTATTCATCGGTTGGCTCTTCATGCTCACAGTCAAAAATATCATAAGTATTTTTTGCAATTTCGCCTCTCGGTGTAGCCGTCAACCCGACAAGCAAACTATCAAAATAATCAAAAATAGCGCCGTACTTATTAAAAATACTACGGTGGGCTTCGTCTATAATGATTAAGTCAAATCGCCCTGTGCTAAATTCTTTGTCTTCACCGTCTACATAATTTATCATTGTTTGATAGGTGCTGAACATAAACCTTGCATTCATATTCGGTTTTGCGTTGCCACTCAATTCTTCCACAGTAAAGTTTGGCAGTAGTTTTGCAAAGTTCTTTTTTGCTTGCCTGACAAGCGCCGTTCTGTCTGCCAAGAATAAAACATTCTTGACCCAATTGTTTTTGGTTAAAATATCGGTTAACGAAATAGCTACCCTTGTTTTGCCCGTGCCAGTCGCCATAACAAGCAAAGCACGGCGATGATTATGATTAAACCGCTCGCAAACGGATTTTATTGCCTGCTTTTGATAGCCACGGTTTGTAATATTGTCGTCTATACTAAGGTTTGTGATATTGCCACGCTTACGACGATTTATTAAAAGTCGCAATTCGTCCGCTGTATGGTAAGCATAAATTTGGCGTGGTGGATAAAGCCCGTCAATCACCCACAAATCATAACCGTTTGTATAATAAATTACAGGGCGCGTGCCATACTTTTTCTCTAAACAATTGGCATAAAGTTCCGCCTGATGCTTGCCAACTTCCACCTTTACGCTTGTTTTCTTGGCTTCCACAACCGCCAAAGGTTTGCCGTCTGCCCCAAACAAAACATAATCGCAAAAACCAATGCCTTGATTATTCGGCATTCCCTGCACCTCAATCTCAATGCTTGCTTTTAGCGGTTGAACTAAGTTATCTGTTTTTAAGACTTCCCAACCCGCCTCTTTAAGCATTACATCAATATAAACTTGACGGGTTTTGTATTCGCTAAACTCAAGCGGTGTGGGTGCGGGGGTTTGTTGAGGTTTATAATTAGCGTCGTAACGCTTAGCAACAAAATCAAAAAACACAAAAAGATTTTCTAAGCATAATTCCGCCCTCTCACGCGAAATATCTTTAGATTCGTGTACGGCACTATTGCCAACTTTTCTAATTAAATCAAGCCTGCGCAAAACATCAACACCAACAAGTGCCTTAAAATCAGCCGTTTGCATTAAGGATATTAGCGTGCCGTCTGCTGGCAAAGTAAGTGCTTCGTCAGTGCTGTACATCCATTTTATTGCGCTTTCCACCGCTTTTCGGCAGTTAATTGCAGATGAAGCAAAATCTATATTGAAAAGCCTCTCTGCCATGGCTACGGTGTCGGCAAAGACTTCAAATTTTTTATTGGATTTTAAGAAATCAAAATTGGTCATAATTACCTCTTTTAAGCACGCACTTTGTTTTTACTTCTTTTGTAGTTCTCGTAAATTTTTGGCAATAACGGCTCGCACGCTTGATACGCATCCAGTATTCCTTGCTCCGTGTCTGCCTTGGTCTTCTTGAGTTCCTTCATAAGTGATTTTGCTATGCTTTCCGACATCTTGAAGAGTTCATTGAAACTTGTTCCGCTCCTATCACTACTTGCATAAACCAGTGTAAAGTTTTTGGGCAGTGTTTTAATAAAGCCATCAGACACTTCACTCGTAAAGTCCGACCCGTCGTTGTAGGAAGTATGGTTCTCTTCATCGCTGTCCACCACAACCGCCGTCTTCTTATCAATGTCTAGGCTTCCTTTTTCTTTTAGTGAAGTAAGAAGGTAGCTCCACATAAAATTTTCAGGTTTCTTAATACAAGGTGGTTCGCATTTGCAAACTTGACACCTCGTTAGTATCTCGGGTGAAGAAAACTTTCTTTGTCCATCTTCCACTTTAGTTAGCCATTTAACCAAAACACCTATATGCGACCTAACTCCGTTTATCGTGTCTGAGTTCGTATCAATTGTATAAATGACTTCAAACTCTATTGATGTCAATGCCGAGGTATAATGTGCCCACTGTGATGTTGCCGAGGCGACCTTTCGGTTCTTGTTCTCGCCTTCCATTCTCACAGTGTTTTGAATTGTATATCCTTCGCCACCCCAAGCATTAAATGGAAATGTTCCGCCGGGCGGGATTATGACATCCCTATCTGAAAACAGTGCTAACTCTATTCTGTTCTCCGGTGCTTCCAAAACATCATGTTCTAAAATTCGTTGATTTGTATGTTGACCTTTCTTTTTACTGCTCATCCGAAATAACTTCCTCATTCTTAATATAGAACGACTCCGAATGAAGTCCATTAAACATCGACCATCTGCCGAAACCAGCGATCGAGTTTCCATTCGCCATTTTATAAAGCAAATTAACTAACGAATAGAGTGCGGCAAGTGCGTTGATTGTATGTTCGAGATTAGCTTTCTTAAGATAAAGGTCGCCGCCTTCGGATTCGAGTATCGTTCGCTTATGTTTTATTTTGTTGTAGACTTGCCACCATTTCGGCGAGTTGCTCTCTCTCCATTCTTTCCACGGCTTTAGCGTAAATTTATGGCCTTTCACAACCACTTCGGTTTCACAAAAATCTGGGTATGCTTCGGTCATCTCTTTGTAAAATTTGCCAATGGTCATTTGGTCATTGTTTATTCCTCTATGACAAAGGTTCTTCAGCACCGTGTCTATTTCGCTACAAATCAAAAGTAGTAGCTTTAGATACTCATCCGAATATGTTCCGAAGTTTATCCTGTCGATTGCCACATACCGTTGAGTATTTAAAAAGTCTTGCTCTAGCCCGGTGTAGTACCTGTGAAATGTCGAATAAAATTCGTCTCGATTTATAACTGGATATGCCATCTACAACACCTCCATCATCATCTTCGGATCGAAGTATTTTTGCATTAGTGCCTTGTATAGCGTTTCGGTTTTCTCAATTTCCATTTTTAAACTCGACTTAACCTCGCATACCGCATCAAGCTCGGCAGCGATGCATTGCTGAACAGATGGTGAAGGTAAGTCAATTTCAAAATCCCCTATGTTAGCCAGCGAAAGATTGAGTTGTGCCACGCCTTGTTTCATTTTCGTGTACTGCCCGATAATTTTATCAGACTGTAAAACTTTTATTAAATAGTTTTTATCTACTTGTGTGTCTTTTTTTAATCTTATAATTGCCAATGCTTGATTTGTATTTGCTGGTAGCGCACTCTCACCAACTATTGCACATCGACCAATGGCACCAGCAATCGAAAATAGAATATCTCCTATCTGCAATTGAGAACGCTTTAGTTTGTCGTTGCATTCGTTTGAAATGCAGTCAACTTTATCAAGAATGATTTTGTTGTCAGTAGTTATGTTTTCAATTTTAATAAAATTAATCCCTTCTTTGACAAATGGAAAACCCAATGTTGTTGGTGTTGTGCCTTTTGTGATTACTTCAACCAAATCTTTTAATTTTACTCTATTCGCTTGTCCTCTTGTGCTTTCCCAAGATATATTATCCAAGTTTGTATCAATCTCAGCATGTAACTTTTTAATCTCAGTGAGAATATCCTTCGGGCTTGCAAAAACCTCGGCAACATGTTCCGTCTTTTTATATTTGTTGATTGATAGGTCATAACAATTAGCAACAATCTCAGCCTTGTCCACAAAGAAACTTTGCTCGGTTCGCTCACGCCCAGCTTCGCCATCAAGATTGTTAAACCGTGCAATAATGTCGGGGGTGTCGTCTTGTTTGATTGGTGTGCGTTTATCGTCAAGGCTGAACCCATCGGCGCGCATATCATAAAACCAAACCTTGTTTGTTCCGCCTGCGTTTGTTTTGGTAAAGATAAGTATTGCGGTGCTTACGCCAGCGTAGGGTTTAAATACTCCACTTGGCATTAAAATAACAGCGGTTAAGCATTGTTTTTCTACAAGTTCTTCTCTGATTGATTTGTGTGCCGTGGAACTCCCAAACAATACGCCGTCAGGAACAATGCTTGCACACCTGCCGCCTACTTCAAGCATTTTTGTAAAAAGTGCTAAAAACAACAATTCTGTCTTCTTGGTTTTGCATAGTGCCAAAAGGTCTTTGCTTACTGCCTCGTAATCAAGGCTACCTGTAAAGGGCGGATTGGCAAGAATCAGGCTGTATTTATTCCGCTCTTCATTTTCGTCGCTTAGTGAATCACGGTATTCAATGTGCGGATTCTCTACCCCGTGTAGCATCATATTCATTGCACCTATTCTAAGCATAGTCGGGTCTGTGTCAAAGCCCGTAAACATTTTGCTTTGGAATTTCTCTTGATTTTCTCGCTTTAGAAGGTCGCTTTTTTCTTTGTCTTGCTCGGTGATATAATTCGCACTACTCGCTATAAACCCCGCAGAACCCATTGCCGGGTCGCATATCGCGTCTGCCAGCGTTGGCTTCATTAACCTAACCATCATGTCAATGATGTGGCGTGGTGTGCGGAACTGCCCATTCTCGCCACTTGATGCGATTTTAAATAATAAATATTCGTACACATCGCCCATGGAATCTTTATCCGTCATATCAAGCGCGTCAAGTCCGTCAATAACTTTTGCTAGTATTCTTGGTGTTGGAATCATGAATATTGAATCCTTCATGTATCGGGCAAATGCCGTGTCTTTGCCACCACTAAGGTTTTTGATAAACGGAAAAATATAATCCCGCATACGCAAAAACATCTTGCTCGGTTCTTCGTTTTTGAAGTTATGCCAACGCAAATCTTTGTAGTCAATCTTAAGGTTTGATTCTTTGTCAATTACACATTCGCCGTCACCAAACACTCTGCCCTTTATACTTTGAGCAGTTAAGCCCATTGCGGAAGCGGATGCCTCGCGCTTGGTTTGATTATCGTCAAGCAACTTTATAAACATTAAGTATGTTATTTGCTCCATGACAGAAAGCGGATTAGTCAATCCACCCGTCCAAAAGGTTTCCCAAATGCCGTCTATCTTGTTTTTGATTTCGCCTGTAACCATTTTACTCACTCCGTTCGTAATGCAAAGTGCAAAGTGCAAAATGCAAAATTTTTGTTTACTATTTTTTGTATGTCGTTTTCACTATTGCTATTAACATATTGTGTATGTCTTTAATGTCTTTTGATATACTCTCATATTGTGCTTGATTTAGGAATTCCGTTTTATGCAACAAGTCAATCCAATAATCGCATTCGCTCGCTTCTTTTAATGCGATATTCATTTTTGTGCCAAAGTCGGCTTTGCTTTGACCATGCTGTGCTTCCCTTACATTAGCACCTATGCTTGTGCCCGCCCGAAGTAACTGCTTACTCATAACAAACTCTCCCTTTTCATCGCAGAGATATTTGTATAAGTTCACTATCCTAATAGCAAACTCCATTGATTTGTCTATAATTTTATTTTCCATAAATTTTTATCCTTAATTTTTCACTTTGCACTCTGCACTCTGCACTTACAAAGTGCGCACATAAGCCGAGTTCTTCCCGCTTCCGACAACTTTTATATATCCTTCTTTTACAAGCGCGTTTAGCGCAAGCTTAATTGTTGGTTCGCTTACGAATGGAAGTTCTGCTATGATTTCTTTTTTTGTGATTTTACCGATGCGGGCATCTATCACCCTTTTAACTTGGTCTTGTTTGCTCGCCTTGTCTTTCACAACATTTACAACACGCTCATCAAACTCACGGTAGGCTCTAAGCAATACCTTAAGCATATATTTCACAAAGTGAAGGGGATTGTCTTTGCTTCCATACCAACCTTCACCACTTTTTTCTAAAGAGTCGTAGTATCCATCTTTGCCGTCTTTTGTGTCCAAAATAATTCGCTCTATGGAAACATATTTGCCCACCACGAAACCGCTTTGATATAAAAGCAGTAGCGTTAAAAGCCTGCTCATTCTTCCATTGCCATCGTTGAATGGATGGACGCATAGAAAATCGTGAATAACAATCGGGATTAAAATAAGCGGGTCAACATATTCGTTGCCAAGTGCTTTTTTATATTGCTCGCAAATGTCTGCAATAGCATCTGGTGTTTCGTAAGGTTTTAGGGGTTCAAAAATTGTCCGCACAATGTTTCCATCGGCGTCTTTTTCGGCAATCACATTATCTGTGTTTTTATATTTGCCAGCGTAAGTGAGTGAAGTGAATTTCAATAAATCTCTGTGCAGTTGTAAAATGTAGTTAGGGGTAAACGGAATGTATTCGTAGTTATTGTGAATTGTGTTAAGCGCATCACGATATCCCGCAATTTCTTCTTCGTTGCGGTTTAGTGGTTTGCTTTTGCGTTTTAACAAAGCATTGATTCGCTCTGCCGTTGTAACAATGCCCTCTATTCTATTACTGGCTTCCGTGCTTTGAATTTTTGAGACTTCAACAAGAGTTGAAAGAATTCCTGGCTCTTGGTCTATATAAGTTCCTTGCTCGCCCTTCTTTTCGTAAATCTTGGCAATCAAAGAAATCACTTCGCCATCAAGTGCAATGCTTTTGTATTTTTCGTAATTAAAAACTTTCACACATAACTCCTTTCGCCTTATTTGGGCTACTTGGATTATATACTAATTCATTCGGTTTGTCAACATATTGTTCGGTATAATTCTGATTTAATTTTATACCGATAGAATTGTAGAATATTTGTTTTGCTTTTTTTATCCAATGCGGAAAACTGTTAATTTTTATTTTTTGCCAACTGTTTCAAATCGTCTATCGCAAGTTGCATGTCCATTGTATGCATTCCAGCGTAGGCTCTTTTCATGACTTTGGGCGGGGCTTGGGCTACGATTTTTTTACTACTCTCGCCCGTCAGGAAGTG
>WQYD01000037.1 GCA_009781445.1 Bacillota bacterium | reverse complement strand
GTGCAACAGGATATGTGAAGAACATACCTGCGGTGATTGTGGTAGAATCTGTGAACTTCATGTTTGTGGTGATTGCACAAGAACTTGCGGACTGCATATCTGTGCTATCTGCGAAAGAGAATGCACAGAACATACCTGCGATAATGAGGCTTGTGAAAGAACTTGTGATTTACATGTTTGTGTAACCTGTGATAGGGAATGCACCAAGCACACATGTGATATTGAACCTTGTGATAGAGAGTGCGAATTGCATACATGTGCAGAATGTGAAATTGACTGTGATTTGCATACATGTGCAATTTGTGAAATAACTTGCGCATTACACATATGCGGTATATGCGAAACCATATGTGAAGAACATACCTGCACCGATACAGCGTGCAACAGGACATGCGAAGAACATACCTGCGGTGATTGCAATAGAACCTGTGAACTTCATGTATGTGGCGAATGCACAAGAACATGCGGATTGCATATCTGCCCTACTTGCGAAAGGACTTGTGGACTTCATGTATGCGGTGAATGTGGCACGGGTTGCGAAATGCACTTGTGTGATAATTGCGGATACACATGCGAATTGCACAACTGCTCTATTTGCGAAAAGGCGTGCGGGTTGCACACCTGCGGTGAGTGCGGAATAATTTGCACACAGCATATCTGCACGGACTGCGGAAGAACTTGCACGGCGCATGCTTGCGTTGAGTGCGAAGTTTATTGCGGATTACACATATGCGGTGAGTGCGCAAGAGTATGTGATTTACATATTTGCGTTCCTTGCGGAAGAACAACTTGCGCATTGCACACTTGCAATAATGCCGTTTGCATGAGAACTTGCACTCTGCATACCTGCACAATTTGCGCAAGAACTTGCACAGAACATATCTGCACGGCTTGCGGAAGAACCTGCAATCTGCCCTCTTGCACCGTATGCTATCCTTCGGGGGCGGTTTACAGCGTGTTAAGCGGAAGCGGTAAAACTTCAACAGGAAGTTCCAACGGCTATACCTTTATTGTGAACGGCGACTATGCAAAGTTTGCTGGGGTAAAGGCGAACGGCGTTATGCTTGAATCGGGGAAGGATTATATCACAGGTTCGTTTAACGGCGGAACGCTAATCACGATTACTAAAGAAGGGCTTGCAAATATCGGCAAGGGAAACCATGCTATTGAAACGGTGTTCCAAGACGGTTCGGCAATTAAGGTGCTTGCGGTTGAGGAAGGCGGTTCGGGAAGTGATTTCCCCACAGCCATTGTGGTTGGCTCGGTGGCAGGCGCGTTAGCACTTGCGGGCGTGGTGCTGTTGATTAGCAAAAAGCGCAAAGGCGGAAAGCGCGCATAAAAAAACGGCAAGCGGTTTTGCCGTTTGCCGTTTGGCGCACTTATCAGGATTCGAACCTGAAACAAAGGTTCCGTAGACCTCCGTGATATCCATTTCACCATAAGTGCGTTTCTTTGAACAGTATACTTCAACGCTAACTCATTGTCAAATACAATTTGATAATTAAGTAAAATTAACTTACCCACGGCACTATCTCTTGGCGCAAAACAGAATATGTATCTACCTATTTCAAAAAAGGATTTATCCGAACGCGGGATTTCACAGCTTGATTTTATTATGATAAGCGGTGATGCTTATGTGGATCACCCCTCTTTCGGACACGCATTGATTGCGCGCTTTATTGAAAGCATGGGCTTTAGCGTGGGGATAATTCCGCAACCTTTAAGCGATAAGGATTTTTGCGCCCTCGGCGTTCCTAATCACGCATTTTTGATTGCCACAGGGGTGGTGGACAGCATGGTGGGAAATTACACCGTGGCAAAACGCAAACGGGATACAGACGATTATTCCCCCGTAAGCACCCCGTTTTTAAGGCCCGATCGCGCACTCACCGTTTATGCAAAAACCTTGAAGCGGTTGTTTCCCGATAGCTTCATAATTGCGGGCGGGGTTGAGGGAAGCCTAAGAAGATTTGCGCATTATGATTATTGGGACGACTCTGTTCTTGAAAGTTGCCTAATTTCCGCGCCCATTGATTTATTGGTTTACGGAATGGGCGAAAAGCCTATGGGGGCGATTCTTAATGCGGTTTCAAAGGGGATTCCCGTACACAAAATTAAAGATATTTTCGGCACTGCTTATTCTTCGGATTATCCCTCTCTTTCAAAAAGCATGAGAGAAGCGATTGATAACAAGGGGGACGAAAAGCGCGTTATCCTGCCCTCTTTTAGCGAAGTAAAGGCAAGCAAGGAACGCTATTTGAAAGCATTCAACATTCAAAATGCGGTTTTAAACAAAACGCTTATTCAAAAGCACGGCGAAAGATTTGTGGTGGTTAATCCGCCTGCACCGCCTTTAACCACAAAGGAAATTGACGCAGTTTACGCGCTTCCTTATGAGAAGAATTATCACCCTATTTATGAAAAACTTGGGGGCGTTAAGGCGGTGGAAGAAGTAAGGTTTTCCATTACTTCGCACCGTGGTTGCTTTGGTAACTGCGCTTTTTGTTCGCTTTGCTACCACCAAGGCAGGCAAGTTCAGGCAAGAAGTAAGGAATCAATAATTAGTGAGGCGGAAGAAATCACCAAACTTAACGGCTTCAAGGGATATATCCACGATATAGGCGGGCCAAGCGCAAACTTTTATGCAGGCACAGGCTGTGAAAGCGAAAAATGTGGCACTGGTTGCCTCGGAAAAAAATGTGTGGGCTTTAAGCAATGCAAAAATTTAAAGGTAAGCCACCAAGAATATTTTAGCATTTTAAGAGAGGTGGCAAAAATTGAGGGGATTAAGAAAGTTTTTATCCGAAGCGGAATCCGCTTTGATTACCTTTTGGCGGAAGAGAACCCTCAATACCTTAACGAACTTATTATGAATAATATAAGCGGACAATTAAAAGTTGCGCCCGAACATGTGGACAATGAGGTTTTAAAACTAATGAACAAACCGCCCCACGCTGTGTATCTTGATTTTTATGAAAAATTTAATAAGATAAACCAAAAGAAAAATCTAAAGCAATACCTTGTGCCTTATTTCATATCCTCGCACCCCGGAAGCACGGTTAAATCCGCTATCCGCCTTGCAGAGTATTTAAAAAGCATAAATTACACACCTCTTCAAGTGCAGGATTTTTACCCCACGCCGTCTACCGCTTCTACCGCAATGTATTTCACGGAAATGAATCCAAGTGATTTAAAGCCCGTTTATGTGGAAAAGAACCCCGAACGCAAAGCAATGCAACGCGCCCTCTTGCAATTTTCAAAAGAGAATAATTACCGCCTTGTGTTAAATGCGCTAACGGAATCAGGCAGAGGGGATTTAATAGGACACGGCAAAAATTGCTTAATAAAGCCCAAATAATTTTGCGACAAAACTACTTAATGCGCTTTGCCTCAATGTAATATCTTTTGTGTTCGGGTTCGCCTATTGAGAAGGCTTTTTTGGGAAGATTGCCCACATTTACCACGAAGTTAAAGAGATCAGAATTTGGGAATTTTGGCATCACAATGCCCACACCGCCGAACTCTGTTAGCACATCTTGCAAACGGCATTCATTGTGGACATATTCAATTTTTAAACTCTTGTTTTCCTTTACTGCTTCCTCAATATATTCTTGAATTGCGCGGATTGATTCACTTTGCCTTTCGGGTGCGTCCATATAAATTGTTCCGCTTTTGGTTAAAAGTTTAACTTTGCCCTTACCGCTTAACCGCCCTTTTAATCCCTCAATAAACTTTTCGTCTGCGCCGAAAACCACGCGGTGGATAGGTTCAAATTCCATTCCCCCGCCGTAAAGATTTACCACTTCGGCAAGGAAAAACCTTGCAGGGTGATTGGCGCGTTCAGCGTCAGTTAGGCTTTTTTTAGTTTCTTCCCACAAAACTTTTGCGGAAGCCACAGAATGATTTCCGTCACCCACGGCGAGAAGAATGCCTATATTTTGCCCGTATTTTTCAATTTGGGTTTTAGGGTTTAAAAGCGCGCTAAACTTCTCAATTAGGGCTTCGGAATTATCCACCTTGTACGCGGTTATTCTTCCGCCGTGCATGCTTAGTTCAAAGTCATATAGCTTTTCAAGGGTGTTTCTTTTTTCATAAATCGGTTCAATAATTTCCTTTTTACAATCGTCTGCAAGAAGCAAAACATGGGGCAGTTCAATGGGCGCACCGCGCCTGATTTCCACACGCGGGGGAAGACGATCAATTATCGTTTCTTCTGTGGCACGGATAGGCACAGGAAGACGGCGCCAATCATATGCGTCAAGATCAAATGATATTATTAGCCCCACGCGAATGTCGTTTCCAACCCTGCGTTCCACAAGAATAAAACCTTCATATTCGCTAAATAATCCGCTTTCCACATATGTTTTCATATGTTTTTGAATGCTTTCAATTCTCTCTTTTTGGTTTTGTTCTAAATAAATTTCGGCAAGCGTAAGCCTAAGCGTACTTGGCGAATCACCCACAAAATTCTCAAGTTCGTTCCAGTATGCAGGTTCTGCGCAGAACTGATCACACGCCACGGTTGCCCACTTTTCATAGCTGATATTCTTGGGTAAAAGTATCTTTGGTATCTTAATATAACTCATTTTAATTCGCCTTATCGCTTAGTAAATATTTTTCTAAATCGGTTTAAATTTTAATTTAAGCCTTCCTGCTTTGGGTAACATTAAATATCTCGTACAGTATGTCCCTTAACCTGTCGGGGGTTATGAACCTCTTTAAATCACCGCGTTTTGCCACAGAAATTATGCCTGTTTCTTCACTGCAAATCACGGTTATCATATCCGTTTCTTCGGTTATTCCCACGCCTGCGCGGTGGCGCGTGCCAATGCTTTTTGCAAGCGCGGTGGATTGCGAAAGCGGTAAAAAGCAACCTGCGGCAAGCACGCGGTTTCCTTTGATTATAACTGCGCCGTCATGAAAAGGTGCTTTGGTGTTAAATATGCTTTCAAGAAGTGGCGCGGTAACAAGCGCGCCAAGTTCCGTACCTGTTTCAAGAATGTGGGGCGCAACCGAAGTGGGCGCAAGAACTATCAAAGCACCTGTCCTTGATTTAGACATGGTTTGGCAAGCCCTCACGATTTCGTCTACCGCCACGCGAAGTTCGTCATCGGTAAGCGTTTGGGATTTATCCCCTGCGCTACGGCGGTGCGTTAAATTAAAGAACAGCACGCGGAAATCCGATTGATAAACCACCACCCAAACAATCAGCATAAAGGTTGTGAACGCGGAAACAAGTGCGTAAGTTACGCGCATAGAAAACAGCGAATCAAGCAACACCGCCGATATCTGCAACGATACAACGCCTGTGTAAATAATTAGTAGCTTAACACTTTTTTTTCTAACAAAAAACGCGCCCACCAAAAGGTATACCGCCACTGTTGCGATAATCTCAAACACTGTTCCCGTTGTAAATTTAAAATCACCCATGCTTAGCCTAATCCCTTAATCCTGTTCTTCTTTTAGTAACGCTTACTCACCGCTTGCGATTTTTGCCACCAAGAAAGTTATAGGATTATTGTTAAAGATTTTTTCCATAACGCTTCCCTTTATCCTTTCAAGCATATTTTCGCCGAACGCAGTTCCCGAAACGGCTTCCACGATTGCAAAGAACACAAGTATAAGCGCAATCACAAAGCCCGCCATAAACACCGTGCCAAGAATGCGGTTAACCGTTTTCATTACAGTGTTTTCGCTTTCAAAAACCTTTTTAACGATTCTAATAATAATCATTCTCAGTATTTGAACCACCAAGAACATTATAAGGTAATAAGCCACATAGCCCGCAAAATAGCCAAGCGGATTCCAAAAATCAGACGCGCTTGCATTAACGGAATTGATAAATTCTTTCACAAATTCAAGGCTTTGAACCGCACCGCCAAGCATAACGCAAGCGGCGATAGAAATAATTATGCCCACGATTCCGCCTGTGAACCATTTAAGCGTTTTTCCAAAACCTATAATATAACCCAAAAGCGCAGCCAAAATGACTATACACAAAACAACAATATCAGGATTCATTGGCACACCCCCTTGAAATCAATCCGCGGTTTTAAGCATTCTTCAGTGATTCTTCAAACCTTAGTAGACGGCAAATTAAGCGTCCGCGCGCGTATTGGTAATTTATTATATATAATACGAAATGCCGTGTCAATAGATTATTTGTAATCTGTGCAACCAAAATGCGACATTTTTTGCATTTTTTGAAATTTTCGCACCGCTGTCTTGCTTTGAGTGCATTTTGGGTGGCTTTGCCCTCTAAATCCCATTGATATCATGCACGCGGTAGCGTTGGCAATTCATATACAAGTATCATAGGGATTTAAAGGGCAGTTATTTAATCATGCCCCTTAGAGTGCCAAGGGGGGATATGCTTTTAAAAACTTTTGTGATAGAGATTAAAGATAAGCGCGACATTTATCTTTTTGAAAGCCTTGCTGAGGACGGGCGCGATGTTGCCGTGTTTGGTGATCTTGGAAATCTCGGCGCAGGAAGGCTTTCTTATATTATGAATGTTACCACTGTGATTACCCCAAGCATTATCGCCATGCTTGAAGAAGGAAGCGAACTTTTTTCAAGAAGTTTAAGCGAAGAAGTTAAGGAACTTGCTTTGAAAAAGAACATTCTTCACACAAATTATTTTGATAATGAAGAATTTGTGTATAAAAACGCATACCTAACCGCCGAAGGAACGCTTGCGCACATTATCACAAACACAGATTCTTCTATCGTGGGCTTAAAAACATTGATTTTGGGTTACGGAAAGGTAGGCAAAGCCTTAGCCAAAGTTCTTAAAGATAACTATGCGTTCGTGGCAGTAGCAAACAGAATCGGCGCGAAACTTGACGAAGCTGTGCTTTTTGCGGATAAAACCTTTAAGTTAAGCGAACTCAAAAGCGAAATCGGCAATTACGCCGTTGTGGTTAACACAATTCCGCACCTTGTGCTAACGAAAGATTTACTAAAACAGCTAAATAGCGAATGCTTTGTGATTGATCTTGCCTCTTTACCGGGGGGTGTGGACACAAACGCCGTAAAAGAATTAAACATAAAACTTTTGCACGCACTTGGAATCCCCGGAAAGGTTGCACCAAAATCCGCTTCGGAATACATTAAAGCGGTTATCACTCAAACACCAAACGGCTAACAGCCGAAAAACTATTAGGATATTATGAAAAACAAAAAGATATATTTTTGCATTACGGGTTCGTTCTGCACATTCCGCCAAATTATTCCCATAATCCGCGGTTTAAAGGAAAGCGGTAACACGGTTATACCCGTGCTGTCTTTTGCCACGGCAAAAACTGATACGCGCTTTTATAAAGCCTCAGATTTTATTAAAGATATTGAGGAAGCCTCAGGAAACAAGGCGATAACTTCAATTTTTAACGCAGAACCGATAGGCCCTCAAAGAGATTGCGATTTGCTGATAATTGCGCCTTGCACAGGCAACACCCTTTCAAAGCTATGTAACGCGGTAACGGATACCCCCGTGCTAATGGCAACAAAGGCACACCTTAGGAATAATTTGCCTGTGCTAATTGCCCTTTCCTCAAACGATGCTCTCTCAAGCAATATGCAAAACCTTGGTAGCTTAATGGCAAAGAAGAATATTTTCTCTGTACCGTTCGGGCAGGACGATTTTAGAAATAAACCCTTTTCACTTGTGGCGGATTACACCCTGATAGAGGCTTCCGCCGAATCTGCAATAAATTTAAAGCAAATTCAACCCGTGCTTAAGCAAGGATAACGGCGGATTTTAGGTTAGTTTGGTAGCCATGGCTACGGTAATGAGGTATAAAATGATTGGTAGCATAGCAGGCTGGATAGATTACGAAAAGAATGTAAAAAATTATTCCGAAACCATTTATAAAATGGGCGAGGCTTTAAAGCCCCGCGGAAACGGTGCGCTTAAAGAATTTAAGGGGACTTCTTGCGTGCTTATTGAGAGGAAAAATTCAGCGCACAGCGCACAGCGCACAACGCACAATGAAGGAAATAATAATAAAGATTCCACCCCTATGCCCTATGCCCTATGCCCTATGCCCTACTCATTAAGCATGAACGGCGAAGATTATGTTATCGTGCTTGACGGCAGGCTTTTTAACCTTCATGAAGTTAAGGGTGATTTGGCAAGGAAAGGCTATAGCTTTGACAGCGATACGCATGAAGAAATTATGCTTAAGGCGTATATTGAATGGGGAAGAAGTTGCCTTGACAGGTTTAACGGGGCTTACGCCTTTGCAATTTGGGAAACGCGCAAGCAAACGCTTTTTGTGGCGCGGGATCGCATAGGGGTTAAGCCGTTCTTTTTCTATCAGTACGGCAGTGGCTTGGTTTTTGCCTCAGAAATTAAAACCTTAATGCAAAACAAGATTGTTAAGCCGATTTTGGATTCAGACGGCTTGAAGCAAATAATGCTTATAGGCCCCGGAAGAGGCATGGGGGCAGGCATAATTAAGGGCGTGAAGGAACTTAAGGCAGGCGAATTCATGGTTTTTTCACGCAAGGGCGCGGAATTTAAAACCTATTGGCGGTTAATGGCGCACCCGCACACGGATAACCTTGGCGAAACCGTGATAAGAACGCGTGAACTAATCACCGATTCTATTGAAAGGCAACTTTCCGAAGATTCAGCTTCCTTTTTATCGGGTGGCTTAGATAGCAGTATAATTTCACTTGTTGCCTCAAATTGGCTTAAGGAAAGAGGGGAAACACTTTCCACATTCTCAGTGGATTATGACGGCAATGACGAATACTTTGTGGGAAACGCTTTCCAACCCGATTCAGACGGCAAATATATTGATATTATGAGTCGTTTCACAGGTAGCCCCCACACTAACATTGTTTTAAACAGCTTGGAAGTGGCAGACGCGCTTTCCGAAGCAAGCATTGCGCGCGGTTTACCGGGGATGGCGGATATTGATAGTTCCCTTCTTTTATTCTGCCGTGAAGTTAAAAAAACTCATAACAACGCATTTTCTGGCGAATGTGCAGACGAACTTTTTGGCGGATACCCATGGTATCACAATCCAAGCATTCTGTTTCAGGACACATTTCCGTGGTCGCAATCTATTGACTTAAGGAAACTTCTTTTTAAACAGCAATTCGTGGGCAAAAATCCTGAAGAGTTTGTGAAAAACGAGTACCAAAAAACGATTGCAACCGTGGATTATTTGGACACGGATAACCGCCTTGAGGTTAGAATGCGCGAAATGTTTGTGCTTAATTTTTATTGGTTTATGCAAACGCTTATTGAACGCGGTGATAGAATGAGTGCGTATAACCAAATAGACTTGCGCATACCCTTTTGCGATTACCGCATAGCGGAATATGCGTTCAATATGCCGTGGCACTTAAAATCACTTAACAACCGCGAAAAGGGAATTTTAAGAGAAGCGTTTAAAGGGCTTTTACCCGAAGAGGTAAGAGAAAGAAAAAAAAGCCCCTTTCCTAAAACTTTTAATCCTGTGTTTTTGGACTTCGTTTCAAAGAAAGCGGGCGTGGTGGTAAAAGATAAATATAGCCTTGTGGGCGAACTGATTAACCAAGAATTCTTAAACGATTTAAGAACCACGGCTTACGAGGTTAAAGCCCCGTGGTACGGGCAGTTAATGCGTATGCCCCAAATTTTTGCGTACTTGATTCAGCTTGATTGCTTTATCAAATCGTTCGGTTTAAGGCTTGAGATTTAAGGCTAAAGGGAATTAGCAAGGTAGATTTCTGCATTTACAGCTTGAGTTTTGGCAACCTGCGTTATGGGCGCAGTGGCAATTTACAGGGGCGACTTGTCCGTTGCAAGCCCTGCACCATTCTGCGTTCACAGTAGTGTTACCGCCACCCCCGCCGAAGATAACGCCAAGCGCAATCGCACCGCCGATAACAACCGCGCCGATTACCCCCAATATGCTTATCTTAATAGCTTTCTTTTTTTGTTCCGCCTTTTTAAGTTCTTCTTGCCTTTTCTTTTCTTCAAGTTTTTTGGCGATATTTTCGTTAGTATTTTTTGAATTTTTTTGTGGCATATTATCTTCCTCTTTTTACTTTTTATTTTGTTCTTGCTTAGAAAAGCAAGCTATTGTTTAAGCAATAAACCTGTGCCGAAGCACACGCCGAATATTGCAATGTTAGCCATTACTATTGTTGCGCCCACAGGCGTTCCTTCCCACACTATTGCGGAAAGCATTCCGAATGTGGCGCATATTACCGATATAATTCCTGAACAAATTACCACCTTTTTGAAATCCTTAAATAACCGCATGGCAGATAGTGCAGGGAATATTATCAGCGCGGCGGTAAGCAGTGAACCAACCAAGCGCATAGATAAGGATACCACTATAGCAATAAGCACGGCAACAAGAATTTCATACATTTTTGCCTTTGCGCCTGTGGCTTTCATGAAGTCCGCGTCAAATGTGATTGCAAAAATCTTGTTATAGAAAAACACGAAAAAGCCTATCACAAGCACCGCCATTCCCACGCTTAACCATATGTCTGCTGTGGTTAAAGTTACCATTTGAGTGGAATCGCCGAACAGCGCGCCTGCTATATCACCAGTGAAGTGAAACACAGGGAAAGTGTTTAACAAAAAGTATCCAAGCGCAAGCGCGCCTATTGAAATCATGGCTACAGAGGCATCACCTTTAACCTTAGCATTCCGCCCGAAAGCAAGCAAAAGAATTGCAACTGCGATAGTTAAAGGAATCACTAAAAACATTGGGGCTTTGAGGTTTATAACCGCGGAAAGTGCTAAGCCTGCAAACGCCACATGAGAAAGCCCCGAACCTATAAGCGAGTACCTTTTAAGCACAAGCGGAACGCCCACAAGGGCGGCGCAAAGTGCGGTAAGAATGCTTACCACAAGGGCGTACTGCACAAAAGATAATCTTAAATAATCAATTAGCGTCATATGACCAATAGCCCCCTCTTTCAAGTGTTAGTACATGGCTTGCATATGTTTTTGCCTGTTCTATGTCATGCGAAATCATAATTACGCTAACCTTATCTTCCTTATTTAGCTTTTCAATAAGCCTATACATTTCTGCCGAAGCATCGGGATCAAGCCCCGAAACGGGTTCGTCCAAAAGTATCATTTTAGAGGACGCGCATAAAGCCCTTGCAAGCAAAACGCGCTGTTGTTGCCCGCCCGAAAGTTCGCGGTAGCACTCTTTTGAGATTTCCGAAATCCCCACTTTTTCCATGATTTCTTTGGCGGTTTCTTTTTCCTTTTTGGAATAAAAGGGGCGGAATCCGCACTTGTTCAAAAAGCCCGAAAGCACAATTTCCGTCACGCTTGCAGGGAAATCTTTTTGCAGTTCGCGGTGTTGCGGAAGATAGCCGATATCGCTTTTTTTAAAGCCCTCGCCATATGAAATTTTGCCTTTGAGTATATTTATTAGCCCTAACATGGATTTAATAAGAGTTGTTTTTCCTGCGCCGTTTTCGCCTGCAACGCAAAGGTAATCACCCTCATTTATTTCAAAGGTAAGTTCGTCTGTTATCACTGTACCGCCGTAGCCCACGGACACATTGTCCAGCTTTAATTGCGTCATGCCAAAGCCTCCTTCAGCACGGTTAAATTGGCTTTCATTATTGATAGGTAAGTTAAATTATTTGCCTTAATCGCATTTTTGCTAACAATCTGCATTGCGCTTATCACGCGGACTTTTGTGGCAACGGTTGCCCCCACTATCTCACCCGCAAGCGCGCCTGTGGTGGAATTTTCAAGAATTAGAATAACATCTAATCCAAGCCCATTCACAACGCCCTCAAGCCTGTTTCTGTTTTGTGGCGTTATTGCCGTATCTGTGGAACAACTGCTGAAAGCCGAATCCCATTTAATGCCGTAATCGTCCACAAGGTACATAAACGGAAACCTATCTGCAAGCAAAATTTTATCTTTACCTCTGCCCGAATCCTTGCCCACTGCTTCCTCGTATTCGTTATCAAGATCATAAAGTTTTTGAATATACGCGTCTGCATTAGCTTTATAAACGGATTTATTTGAGGGATCTAATTTTGATATTTCATTTTCAATTGCGCTAACGAAAACGCGCGCGAATCTTAAGGAAAGCCACACATGTTCGTCATGCAAATCACCGTGAACGCAATCGGTATCGCAATCCTCGTCCTCTGAACCTAAATGGGCATCGTCCTCTCTTTTTCTTGTTTCAACTAAATTCATAAGCGAAACCTTGTTAACACCCGGGTTTTGCTTTAGCACAGGCACAACCTTTGTTTCCGCCTCGCCAATATAAACGAACAGCTTACTGCTGATTATGTAAGCCGTATCCTGAAAACTTGGGGAATAAAAATGCGGATCAGTTCCGTTTTCCATTAGGTAATGGACATTGAAACCTTTGGGGTTATTGCCAAGCACAACTTTAACCCAATCGTAAGCAGGAAAAATGGTAACAACGATATCGGGCGGGGAAGAATCCCCCCCGCAACCCGATAGCATTGTTGCACCTGAAAAACTAACTATTATCACCGCAAGAAGCAGTATGATTTTTGCAAATTTCTTAAACATGACTATTCCTTTTTTTATTTTTATTAGGCGGTAACCCAAGGTGAGTTAGGCGCGCTAACGGTAATGAGAACCGTGGTGTGTGCGATAATATCGTAATTATGCCAATGTCCTGCGTAGTCTGAAACTGTCATAAAATATGAAACCACATATCTGCCTTCTGTAAGCCCCACAATATAAAAATCTTGGGAAGCATAGTTGCTTGCGGTATCCTTATTGATAAGGAAGGAAGCAGGGATTCCCAATTCGGCATCTGCCAAGCCACCTGTGGACGCACCGCCGAAATTCGCACCGCGGATATTCCAAAGCGCATTTTCATTTAAATGTTGCCCTTCGTACAGCACAAATATTTTTTCACCGTCAGCAACACTTGGCAAAGTGTGATTCTTTATCATATTTGCGTGTCCCCAATCATCGCCGTCCCATGTGATTTCTTGCACGGCTACGCGGAAGCGCGCATTCCACTCTTTATCACCTTGGTAAGCAAACTGTGCGGTTACCTTAACCGCATTTTCGCCTAAGTCTGCATATTTGGTTACACCTTCGCTTGTGATTCTGTGAGAAGTAATTGCTAATGTGTCATGTAAGCCGATTTCAAATGTGCCGTCTGCACATTTTTGCGCGTCCACATTAAACGCAAGCATTGGGGCAACCCAATTTACGCTACAGGTATACGAATCATTATTATTATTGTTGTTTCCGTTATCACACGCGATTAGCGCGAATCCGATAACGCAAACTATGAGTATTAAACTAAAAATTTTAAATGCTTTTTTCATATTATTTTTTTCCTTTTATAAATTAAATTTTGATTTTGTTTTTTGATTTTAAAAATACCACAGCAAAAAACCGTGTTTGGATTTGGTTTCCCTGCGTGAATTCTTACTAAGTTTAAAGAGATTGTTTTAAAAAAAAGGCTTAACTGTTTAAGCGCGTTCTTAACGCCACGGGCGTTTGCGAAAGTAGCAAAACGCAGGTTACCCCTGCGGTGATAATTAAAAGTGATATGCAAACTGCAACCGCGAACGGCGCAATCAGCATAGCCAAAGCCCCAAGGACGGCTTTTACATGGTGAATAATCACGCATACGGGGCAAGGTGGCATTTCATGCTGAACCTCGCAGTTATGCGCGAACATTATTAACAGCCCCGAAAAGCACAAAAACAGCACAACAAAAATCACCGCAAATACGGCTGTAAATTTTTTGAAGTTTTGGTTTTGTACATTTTTCATGCTGATTATGCGTTAATTATACCTCTTGGTTTAAATCATGTCAATACACTTTCGGCAATTTATTGTATTTTATTCCCAAAAATTCTTGGCTTAAATCAAAAGAACCGTCTACCCCCACGGTAATCCGTGTGCCACCGCGTTGGGAATCTCTTTTGTGAATGCCCATAAATGCGTAAGCTAAATAATCTATAGAAAGCCCGTAAGTAAGGCGGATTCCCTTATATTCCACACTCCAATTATTATAATGATCATGCCCCGCAAACACACCTTGGGTACTTCCAAGCCTAAGTGCGGTGGCAAAGAATCTGCAACCGTATTTGCCATGCCCCACAAGCGCCCCGGGTTCATCTGCAAAGCCAAAGAAGTATTTGACATCTGAGGTATCCTGCCAATCGTTGCTTGCGTACTCGTGCCACGCGTGTCCGAATTCAATTAAAGGAATGTGGAAAAACGCAAGGGATTTCACAACCTCTTTCTCACTTCCTCTTTGCCTGCTTATATCTGAAATCCTTAAAATTTCCCTTTCGTACCAATCAATTTGGTTTTGGCGGATACTGTCATATGTGAATAATAACGAACCGTCTGCATATGTATTTGAATCAAGCATCACAAGTGTTTGGGTGATTTCGCGCTTGCCCTCTTCACCGCTGTTCTTATTTGCAATGTTAATTATATGGTTGCCCTCGCCGTGTACCGCCGTTTCCCCGCGTGCAAATAAGCCCTTTGCGTTCTTGTTATTTTTCCGCGAGGCGTCCTCATAAAACTGTGCGATTTGGGCGCGGTTATAATAGCTATAGGCCTCAGTGTCGTGGTTGCCCATGGTAACAGTCCAATAAATTCCAAGCCTTTCAAAAAGTTCAATTACCATAACCGCTTGGAATCTGTTATTGAAAGCACCACTCATGAAAGGCACAGGAAAAGCCATATCGCCCGTTATCACAATAAGATCGGGCTTGGTGCGGTTCACAAGTTCCACCATAGCTTTTATAGCCCAAGTATCTCTGTTAATTGATATGAATCCGCCACCGAAATGAATATCTGTAAGGTGTAAAATTTTAAAATCTCTATCCGTATCAAAAGTCCACACGCCTGTTTCCTCGTCCCAATAAGGGTGGATTTCGGGGGTGAGAGTTTTTTCAATTAAGCTGATAAGCCTTAAATTATGCTTATATCCGATTTCGCCTATGCAATAAAAAACGCCGAAAACCATAACAAGTGAAAGCAGTACGGCAATAAAAATAAACAGCCGTTTTTTGCCCTTGGGCATCTTTTGGCGGGGGGTTATACCGTAAACCTTTTTAGGTGTTATTTCGTTATTCATGCTTGCTTGGTTATTATCCATAATTATATTTACTAATACCTTAATTCTGCATTCTGAATTCTTAATTCTCAATTAACATATGAAATCCACCGCCACAGAAGCAGTGCGGATTTCGTGCATAAGTTTTTTCACAGGCAAATGCACGGGATCAGTTTGGTAGCTTTCAAGTGCGGATTTATCCGTGAAGGTGCATACCAAAGCCACATCGTAACTTCTTTCGCTTTCAAGGAAGTCCGTGCCTGCCTCTAAATCAAGCATACCTTTAATCTTGCCTTTCATGCTGTAAAATGCCTCTATTGCCTTGGACGCGTCAGCTTTGTTTTTCAACTTAAAAAGCACAATGTGTTTTATCATAATTCGTTCCCCTTTAGAGGGTGTGTCCACTGCGTGGATTTAAAAAGATTAGCAATGAAATTTTAGGTTTAGTTTTGGCTTTTGTGGGCTTCAGGCGTGTTTGCTGTACGCTAAAAAGCCCGCAAAAGACGGAAATAAGCCAAAATTGCACGCTAAGGTTTTAAGTCAACGCAATGAGCGCACCCCCATTTTAATAGATAGTATTCAAATGAATCCTGCAAGGCTTTCTTGCTTGCTTCAATTATATCAGACGATACGCCCACCGTTGTCCATATGTTTTTACCGCTTGAATTCTCAATAAGCACGCGGACTTTTGCGCCTGTGGCGTTTCCGCTTGAGATTACTCTAACTTTATAATCGGTAAGATATATGTTTTTTATCTCGGGATAAATGCTTTGAAGTGCTTTCCTTAAAGCAATGTCAAGCGCGTTCACAGGCCCGTTACCGCTTGCGGTTGCCGTTTGGCTTAAGCCGTTCGCCACCACTTCCACGCTTGCATTTGCACTGCCGTTTCCGCTTAAATATTCCACACTTGTTTTGTAGCTTTTGATTTCAAATTTGGGCTTTAAGCCCCCAAGGATTTCACGCACAATAAGTTCAAATGAAGCCTCTGCCGATTCAAATTGATAGCCCTCAAATTCAAGTTCTTTCAGCTTATTCAAAATTTCGCCAACCTCTTGCGAACATATGGAAAGGTTAGGTGCGTAGCTTGCAATTTTGTTAAAAACAGTAGTTTTACCGCTGAGTTCACTCATGAGATAACGGCGTTTGTTTCCCACCGATTCGGGCGGAATATGTTCAAACGAACTCTCTAATTTTTCCATGCCGTCTATATGCATTCCGCCTTTATGCGCAAATGCGGAATAGCCTGTGTAAGGCTTATTTGCAGGCGGAACAATATTAGAAATTTCGTAAATTTTTAAAGCCGTATCCGTTAGTTGCCTTAAGTTCCACTTAGCGCAGTCATAGCCCATTTTAAAATATAGGTTAGGAATTATTCCTGATAAATCCGCATTGCCTGCGCGTTCCCCAGTACCCACAAATGTGCCTTGCACATGAGTTGCACCGCACTCAACCGCCACCAAAGAATTGGCTACGGCAAGCCCCGAATCGTTATGGCAATGAATGCCTATTCTTATGTTTTTAAACGATTTAACAATATCTTTAACCGCAGTTGCCACCTCATGGGAAAGCGCACCGCCGTTAGTATCGCAAAGCGTCAAAATGTCTGCGCCTGCGTCCGAAGCCACTTTCAAAGCCTTTTTTGCATACGCTTTATTTGATTTATATCCGTCAAAAAAATGTTCCGCGTCAAAGATTACCTCTTTGCCCTTTTCTTTAAAAAACTTTACGGTGTCATATATAATTTCAAGATTTTCCGCTTGGGTGGCATTTAGAATTTCTTTCACTTGCAAATCCGATGCCTTGCCGAAAATCACCACGGTTTCAGTGCCTGCGCTTAAAAGCGACAGGATATTTTCGTCCTCACATATGTTTTTGGCAATTCTGCGCGTACTTCCGAAAGCGCAAAGTTTCGCATTCTTAAGTTTCAGCCCGCCTGCACGCTTAAAAAATTCTAAGTCCTTAGGATTAGAACCGGGGTTTCCTGCCTCAATATAATTAACGCCGAAATCGTCAAGTGCCTTAACCACATTAATCTTATCACTAACGGAATAGGACACACCTTCACTCTGCGCCCCGTCCCTAAGCGTTGTGTCAAGTATTTCAATCCCAAATTTATTTTTGCCTATCATTTCTATTAGAATAGCATAAAGTTACAAAAAAGTCCAAGGGTTACTTAAAAATCTATCTAAAAATCTCTTTCCGCCATGCACAGGTATTTACCTCAATTTCTTTTGTGGGCGGTTTTTTGGTGAAGGGATTCTATTAGGGCTTTGTCCTCATTTGAGGCTTTGCCGAAGAGAAGGTAATCGTCAATCTTTTCGTACGAGATTCCGAGTTCCGTTTCGTCTGTTTGCCCGTCAAACAATCCGCCAGACGGTGGCTTTGAAATGATATCTTCGGGTGCGCCCAAATAGCGCAAAAACTCACAAACTTCGCGGGCGGTTAAATCTGCAATCGGGTTAAAGTCGCACGCGCCGTCCCCCCATTTTGTGAAGTAGCCCACATATTTTTCGCTAAAGTTGCTTGTGCCTGCCACCAAAAGATTTTGGCTTGAGGCAACGGCGTAAAGCAATGTCATGCGAAGGCGCGGTGCAATGTTATTAACGGCAGACGGATTTAAGGAAATATCACTATCCTCAAGGGTTTTAATTAAAAGATTCCTTACGGCGGTAATATCTACCGTGTGCGAATTGATATTAAACATATCCGCAATTATTTTGCCGTGCGCTAAATCCTCGCCGAAGTTCCTTTTGGTGGCACAAGGAATCATAATCCCTAAAGTATTTTCACAGGCAGACTTGCACAAAATCCCCACAAGAACGCTATCCTTTCCGCCACTGTTTCCGTAAACTATGCCCTTTGCACCGCTTGCCCTCACAAGATCAGCAATCGCTTTTGTGCGCTTTTTAAATTCTTCGCCAAAATCTCTCATTTTTATTTCCTCACATATATTATACATTCCTCTTTTAATTGTAGTCAACAATTAAGATATGAAGACGGCTTCGCCTTGTGAAGTGCGCCTTTGGCGCGTGAAGACGCTTCGCTTGTGAAGTCGGCTTCGCCTTATTATGGATAATTATATATAAACATTCCGCCATGTTGCGTAGCAACACTTCACAAGCGAAGCGTCTTCATAAGCAAACTTGTTTGCGTCTTCATAAGCGTAGCGTCTTCACAACTGAACGCAAGCG
>WQYD01000036.1 GCA_009781445.1 Bacillota bacterium | reverse complement strand
TTATCTGCCTTGGTTTCATGGTTATATGCTTTCCTTATATATATCTATAACTTTCATTATGCTTTCCTTATATATATCTATAACTTTCATGTGGTGTGATAAAGTCAGGATACTTTTGTACTTTAAGTATATGGTATATATTGGAAGTTGTAAAGGGGGAAATTTTTTTCAGCGTGCAACGCCGAAAAATATTATACTTTTGATTATAATAACTTCACGCATAACTTTTTCATTTTCCCTTAAAAATTTCAATAAAAAATCCCTCTAAGCGCACAGCTATTTTCAAGCACGCTGTGTTTTGGGCGGTTTCAAACGAAAACGGTGCAAATATGCACCTTTTATTAGTTTATCCTTTCCATGTTTTACCATTATTTTACTAAAATTTGGGGTATTGACAATGAAAATATAACATGATAGGTTGAAGACAGTTGAAAAACACCTCAACAAAACACAAAACAAACCTAATATCATTAAAAAGGAACCAAAAAAATGAAAACAACTAAAATGAGTAAAATTAAAAAAATAATCGGTGCAACATTAGTTCTTTGCTTAGCACTCGGTGCAGGCGCATTCTTGTTCAAAACATTAGATACTATCGGCACACCTGATACCCCCTTGCGTTTCTTTTCTTCACTATTTGACATTGAAGATATAGTTATTATAGAAGAAGAAGTTCCCCTACGCTTCTCTATAATTGACGAAGATATTCCTTTAATGCAAGCAATGCGTTCATTCTTAAGCAATAGCGACACCGAATGGGAATTTGATGAAGATGTTCCGTTGGTAAGGGCAATGCGTTTCTCTATGATACTTGATGATCCCGATGTTCCGTTGGTAAAAGCAATGCGTTTCTCAGCCTCTTTTGATCCAGATATACTTGAAGAAATTATATTTGACGAAGATGTTCCGCTTCGTTCCAAAGTAATGATGGCGTTCTAATTAAATGATAACAGCGAAAGCTGTATCTATACATCTCCCATATATCCCCCCATGCAAAAAAGCCACATGAAAATGTGGCTTTTTTGCAATTTAGCCGAGCCACGAAGTGGCGAACGCCAAGGTTCTGCCACAGGCAGGTTCTTATATTTTGCCTAACGGCATGAAAATACGAAGTCGGCTTCGCCTTGTGAAGACGCGTGCCTTGCACGCTTGTGAAGACGCTACGCTTGTGAAGACGGCTTCGCCTTATTATGGATAATTATATATAACATTCCTTCATGTTGCGTAGCAACACTTCATAAGCGAAGCGACTTCATAAGCAAACTTGTTTGCGTCTTCATAAGCGAAGCGACTTCGTCAGCAAACTTGTTTGCGCCAACTTACCATTCAATAATAGTTACAGGCTTAATTAAATCAGCGGGCTTATCGCGCATTAGAAATAGCATTTCTTCAATTTTGTCCATGCCTTTAAAGCGGTGGGTTATTAGCAGTGAGGGATCAACGCGCCCAGAGGTAACCAATGAGGCAAGTTTTTCAACTCTTAGGCGTCCGCCGAACATTAAGCCACCCACAATGTGCTTATGCCCCATGCCCACGCCCCAATCAACGCGCGGAATTTTAATATAGTCCCCTTCGCCAAGGTAATTCACATTTCCTATATATCCCCCCGCCTTTAGCATTTTAACGGCTTCTTCAAATGTGTCTACCGTACCGCCTGCGATAATCACCCTGTCCACACCTTCGCCGTTTGTGGCTTTTAAAATTTGTTCTGAGATTTTACCGTTTTTGTAAGAGATTATATCTGTCGCACCGTAAGCCTTTGCCACGGTTATGCAATTTTGGCGCGAACCAACCGCGTAAATTTTGCTTGCGCCCCTAAGAGATGCGCCACGAACAGCCATAAGCCCCACAGGGCCAATGCCGATAACGCAAACGGTATCACCAAAGCCAATGTTTGCAAGTTCCGCACCGTGAAATCCTGTGGGAAGCATATCGGATAGCATTGTGGCAACCCCTAAATCCATGCCCTCAGGCACAAGTGCAAGGTTAGCGTCTGCTTCATTTACATGGAAGAATTCCGCAAACATACCGTCCTTAATGTTAGAAAATTTCCAACCGCCAAGCATTCCGCCACTGTGAACTGAGTATCCCCCCTGCGCCTCACGCGAACCCCAATCGGGGGTAATTGCAGGCACAAGAACCCTATCGCCCTTTTTAAAATCTTTTACAAGGTTGCCCACTTCCACAATTTCGCCCACGCCCTCATGCCCAAGGGTTAAATTTGTGCGGTTGCCAAGCGCATTTTCCCACACGGTGTGAACATCAGAAGTGCAGGAAGCCAATGCAAGGGGACGGCAAATAGCGTCCAAAGGCCCGCAAATCGGCTTTGGTTTTTCTATCCAACCTGTTTTGTTAGGTGCAATCATTGCGTATGCTTTCATATCTTTCCCTCTTGGTGATTGGTGATTGGTGATTGGTGGTGGATTCTAACTTTAATTATATGTTTGCAAGAACGCCACAGCACTGTTTTGTTCGCCTAAATAATAGCACGGGGGGAAGTGGCGCGCAAGCATATTATTGACAGTTTTTTAAAAAAGTTGTACAATTATGTAAACAGTTAGTTTTAGGTGATTTTATGAAAAAATGTTTTAAGATTTTAACCGTGCTTTTATTGATAAGCACTCTTGGGCTTTTGCTTTTTGCCTGCAACGGGGACACAGGCTTAGACGGCTGTAAATGCGGTTGCGATAAATTAAGCTGTGATAGCGAATGCGGTTGCACCGAACCTAATGCCGAAAACAAACTTTCTAATGAATCAATTCAAAAAACCTTAATGAAAATCTGCGAAGATTTAGGGATTATTGAGGTTGATTTAAATGAGGAAAGTTCAAACGAAAACCCTCTCAATAACGCAAAGCCCATGAATTTTATCAAAACTTCCGCGCCAAGTTTTGGCGAAATGAATTCTTATGCGCAAATATTTGAAAGTGAGTATTTTATTGGGGATACGGATATAGGTTCAAGCGAAAAAGACGCATTTTTGGGTTTATTTGTGGGAACGGCTTACGCGCTAACGAATATGGAAGGCTTTGAACAAGGAAAGGCTTTCAGCGAGGACGCAGACGGGTTTTATCCCAGCGAATTTCAGAATCAATCACTTTATGTTAAAATCACAAGCCCTTTTGCGGATAGCTTTATTGTTGATTTTGCGGTGGAAGCCTGCAAAGTTGTGAACGGCGAACGCTTCCTATATTCCGAATATGCGCGTGCCACCGTTTACCCTATCGGGGATAATGATTATGTGCTTAATGCGCATTGCTTAGGCGGAAATGAATTTGACGGGATTTACAGATATATCGCAATAGGCACAAAGAGTGCAGGCGGTGAAATCACACAATCTCTTTACGCTGAAGTTAGTTTTTCAAGCAATACCTTGGTAAGCAGGCAAAATGTGTTAGACGCTATGAACGGCGATAGTGAAGTAAGCTATTTTGAGTACAGCCTTTATTTTGAAGGACATATGAACGGCAAGTACAGCCTTAACAAATATGAGTACGGCGAGGTTTTTGCTGAGGATTTTTGCTATGAAACGGATATTGCTTTAAAAATCGTGGTTAACGCAGGCGTAAACTTTAATAGTTATTTTGCTTTTAGTGAAGAATTTGACGGCGCAACTTGCTTAGAGGGAAAACTTTATCAGTGGCTTAATGAAAATATATATAAAAATTACAGGGAAGAACCAACACAATTTATCTTTGCCGAATATGAAGTTGACTTATCGGGCTTAGATAATATCGGCAGTGTAATTGATAACATTCTTGATTTGCTATTTTCCGCAGGCTACACAGAAGCGAGAGTGCAAACAAAGGGTGAAAACGGAATTATAATTGAAATTCCGAATCAATCCGACACAGAAATTTTACTTTCGCTTATAGGTAGCCCTGCCAAACTTGAATTTAAGGACGATAGCGGAACTGTGGTAATCTCAGGTGAAAAGCACCTTTTAAGCGCGGAAACGATTTATGACTACGGCAATTACGCAATTTCACTCTCGTTTAACAGCTTGGGAACATTGGCTTTTGCTGAAGCCACGGCAAATAATATCGGCAAAAGCCTTGATATTTATATCAATGACGAAAAAATAATGTCCCCCACCGTTAACTCTCAAATTACAGACGGTAAAGCAGTTATTGTGGGCAATTATTCTTACAGCCAAGCAAGCGAACTTGCAACCAAGATAAACGCAGGGGCATTCGGCGCACGGCTTACGCTTATTAAGGCGGGAACTGTTTCCCCCACATAATTGCAAATAGCGCGCAATTTGCCAAATTTGGTTGCCGTGGCTACCAAATAATGGATTTTGCCTTATTTTGCAGTAAAAAATTACTGTTAATATATTTAAGCCTACGGCTTGTAAAATTTGTTGAGGTTTGATATAATACCCTTATAATAAAAATTAAGGGCAAACAAGGTTGATTAAAAGCCCTTAAAAAGGTGTAAGTAAAGTATTATGAAAAAATTTCTTTGTGCTGTGTTAATTATCGCTGTTCTTGGTGCGGGTGCGGTTATACTTACCGCCTGCAATGACGATAAAGCCCCCGATTTAAGCCACATTTACGCTGAAATCAGGGAAGATTATGAATTTAGCGTGGGCGATGTGTGGAATCAAAATGCGATTAATTTAGTGGCTGTGTTTAAAGACGGTTCGCGCCAGCAAGATATCCCTCTTCGCAATGAAGATAAAGTAACGGTGGATATTTCAGGATTAAATCTTGATTCCGATAACAAGTTCACCGAAGCAGGCGAAAAGATTATAAAAATCAACCTGCTTAACAGATACGATTACGAACTCAAAATTGAGGTAAAATAGTAAATCATGCGGATTTCAAAACTTGTGGGCGTCCGTTCTAAGGATAATCCTGCGGATGCCGTAATTAAAAGCCACTCTCTGCTTATGAGGGCGGGATATATTAAAAGCGTGGGTAGCGGTATTTGGACGCTTGCCACCCCTGCCAAACGCGCCGTGCAAAAAATTGAACGCATTATCCGTGAGGAAATGGATAGGATTGGCGGGCAAGAAGTTTCCTTCCCTGTGGTTATGCCACGCGAATTGTGGGAAGAATCAGGAAGGTTTACCTCAATCGGCGAAGAAATGGCAAGGTTTACCGATAGAAACAACCGCGGGCTTGTGCTTGGCATGACGCACGAAGAGGCCTCAGTTCATTTTGCAAGAGATTCGGTAACAAGCTATCAGCAGTTACCTTTTATGGTTTATCAGCTTCAAACCAAATTTAGAGACGAGGCACGCCCCCGTGGCGGGCTTATCAGGGTGCGTGAATTCACAATGAAGGACGCATATTCATTTCATTTAACCGAAAATGATCTTGATATTTATTACGAAAAGGCTTTTAAGGCTTACGAAAATATCTTTAGGCGAATCGGCATGAAGAATTTTGTGGCGGTTCAGTCCGATTCGGGCATGATGGGCGGAAGTATGTCCCATGAATTTATGCTTCTTGCGGACTGCGGTGAGGATACCCTTGTTTTATGCGATAAATGCGGTTATAGGGCAAATATGGAAGTTGCCGAATCCGTGATCACCACTACCCCCTGCCCTGTTTCTAATCCAAAAGAAGAAGTTTTCACTGCTGATAAAAAGGAAATCAGTGAAGTTTCCGCTTTCCTAAAAGTTCCGCAGGAAAAAACCATTAAAGCGGTGTTTTTCAATATTAAAGGCGAAAGCGGTTCGGTTTTGTGCTTTGTTCGTGGTGATCTTGAGGTTAACGAATCCAAACTTAAAAAGGTTATTAAAAAAGACATTGCCCCTCAAAGTTTATCCGATAGCAAAGAATTGGTAGCAGGAAATATCGGGCCTATAGGCTTAAAACTTAAAAACACCGTGATTGTGTACGATAGTTCGCTAAAAGGCGCGAATAATATGGTGGTTGGTGCAAATAAGCAGGAATATCATATAATAAATATAAGCGAAGCAAGAGATTTAAAGATTTCTGAATTTCATGACATTGCAAAGGTAAAAGACGGCGCGTGTTGCGTAAAGTGCGGTGGCGAACTTAGGCTTTCGGGCGGAATTGAAATCGGAAACATTTTTAAACTTGGCACTAAGTACACAAAATCCATGGATATGACGGTGCTAAACGCAAACGGCGAATCCGTGAACCCGATTATGGGGTGTTATGGAATCGGCGTGGGGCGTGCGCTTGCCTCTGTGGTGGAAGAAACTGCGGACGCAAAGGGGCTAAATTTCCCTATGGCAATCGCGCCGTGGCAGGTTTACCTTTGCCCCTTACGGATTGACGATAAAACCGTTAGCAAAAAGGCAGAAAAACTTTACGCGGATATGGAAAAAGCAGGGATTGAAGTGCTTTTTGACGATAGAGATGCTTCCCCCGGATATAAATTTTCGGATTGCGATCTTATGGGAATTCCTATTAGGGTGGTAATCAGCCCCCGTTCGCTTCAAAATGACGAGGTTGAAATTCAAATCCGCGGAAACGATAACAGCAAACAAAACTTAAAATACAAGGATTGCATTAAAGCAGTAAAAGAAATTATTTGCAAATACTAAGATAGCGAAGGGGCTTTATTAGGGCTTACAAAGGGCTTGCGAACAGGGGGTTAATTTGCATAAAAATAATATAAAATTTAAGATTTTGACGGCAACGGCACTTATTTTTGTGCTTTTTGCAGGTTTTTTAATGCAAGGTTGCGAAGCCTTGTTCGGAAATAACAGAACAACCACCACAAAACCAAGCGTTGATCCCTTTTACACAGAGGGCTACACAAAAGGCGAAGTGGAAAAAACCGATGCCGTTACCGATTTAATTTACGGCGTTTTAAGACGGCTTGAACAGCTTTCCCCCGACAATATCGGCATGAATAAATCCGCCCAAATATCCGCCGAAATCAACTTAAACGGCGAAAAGCTAAATGCGGATTTAAGGCTTAACCATTCTTCGCAAAATTTAAATAATAACGCGCTTAGCCTCATTTTAACGCGTGGCGCAGGAACGCCGTTCATATCTCTTTATCAATATAAGGAAGCTAACGGCACTTCGCTTTATCTTGATATCGGCGAAAATAATAATAAAATCCTATTAGATATGGGTAGCGAATTTTGGTTTTTTCCTTACAATTTTGAAATGCCCGAAGTCATGATTTTAAATGCGCTTGCTGGCATTGTTACCCTTAAGCAAGCCACAAATATCAAGTACGAATATAAAGAAAATGCCACGGGGCTTGTGTCCCGCCATTATTATCTTGAAATTGATTTGCTTAAAACATTGCAAGAATTTTTGGATATCGCAGGTTGGTTAAACCCCGATTTAATTAACATGGAAGCGATAAACACCCTCTTTATTAACCTGCTTGGCGTTTCAAATGAACAGATTAAAAAGGGTGAATTCCCCAATAGCACGCTTAAAGTGGAATTTTTTACCGAAGAAGGCAGGACGGATAGGTTCACTAACGGAAAGCTGAAATCCTTAAATCTTGAACTTGATGTGGAAGCGGGTGCGGATTCAATTTTTATGGGTACGCGCTATAACCTCAAACTTAACATTAAAAGCATTAATGTGTACACCACTCTTGCGCCTGTGCCGATTGTAAGCAAAGCAACCTTAAATAATCAAGGCTATGTCAATTACATGGAAACGGATTTCAAGGTAACCGCCAAAGCAAAATATGAGGGGCTTTCGGATATTATTTACGATCTTTTAATTGATTTCAGATTTGATTATGATAACCCTGAGGACGCATTTATTTCACTATCCATAGAGAATCCTGACGGCGGTGCAAAAGCGTTCTTCGTGGAATACGATTCGGGCAAACTTACATTTGAATTTGAAAAAACAAGCGCGCAACAATCAAGCGATTTGGTATTTATTTACGAAGACTTTGATATAATCCTATTCGCACAGGCAATAAATGCCGAATTTGAAAAGCGAAACGGCGGTATGTTTGAAATGCTAACATATATCCTTGGCGCACTTAAATTCGGCGATATGGAAAACATATCGTTTGTGTTTAACCCCATAAACTTTTACGCATTCTCAAACCTTAACCACACCGCCCTATTAAACGCGCTAACAATCGGCGCAGGCTTAGACATAGAAAAGGACTTTGAATCAAGAGGGCTTTATTTTATAGATATTTTTAACAGAGAACTTCACATAATCGTGAATACGAATGATACTTTCTTTTCAGTGCAAAACTAAGTTTTCCAGCGCACAACGCACAGCGCACAGCGCACAATGGTGGAATAATTTTTAATTCAGAATGCAGAATGCAGAATTATGGATCAATTAACTAATAATGATATTTAGAATCAATCATTGTGCGCTGTGCGCTGTGCGCTGAATTCAGCAAAACTTTCGCAATCATTTCCTTCAAATTCTCAACCCCCATTCCCGTTTTCGCGCTTATAACCACAAGGTTTTCCACGCTTGGGAAGCTGTTAATTTCACCCTTATCCGCTTTGTTCATTACGGTGATAATGGGGGTTTCGGTTATTTTTAAATCATTTTTAAGCACGCTTTCCACCACATCGTATTCCGTGAGGGCGGATTCGCTTGAACCGTCTACCACATGAAGAATTAAATCCGCAAATTTCACTTCTTCAAGCGTACTGCGGAAAGCGTCTATAAAAGTATGGGGCAGGCGGGATATGAAGCCCACCGTATCGGTAATCAAAACTTCTGTGCCGTTTAAAAATAGCCTGCGCGAAATGGGATCAAGGGTGGCAAAAAGTTTATCTTCTTCCAAAACCCCCGCTTTTGTTACGGTGTTCATAAGGGTGGATTTTCCTGCATTCGTGTAGCCCACCACCGCCACCACTTTCACACCGCTTTTTTCACGGCGCGTGCGCCTTAACGCCCTTTCAGCGGTTAGCTTTTTAATTTTTTCCTCAAGATCGGCAATTTCCTTGCGGATTGTGCGCCTGTCAAGTTCAAGCTGTTGTTCACCGCCACCGCGCCGTGCGCCACCGCCACCGCCACCGCCACCACCTTGGCGCGAAAGCACAAAGCCTTTGCCCATTAAGCGCGGAAGTGCGTTTTTCTTTTGCGCAAGTTCCACTTGCAATTTTCCCTCATTGGTTTTTGCGCGGTTTGCAAAAATTTCAAGAATCAGAGTTCGCCTGTCTATCACGCTTAATTCAAGCACTTTTTCAAGGTTATTGAACTGCGTACCGCTAATATCGTTATCAAATATAATGGTTTCAGCTTCAAGCGCGGTTGCCATTGCCTTAAGTTCGTCCACTTTTCCCTTGCCCACGCAAAAAGCCTTATCGGGCTTATCCCGCCTTTGATAAGTTTTTGCCACCACCTCATAGCCTGCCGTTTCGGCAAGCTTTTCAAGTTCGCTAAAATGCTTATCATTCACTTTGCCTTTCGCTTGCAAAGCAAGGATTGCTTTACTCAAAATTCTCTCTCTTTGTAGCCTTGGCTACATTTCTGCGGTTTTTTATTCCGATATTTTATCAAGAATATCCAAAATGTCCTCTTTTCTTAAGAATTTCGGCACAGGATACCACGGGTGAGATTCTTTTAATGCTTTATCCGCAATTAAATTAAAGTCCGCACGGTTTATGCCTGAAATCTTTTCGGGGATTTCTATTGACGCGTTCAAATCTCTAATAGCTTGAACGAATTTAGACGCTTTTATGTTCCATTCGTCATCAGGATCGCAACAGCCGATAAGTTCCGCCATTTCGGATAATTGTCGCGTAACCGAACTGCCGTATTTATCCAAAACATGAGGAAGAATCACCGCATTTGCAAGCCCGTGGGCTGTTCCGTACAATCCGCCAAGCGCGTGCGCAATGGCATGAACATAGCCGATAAATGCCCTTGTGAATGCACAGCCTGCGTCAAATGACGCAAGTTGCATTTTTTCGCGTGCTTCCGCGTCCGCGCCGTTATCGCAAGCGCGCTTTAAGTATTCAAATATCAATGAGGTTGCCCTTATTGAAAGCCTGTCCGTGTAAGGGGTTGTGCTTTTGCTTAAGTATGCCTCAAGTGCGTGGGTTAATGCGTCCATACCTGTGGTTGCGGTTATCGCCTTTGGCAATCCGAAGGTGATTTCAGGATCAAGAACCGCCACTTTCGGCACTAAGCAAGGATCGTTAATTGCATATTTTTCGCAAGTTTTTTCGTCCTTAATTACTGACGCAACTGTGGCTTCACTGCCTGTGCCTGCCGTGGTGGGTATAGCGTAAAGTAAGGGCAATTTTGTGCGGATTTTAAAATTGCCTCTCATTTTTTCAAGAGGCATTTTTGGTTTTGCAAACCGTGCGCCGATTATCTTAGCGCAATCAATCACCGAACCGCCCCCGAAAGCAACTAAAGAGGCAAAATTTCCGCTTTTAAAAGCCTTTAAGCCGTCCTCAATGTTTTCCACCGTGGGGTTAGGCACAACGCCGTCAAAAACCTCATAAGCCACGCCTTCAGCCTCAAGCCCGCTTGTTAAAGGCTTTAAAAGGTTCAGCTTAACCATGGTTTTATCCGTAACAATAAGTGTGCTACTGTTGCCGTCCGCTTTAATGCGTGCAGGAAGCAACCCAATCGCCCCCGCCCCCGAAATTACCTCAGGTGTAGGCACTTTCACAATCGCTATGGCTTGCTTAACGCACTTTTGAAATGCCCTGTAACCGATTTTTTTGAATATGTTCATTTCTATCCTCTCTTTTGCGCCTAATTGACACAAGATTTTTTTTCAGCGCACAACGCACAGCGCACAGCGCACAATGGTGGATTCTAAATCTCATTATATAATTAACTAATCCATAATTCGTACTTTGTACTTCGTACTTCGTACCTAAATTAAGTAATTCCTTACATTGTGCGCTGTGCGCTGTGCGCTGATTTTGTAGCCTCAGCTACAAAATACCTCACTTCTTAGCAAATCTATCTTTGATAAAATAAACTCTTTCGCGCACATATCGCCATAAATCAAAGGGGTTAAGTCCATGGCAAGCGTTATCTTTTTTGCCCCGTCTGTTTGGTGGCTTGCGCTGAAAGTTGCGTTTGCAAGCATTCTGCCTTTTGTGGCAATATCGTAGCGTTTTCCGCCTGCGATTTGGGATTTAAAGCAGGAAATCAGCCTTTTAAAAAGCCGTCCGTGCCTGCTTATATCAAGCGTAATCTTTTCTTTGTCGCTAAGCCAATCAAGCCCCCGCCAAACTTCACAGCCAAGCACCTTTTCGGGCTTTAATTCCTCAGGCAAGCCCCTCATAACTTCCAAACACTTTAGCGCAAGTGCCACATGGGTGGGGTGTTTGTCCGCAAGGTTGTGAATATACACGGTTTTTGGCTTAAATTCTTCAAAAATGCCCCTTAAATCGCTTAAAAGCGCGGTGCATTCTTTAGATTTTATTTCACTGCTTGCGAAATTAAGCTGTGCAAGCGCGCCGTATTTTCCTATTCGCGAAGCCTTAATCTGTTCTTTACGGCGGATATCGCACATTTTTTCGTCAGAAACGCCCTTAAACTTTCCGTTTCTCGGCGAACCTGCGCCGTTTGTGGCAACCACAGCAAAAAACCCTTTATCCTTACAATTATAGCATTCGGAAATTCCGTGAAAAGCCATAATTTCCACATCGTCTTGGTGCGCGCCGATTGCAAGGTGCGTTATTTTACCCGATTTACCCTGCGGTAAATAAAGATTTGCGCCGTTTTTACTTAAAACCATTATTTAAAGTATACATTTGTTGCGCTTGGGCTGTCAAGTGTGATAGCATTATTTATAGCGCACAGCGCACAGCGCACAGCGCACAATGTAAGGAATTGCTTATTTTAGGTACGAAGTACGAAGTACAAAGTACGAATTATGGATCAATTAACTAATAATGAGATTTAGAATCCACCATTGTGCGCTGTGCGCTGTGCATTGTGCGCTGAGAGGTTAACATGAAACACACAGATATTAAAAACATTTACGAAAACAAAAAAGCCTTCCTTAACAAAGCGGTTACCGTTTGCGGTTGGGTGAGGACATCAAGGGATTCTAAAAACACTGCGTTTTTAGAGTTGAATGACGGCACAAGTTTTAAGCACCTGCAAATAGTGATTGATAAGGAAGTAATTAAGGATTCTCATGCCTTTTTACCGCTTTGTTCTGCACTTAAGGTAGACGGCGTGTGCGTTACCGCCACCAATGATCCCGCGGGAATTGAGATTAACGCTAAAGCCATTACCCTTCTTGGTGAATGCCCTGCTGAATATCCCATTCAAAAAAAGCCCCACACGCTTGAATATCTGCGCACCGTTCCGCACCTTAGGGTTCGCACGAACACTTTTAGCGCAATGTTCCGCCTAAGAAGCAAGCTAAGTGAAGCTATCCACAAATTTTTCCTTGATAGAAATTATACTTATGTCCACACCCCTATTATCACAGGCAGTGATTGCGAGGGCGCAGGCGAAATTTTCAAGGTTACCACAATTGGATATTCGGATAAATTTAAAACCGAAAAAGATTATTACGAAGCAGATTTTTTTAATAAGCAAGCAGGCTTAACCGTTTCGGGGCAACTTGAGGGTGAAGTTATGGCAATGGCTTTCGGCAAAATTTACACTTTCGGCCCCACATTCAGGGCAGAAAATTCAAATACCGCCCGCCATTCGGCGGAATTTTGGCAAATTGAACCCGAAGTTGCGTTTGCGGAAATAGACGATATCATTGAAATCGCCACAGAAATGATTAAATTTATCATTAAATACGCGCTTGATAATTGTAAAGACGAACTTGCCTTTTTTGAAAAGTTTTACGAAAAAGGGCTTATAGCAAAGCTAACCTCTGTGGTAGAATCAGACTTTGCGAAAATTGATTACACAAATGCCCTTGAAATTCTTAAAAAAAGCGGAAAAACATTTCAATTCCCTGTAGAATGGGGTTGCGATTTGCAAACCGAACACGAACGCTATTTGACTGACGAAGTATTTAACCGCCCTGTTTTCGTGGTTAATTACCCCAAAAAACTTAAATCCTTTTATATGAAGCAAAATGCAGACGGCAAAACCGTGTCTGCCACGGATTTATTAGTCCCAGGGGTGGGCGAAATTATCGGCTGTTCAGAACGCGAAGCAGATTATAACAAACTGCTTGAAGCAATCAAAGATCGTGGCATGAGAGTATCGGATTACGATAATTACCTTGATTTAAGGCGGTTCGGTTCAGTCCCCCACAGCGGTTTCGGCTTGGGGCTTGAACGCTTGCTAATGTACATCACAGGAATAGGAAATATTAGAGATACGGCAGTTTATCCGAGAACGAAAGGGAATTTGAGTTAACGAGTTAACTCAAAAATTCAGAATTCAGAATTAAGAATTAAGAATTATGGATAAATTCCCAATAGAACCCCGCAAGGGGTGAAATGTGCATAACCCCGTGCAAGCGGTAGCGTAGCGCGGGGTAAGGGAACAGACTATGATTTTATAAAACACCACCCCCCTTCAGCCCACGGCTGAAGGGGGGTGGTGTTTTGATTTTGTGTGTGGCTTATGCCGTTTGTGCCGTGGGTTTCACCCACGGTTATGCACATCGCGCCCCCTTGGGGCTTTAGCGGATAAATTCCTAATTTAAAGTTTTAAAAACCTTACCGTTTAAAAGAAGTAACTCAGGCAATGCAAAACGCACTCTTTCAATAAGCGCATCTAATGAACCCGATTCAAGCACAAGCCCCGGTACATCTTGGCTTGTGGCAACCCAAACGCCTGCATCGCCGTCCCAAAGTAAATTTATTGTGTAATCAAGCATTATTCACCTCAATTCTATTTTATTATAAGTATCACCAAAATGCAATACTTTTACTATTTTCTCAAAACATTATGCAGAATTATGGATAAATTCCTAACAGAACCCCGCAAGGGGTGAAATGTGCATAACCGTGGGTGAAACCCAATGTCAGCGCACAACGCACAGCGCACAGCGCACAATGGTGGATTCTAAATCTCATTAAGGATAATGACGACTTACAATTTACGATTTACGAATGGTGGATTCTAAATCTCATATTTATTTATCCGCATAAAGCCCCAAAGGGGCTTAATGTGCATAACCGTGGGTGAAACCCACGGCAACAGTACAGCAAGCATACCCGCACAAACAAAACCCACCTTTCTGCCGTTGGCAGAAAGGTGGGTTTTGTGTTGTTATCCATGTTTCTTCGTTTTGCCCCAAGCATCGCTACCGCTTGCATGGGGTTATGCACATTTCACCCCTTCGGGGCTTTAGCGGATTAACTAATAATGATATTTAGATTCCATAATTCTGCATTCTGAATTCTGAATTCTGAATTAAAAAAATTGCCTCTTGCCTTTATTCACATTGTATGATACACTGTTATAGTATATATACATAATGGAGGAAAACTAATTATGCTTTACAGGACGCACAGAGGAATTTTTTCTGCCCGCTTTGTAACCACAATCCTTGCTTTTTTATTATTTTTATCCTTGATTTTTGCTTTTGGTTTAAATGCTAATGAAATTAACTTAAGTGCAAGCCAAAATGAAGAACCTCAATATGTTGCTTCTTTTGATTCCACTGCTTCGGTTTTAAATCCCCAAGCAAGCATTGTTCAGCTTGGAAATTATCAACGCGTTACTTACACCGTTAACAGCAGTAGCGGTGGCTTTAATTTAAATAGCCTTTATGCCACCTTTGACTTAGACGGCGAGGTGGTAAAATTAGAACAAATCGGTTCTAACTGGGTTTTGCCTTATGTTTATAGCGATTACACACTTAGTGCCACTTTTCACGGCGCACTTACCTCAACTATAACTTGGAATTTAAACACTGGTGACGCCAACTTGCGTGCCACACTTAGAGACGGTATCGGTGCGCGTCCCACAACTTATGTTCACGGTATAGGGGTAAGACCGCAAAATATGCCGTCTGTTACAAGGGACGGTTTTACTTTCCGTGGTTGGCGTCTTGGTAATGCAAACGGTGCTTGGGTTGTGGAAATTTTGCCAAGCCAAACAGGGAATATTACTCTGTTCGCATTTTGGAATCGTCCAAGCGACATTCTTGGCATCGCTGTAAACGCTGATTCAGACTTTATATTTGACCATTTGGGCAATCGTGCAATGTCCGGATGGAAACCTACAACAAGTAATGAAGTTGGTGGCTATAGGTATGCCCATCAGGGGGTTGGAGGCGACTGGACTAATTATTCAAATGGAATAACTAATTCTTTGACACGAGGCAGTTGGACATGGGTAGAGCGTGGCGACAATAATGTTCGCTTTGATTTAGAAAGAGCAGGGAAGGAAAGCACATTTCATGGTGCAAATGACAGGCTTGGGCTTAGCATGGCGAATGTGCGTTCATCTGAACTCACTTGCCACCCCGAAGCTATTGTCCGCATTCCTATTACTGGGAATGTAAGGCACTTATGGTTAAATATGGGTTACACAATGCAATTTCGCGTGCGGGTAGGCATTGAGGTTGGCGCAGGGAACAACAATACCGCCGTCACAACGGAATCAAGGGCGCGCGTTTCTCTCAATCCGGGGCGAGGCACAAGATTTCAAGCCGGAAATGCGTCTGGGTACTTCGGGGCATCAATGGGGGATTTTCATTCTTCTGGCCCTAACAGTATTAACATACTAAACCCTCAAGAAGCATTCCCCCCAAATAACCAAAAACCTGCACAATTCCGAAGATCAACCACTCTTGAAACAGTCTGGGTAAGTCCGAGTGGCGCAGGCATAGATCGGAGCTATCTCACGCTTGGCTTGCAAGCATCGTTCAGGCTTTCAGGGAACAGCAACGGAGATCACTGGGTAAGAATTACGAGTGTAGAGTTGCAATCAAGGATATCTCAGAATCCAACCTTAATTAACACATTTTTACATAGTTCAAGCAACGGAACTTCTTACAATCAAGAGCAAGTTTATAACCGTCCTAATTCAATTGGAGACGAGGCACAATGGCCAAGAAACGCAACTTCGTACACTTTGCCAAGCCCAAACAGCATACCTTCGGGGTATCGTTTCCTTGGCTGGGGTGCAAGCGCGAATTTTAATGCCACTTCGGCAAATGTTTCTCACACTGTGGGGCAAGCCGTGAATGCAGGCACAACCCTTTATGCGCAGTATGCCCCAAACACCCATGTTCTTGGCAGTGCAAATAGGTTTTTAAACGGTGAAGATCCGCCTACCACGGAATATCTTGCGCCCAAGTTCAAGCCTCTCACCCCGCTTGCCGTGGGGGATTTTGCCGAGCCTGAAAAGGATAAATTTGAAGGGTATGTGTTTCACAGCGGGTTTATTGAGAACAATATTTGGGTGTTTTTGTGGAGGGAATTCGTTTACTGTGAATGCTTAAGAAATTGCGGGGGGCTAACTTGCGATTTAGCTTGTGACGATTGCGAATGCACAGTTGATTGCCTCATTTGCGAATTTGACGGAGATAGCAGGTGCGGGGACATCTGCCCTCACCCAAATTGTTCTAAAGTTTTCGGTTGCCAAAAAGCCCCATGGTGCTACTGCTGTACCACCTGCCACCTCTACCCCTGCGCCTGCCCCTTTGAACACCCATCCTCAGGCGGTGGCGAATTTAGATTAATCGCCCCTAACACACATTTAACCTCTTGGGGTCAAGAAATTGTGGTTGAAGTTTGGATTTATAATAATAATAATAATGAATTCGGCATTAACGGTGCAGGAATTCCTATCAGCTTTGACACGGCTGTACTCACGCATAAATCTACCGTTATCAACGAGAGCATGGGGGGAACTATACCTTCCAATCACTTCAGCAATGACCCTGCTAACGGAATGCTGTTTATTTCTGTTTTGAAAGATATCAGTTCGCCAAACCCTGTAACCGCACCTGTTTTTAAATTCGCCACAATAACCTTTAGCACAAGCTCAACGCTGATTTATGACCCTATAACCCAAATAGCAGTGGATACGCGCAACGAAGATTCTATCATTGACTTGTTTTCAGTTCCGCTGCTTCAATTCCACACGCACCACAGCTCAGGTGCGGGGGACTTTGTGGCACCTATAAGCATAACGATAATTAGTGATTTCTGCTATGAGTGCGTTTTCAGCTTAAACCCTGAATGCGGCGAAATCTGCTTACACCCCGCTTGCGATATCGTTTACGAATGTGGCGAACACATATGCACGGATTGTGATAGGGATTGCGATTTACACATATGCGGAATCTGTGAAAGGGAATGCACCTTACACCTATGCGCGATTTGTGAAAGGGTTTGTGATAGCGGTTTATATTGCAACATTTGCAACCCAAAATGCGAATTAAGAGAATGCTTATGCGCTTGCCTTAGAACGGATTGCGCAGTTCCATGCACAGAACACACCTGCATTGATTGCGGAAGAACTTGCGATTTACATGTGTGCGCCGATTGCGCACGCGAATGCGATTTCCACACCTGCGAACTTTGCGAAAAGGAATGTTCTTTAACTTGCTTCTGTTGCCCTGTTTGCTACCTTCACCCCTGCAAATGCCCATTTGAAAATCCGTCCTCAGGCGGTGGGGAATTTAGAATAATTACCCCCTCACTTCACAATCTTTCACACGGTCAAGAAATTGTGGTGGAAGTTTGGGTTTATAATAGCAGTGAATTTAATATAAGTGCCATTCAAGTGCCGATTCTTTTTGATACAACCGTATTCACTTATGTAAAAACAAATGTTTTCAACAATTCCCCCACAGAAGCGGGAATGGCTTCTGCACAAACGCCACGAAACGGTTGCGTTCTAATATTTCATTCAGGCGTTCCATTCAGCGCGAACAATCATATTTCTGCCCCTGTGTTTAAGTTCGCAGAAATAACATTGCTTGTAAATAACGGCGTTAGGATAGGCACGCAAACGACAGTCAGCGTAAGCGAACTTGACACGGACAACGCGTTTATTGCAGTTACGGAGGTTACCACTGTAATAATAGAATATACGCATTATGATTCCAATATTAGATTCACTGAGGATTGGGATATCATTCCCGGTGATACCACAGTTCCTGCCACTATAACCATAACCGCCGACCCTTGCTTAGAGTGCAAATTCGGCGAAACCCCAAACTGCTTAGCCGTGTGCCTAAGCATAGGTTGCGAAAAACTTTTCATATGCGAACAACATATCTGCGAGGATTGCGATATAATCTGCGAACTTCATGTGTGCATTCCGTGCGGTGAAGTTTGCACAGAACACATTTGCGATAACGAGGCTTGTGAAAGAATATGCGAACTGCATATATGTGCAGAATGTGAAGTTGGTTGCGATTTGCATACATGTGCAATTTGTGAAGTAACTTGCACATTACATATATGCGGTATATGTGAAACCATATGCGAATTGCATATCTGTAACGACACAGCGTGCAACAGGACATGCACTCTGCATACCTGCGCTATCTGTGAAAGAACCTGCGGACTTCATGTATGCGGTGATTGCACAAGAACTTGCGGATTGCATATCTGTGCTATCTGCGACAGAGATTGCACAGAACATACCTGCGATAATGAGGCTTGCAATAGAACCTGTGAATTACATGTTTGTGTAACCTGTGATAGAGATTGCACCAAGCACACATGCGATATTGCGCC
>WQYD01000035.1 GCA_009781445.1 Bacillota bacterium | reverse complement strand
TTCGGGTCAAGGCAGGTCGGCAAAAGTCATACTTTATGTGAATTCGGCAGAGTTCATTATGACAATGTTGCATATTTCTTTTTTGAAGGCAATAAAAGATTGCAGGATATTTTTAATAAGGGTGTTGACGATATTCACACTTTAGTAAATGATTTATCAGCCCATATTGGCATTCAAATAATCCCAAACAGCACCTTAATAATATTTGATGAAATTCAAGCCTGCAATGCGGCACTTGCTTCATTAAAAAGGTTTTATGAAGTAGCCCCTGAATATCATATTGTTTGCGCCGGCAGTTTGCTTGGGCTTGCGGTAAAGCGAGAGAGTTTTTCTTTTCCTGTGGGCAAAGTTGAAATACTGCACATGTTTCCTATGAATTTCAAAGAATTTTTAATGGCAACAAATAATGGCCATTTAGTAAAATCTATTCAGGAAAGTTTTGATAATAATAAAGAATTGGTATTGCACGAAAAAGCATTGGAATTATATAGAACTTATCTTGTTGTGGGCGGTATGCCGGAAGCAGTTAAAACTTATTTAGAAACAAAGAATTTTATATCGGTTAAAGCAAAACAAATGTATATTCACGAAACATACGCAAGGGATATGACAAAGTATTCAACTTCAACAGAAGCAAAAAGAGCCAATGCTACTTATGACAGCATTCCTTTCCAGTTAGCAAAAGAGAATCGTAAATTTCAATATAATTTAATTAAAAGCGGGGCAAGGGCAAAAGACTATGAAGATAGTTTAGATTGGCTAAAACAAGCTGGCATTATTTTGCAATGCACCAAAGCCAGAGAAGGCAAATTGCCCTTAAACTTTTATGTTGACCCGTTATCGTACAAAGTGTATATGGCAGATGTCGGCTTGCTTGTTGCTAAAAATGATTCTATACCCATGAACATAATTGCTGATAAAAATTATGGCGGTGAAGCAAAGGGTGCTTTGACTGAAAACTATGTGGCACAACAACTTGCGGCAAATGAAATACCGCTTTACTATTGGGAAAGTGACGGCACAGCTGAAATTGATTTTGTGTGGCAAGGCGAAGAAACAGTATTGCCGATTGAAGTAAAATCTGCAGACAATGTAAAAGCAAAAAGTCTTATGCAGTTTATTAAAAAATACAGCCCAAAATATTCAATACGCATATCTACCAAAAACTTTGGCTTTGAGAATGATATTAAATCGGTGCCGTTGTATGCAGTGTGGTGTATAAAATAGCGGCAATATAGCGGTAAAATACGCATTTATGCAAGCAAGTTTTTTTAAAAAGAGTAAGCGTAAGCAAAATAAATGTGATATAATGTATTATTATGATTGAATTGGGAAAGCTTGGCAACTTAAGCCAAATTGCTTATATTAAAGAAGTTTGCGTGCGCGGGGGGATTTCTTCGGGGCTTGAACAGCTTTTGGTTAAAAATCAAGGGCTATATTTAAGCGTGGAAACGGGCAGGGCTTTTGACATTGGCGAAATGAGTTTTAACGGCATTAACCTTGCTTACATTTCTAAAAACGGTGCGGTTTCGCCTTTCGTTGCGTACACAGGCGCGCACGGATATATGAATAGCTTTTCGGGCGGATTTTTATTTACCTGCGGGCTTGATAATATCGGAAACCCCACAGAAAAAAGCGTTCAGCACGGCAGAATCGGTGCTTCGCCTGCAAGTATTATTAGAAAAGAAGTAATTATTGAAAACGGAATTACGGTGGCAATTTTAGAGGGCGAAGTTTCCCAAACCGCGCTTTTTGGTGAAAACTTAGTGCTAAGAAGGTGCTATAAAATTTATCCTGATAAGCTGATAGTTTCGGACGAAGTTTTGAACAAAGGCTTTAAGCCCCAAGATATTTATTTGCTTTATCACTTCAATATCGGCTACCCCTTGCTTGACGAAAAAACTGAGATAATTTCCAATTCTGTTAGCATTATCGGGCGGGACGAAAAATCAAAAAAGAACGAAAAAACAGCAGGGGTTTTTAGCGCGCCCGATAAGGACTACGCGGAAGAAAACTTTATTCATTCGTTCAGCGAACCAAAAACGCAAATTGATATAATCAATAAAAAACTTGGGCTTAAACTTAGCTTTAATTATAAAAACGAAATTTTAAAATATTTCCTGCAATGGAAAAACGCACTAAGCGGTGATTATGCGCTTGGCATAGAACCCTCAACCTCACGCTTTGCGCCCAACATAACCCCTATCGCATTGAAGGCAGGCGAAAGCATTAAAACAGAAGTAGAAATTAAAATAATCAAAATTTAAACGGTTAAGGCATAAAAATTTATGCGGATATAAGGAAAAGAAAAATGATTCTTGTAATTAAAAAAGAAAGAGAACAACAGCAACTTGATAACCTAATTGCATGGGTTAAATCCCTTGGGCTAAATGTGCATTTGAGTGAAGGCGAAAACTGCACGATTATGGGGCTTGTGGGCGATGTTTCGCGCGTAGACGCCGATCTTGTGCGTTCGCTTGAAATCGTGGAAGCGGTTAAGAGAATATCCGAACCGTTTAAAAAAGCAAACAGAAAATTTCACCCTCAAGACACGGTTATTACGGTGGGTAATGCAAAAATCGGCGGAAAGAATTTCACCCTAATGGCAGGGCCTTGTTCGGTGGAAAGTGAGGCGCAGATAATTGAAATCGCAAAAGCGGTGAAGGCATCGGGCGCGCACATTTTGCGTGGCGGTGTGTTTAAGCCAAGAACTTCGCCGTACGCGTTTCAAGGTTTAAGGGAAGAGGGGTTAAAACTTTTAATCAAAGCGCGCGAAGAAACGGGCTTGCCTTTCGTTACGGAAATCATGAATGCAAAGCACATTGATTTATTTGAAAAGCATGTGGATATCGTGCAAGTGGGCGCAAGAAATATGCAAAACTTTGAGCTTTTGAAAGAACTTGGCACAATGAGTAAGCCTATCCTATTAAAGAGAGGGCTTGCAAACACCATTGAAGAATGGCTTATGAGTGCGGAATATATCATGAGTGAGGGCAATCAAAATGTTATCCTTTGCGAACGCGGTATCAGAACATTTGAAAACTACACAAGAAACACCCTTGATTTATCCGCAATTCCTTTGATTAAGGAACTAACTCACCTTCCTGTGATTGTTGATCCAAGCCACGCTTCGGGGCTTTCCCGCCTTGTTGAACCCTTGTCGCTTGCTTCGGCGGGCGCAGGAAGTGACGGCTTGATTATTGAGGTTCACAATGATCCCTCAAAAGCACTTTGTGACGGGCCTCAATGTATCAAACCCAATCAATTTGACACTCTTATTAAAAAACTAAAAGTCATTCTTCCTCTTGTGGGCAAGGTTTTATAATTAAAGGCGAAAATAAGAAATTATGAATATAGGAATTATAGGATTAGGACTAATAGGCGGTAGCCTCGGCAGGGCGATACTTAAAAAAACACCTTTCAAGGTGTTCGGTTACGACATATCCGAAGATACCATGATGAAAGCAGGGCTTTTGGGGGCGATAACCGCACCGCTTGTTTCTAATGCCGATTATGAAAATTTGGACATTCTTTTAATTTGCTTAAACCCGAAAGCTACGATTGTCGCCATGAGGGAAGCGTCCAAAAAGCTGAAAAAAGGCACAACCGTAATGGATATTGCAGGCACAAAGCGCGGTGTGCTTGCGGAAATGAAAAAACTTTCCGAAAAGTATCCTCTTTTAAAATTCATAGGCACGCACCCAATGGCAGGCAAGGAATTTTCAGGAATAAACCATTCCTCACCGCTTCTTTTTGAAAAAGCGTCTGTGCTTATCGCGCCTGTTTCGGCGGATATCGCCACGCTTTCAGAAATCAAATCTTTGCTTACGGATATCGGTTTTGGCTTTGTAAAAACCACCACAGGTGAGGAACATGATAAAATAATTGCGTATACCTCTCAGCTTCCTCATGTTATATCGTCTTGCTTTATGCTTAACCCCGTGTGCGAACTCAATGAGGGTTTTTCCGCAGGAAGTTTTAGAGATTTAACGCGCGTAGCCAAGCTTAACCCCGAAATGTGGGCAGAACTTTTTCTTGAGAACAGGGATAATCTTATTAACGAAATTGAAATTTTTGTGAGCAAAATGAATGAGGTTAAAGCCCACTTAGCAAGCGGAAACGAAATTGACTTAACCGCGCACCTTTTGGATTGCAATGCTAAGAAAGAACAAATGGATAAGCAAATGAGGACTTGGAAGAAACAAAACGATGAAGCAAATTAGTGTTAATCTTAATAAAAATTACGATATTTTCCTCGGCGCAGGCATTTTAGCGGAACGCCTTTTAAACATAGATTTTTTGGAAGCCACCAAAGTAATGGTGGTTACAGACGCCACAGTTTATAAACTTTACTATGAAGAAGTTTTAGCTGTTCTTAAAAAAAGAAAGGTAAAAGTGTTTTGCCATGCGGTTAAAGGGGGCGAACAATCAAAATCTCTTAAAGATTATTCAAGGCTTCTTAACACGCTTGCAAAGCATGAATTCACAAGAAAAGATTTAATTATCGCACTCGGTGGCGGTGTGGTGGGGGATTTGGCGGGCTTTACGGCAGGCACATTTTTAAGGGGAATAAATTATATCCAATGCCCCACAACCCTGCTTTCAATGGTAGATTCTTCCGTGGGCGGTAAGACTGGTATCAACCTTACCAAAGGCAAAAATCTCGTGGGGGTTTTTAAGCAACCGCTTGCCGTTATCGCAGATGCAAGGCTTTTATCTACCTTAACGCAAAGCGAATTTAAAAACGGCATGGGCGAAGTTGTTAAATATGAAATCCTTTTCGGCGGTGGCTTTAAGAGGGAAGATTTAGAAAATCCAAGCGAAAATATGCTTGAGGAAATTATAGAATTCTCAATTAACTGCAAAAAGAAGATAGTGGAAAAGGACGAACATGAAAGCGGTGAAAGAAAACTTTTAAATCTTGGGCATACCTTCGCGCACGCAATAGAAAAGATTTTTAACTTTAGCGTGCCTCACGGATTTGCCGTAATTGCAGGCATTAAATATATCTTGGAAGTTTCAAAAAGGCTTAATGTATTAAAAAGCGGTGAAGAAGAAAAGATTTTAAATCTTTTAAAAGCAAGCCATGATAAACTTGATTATCTTAATAGCACACCGCCCAAAACCGTGCTAAATGCGATAAAAAGTGATAAAAAATCCGCACGCGGTAAAATTACACTTGTGCTTATTGAAGAAATCGGAAAATGTAAACTGCATGATATTAGCTTTAAAGAATTGGGGGATTTGTTGCCATGGATACAAAAATAGCAGGTTCGCCCCTAAGCGGTGCGGTAGTTTGCCCGCCCTCAAAATCTTTCGCGCACAGAATTTTGATTGCTTCATTCCTTGCCAAAAACCAAAAAGCGGTAATTAAAAATCTTGCACATTCAAACGATATTGTGGCAACTGCTAACTGCCTAAAAGCAATGGAAAGCGGTGAAAAGGTGCTAAATTGTGGCGAAAGCGGTTCTACTCTTAGGTTTTTATTGCCGATAGCGTCTGCGCTTGGCATTAACGCGGAATTTAAGGGCGAAGGACGCTTGGGCGAAAGACCAATGGAAGATTTAATTTCCGTGCTTAACCAAAACGGCGCGAAAATTAACAGCGAAATGCCTTATAAGGTTTCGGGCAAACTTAACGCAGGGGTTTATGAGATTTCGGGCAGTGTTAGTTCGCAATTCATTTCGGGGCTTTTGCTTGCGCTTCCAATTTTAGACGGTGATTCGGAAATAGTAATTACCTCACCTTTAAGAAGCAAAGGCTATGTGGATATAACCCTTGAAGTGCTTAAAGATTTCGGCATTAAAATTACAAAAACCGATAGCGGGTATTTTATTAAAGGCAATCAAGCGTACATTGCGCCCAAGGAAATCAGCGTTGAGGGTGATTTTTCTAACGCTTCGTTTTTGCTTGTGGCAGGCGCACTTGGAAAGGGTGTAACCGTAAGCGGGCTTAACCTAAATTCCGTGCAAGGTGATAAAGAAATTTTAACCGTGCTTAAAAATGCAGGTGCTAATGTGGAAATAATCAGTGATTCCTCAGTGCGCGTATCGCGCGGAAATCTTAAAGGAATGGAGTGCAATGCGGAAGATATTCCCGATATCGTGCCGATTATATCCGTGCTTTTATCTCGCGCTAAAGGCGAATCCGTGATTAGAAATATAGAACGCTTAAGAATCAAGGAATCGGATAGGGTTGAGGCGACTTTAAGTTTGCTTAAAGCGTTTGGAAAAAAGGCAGAATGCAAAGGTGATTCAATCATAATTAAGGGTGATAATAATTTAGCACAAAATGAAAAAAGAACGGTTTTGGGGTTTAACGATCACCGCATAGTTATGTGCGGTGCGGTAATGGGGGCTTTTAACGGCGGTGAAACTGTTATCACAGATAAGGAAGCCGTAAACAAAAGCTACCCTAATTTTTATGAGGATTTTTTGGCTTTAGGAGGGCGCATTTGTGATTGATTTAAAAATTTACGGTGCATCGCACGCGCCGGAAATCGGCATGGTTTTAAGCGGAATCCCCAAAGGGGAATCTATTGATTTGGGCTTGTTGCAAGAGTATCTAAATTTAAGGAAAGCAAGTTCGGCGGTATTTTCCACAAGTCGCCAAGAGCCTGATATTTTAAATATTAAATCGGGGATAGCAAACGGTGTTACCACAGGCGAACCCATTGAAGCGTTTATAAAAAACACCTCTCAAAAGCCAAATGATTACGCGGATTTGGCATTCAAGCCCCGCCCTTCCCACGCAGATTATCCTGCCTATATTAAATATGGATTAGATTATGATATCAGCGGAGGCGGTAAGTTTTCAGGAAGAATGACTGCGCCCTTGGTTATCGCAGGCGGTATCGCCAAGCAAATTTTAAACCGAAAGGGCATTAAATTTTTATCTTATGTTTCCGAAATCGGCGGAATAAAGGGCTTTAGTTATAAGGGCTTTCCGCCTGCGCGCCTAAATAGTGAAATGAAAGTTCAGCCCCTTTCGCACGAAATGTTAAAAGAAATTGAATCCGCAAAAGCTGAGGAAGATAGCCTTGGCGGAATCGTGGAAGTTATCGTATTTGGCGTGCCTGTAGGCACGGGGGATTTCCTGTTTTCGGGGCTTGAATCTTTAATCGCATATTATGTTTACGGCGTTCCTGCCGTTAAAGGCTTGGAATTCGGGCTTGGATTTGACATTGCAAAATTAAAAGGTAGCGAAGCAAACGATTGCTATTTTTATGAAAACGGCAAGGCAGATTTTGTGCAAGTGGCAGTAAATAATAACGGCAGGATTTCGTATCAAACGGTTTTTTCCCCAAAAAGAGTGGTGCAATTGGCAAAAAACAATAACGGCGGAATCGTGGGGGGCATGGCAAACGGCGCACCCATATCCCTCAGCGTGGCAATCAAACCCACGCCCTCAATAGGCAAAGAACAACCCACCGTTAACCTAAAAACCAAAGAAAACACAACAATTAAAATAAACGGCAGGCACGACACCTGTATCGTCCCCCGCGCTCTCATAGCAATAGAATCCGCCACCGCAATCGCAATCCTTTCCGCCCTCAACTAACCCCCTGCACCCACCACCCCTCATAGAATTGTGAATAAAAGATTAGCAAGACGGTTTTATTTAATGTTCTTTATAAAAGTATTGTTATTGGGCAGTGTTGTTGCCCTTTATGCAATTGGCACTTATTGGGCATGGATTCAGTATTTGAAAGATGGCGAAAAACCGATAGTAACGCCAATAGTAATAAATTTATTCTTTTTTGCACACATAGTGCTTTTTTGTTTTCTCGCAATACCGTGTATTCGCGATTTGCCTGCGGTGATACGGCATAAACCCGAAAAGATGACAGGAACTATTGTAGGATATAAAGTCAAACATGAGGAAGGCAGAAATACTTATCTTCCCATTGTGGAAAACGATAGCACTGGGAAAAGAGTCGTTTTATCGGTAGTTAACCGCCGTGAAATAACAGTTAGAAACCCACTAACAGTTAGAAGTCCACTATTAAAGGACGCCGTCATTGACGATGTTTTATCTTACGGAAGATATTCTTTTAGCTATTTCAAGCACACCAAAATAGCGATAATAGAAGGCGCAGAACAACCAACAAATTATGAAATAAAACCATAGCGATGCACCACCGCACCACCGCACCATGGGGACGGAGGAAATGGTGCGCACCATTTCCTCCGTCCCCATGGTGCAAGTGAGTAAAAAGGCTTGACGGCAGTTTGAGAGTTATGAGATAATTAGGGCATGGCAAGAGTATCAAGAGAAGCGGTTTTCAGTGCAAGTGATTATTTCCATGTTTTGGTTCAAGGAATAGACAGGGAATATATTTTCAGCTCAGAGGCAGATAAGTTTTCATACTTAGGCTATTTAAACGAAAAGAAAACGAAGCACAATATATCGATTTTGGCATATTGCGTCATGGGAAACCACGCGCACCTTTTGTTGTACGCAACGCAGAAAGAAAATATTTCAAAGTTTATTAAAGATGTAAATGTTACTTACGCGCTAAGCTATAACCGAAAAAGAGGGCGCGTGGGGTATGTTTTTAGAGATAGGTTTAGGGCTGAAGCTATTGACTCTGATAGATACCTTTTAACCTGCATAGCTTACATTCACCAAAACCCAGTTAAGGCGGGCATGGTAATGCGCGAGGATGATTATAGTTTTTCCAGCGCAAAAACATACAAATCGCAGGCAAGAGATTTCATTGTTGACTTCGCACCGCTTGAAGCGATTTACGGAAGTATCCCAGAACTTCCCACCACGGGGACGGAGGAAATGGTGCGCACCATTTCCTCCGTCCCCGTGGTGCGGGGGCGAAAAGGGTTTCTTGACGATGACGGCGAGGGAAAAGTAAGTGCGGAAATAGCAATTACCAATGCAATGTTCAAATTCGGGATAGAGGGTGCAAGTCAATTAAAAAATGACGATACGCTGTTGGCACTGGTTAATGAAATCACCCAAAATGCAAGAATAAGCATACGAGAACTCTGCGCAATTCTTGAAGTGAGTCGCGATAGGGTTAACAGATTGCTACGCGAATCACACCGCGGATAATGCGCCCACCGCACCACGGGAACGGAGGAAATGGTGCGCCAAACTAAAAATTAAATATGGATATGAAAGAAATAAGAGAAAAAATTGACATAATTGATAGTGAGCTTACACGGCTTTTTTGTGAGCGCATGAACCTTGCGGGGGAAGTGGCGCAGGAAAAGAAGAGGCTTAATTTAAGTGTTCTTAATGAGGAAAGGGAAAAGGAAGTGCTTGAAAGGGTGCTTGAAATTGCAGACGCGGAAATTAAGATTTATGTTAAAGGGCTTTACGAGAATATTTTTTCGTTGTCAAGGCAGTACCAAGAAGCCTTAAACAAAAAGAACTAAAGCTTGCACCATGGGGACGGAGGAAATGGTGCGCACCATTTCCTCCGTCCCCATGGTGCGGAAAGGATTAAGAGGTTATGAAATTTGCTTTAATCGGTGAAAAACTTAAGCATAGCTATTCCGCTGAAATTCACGGAAACTTCGGCTATGATTATTTGCTTGAGGAAATTTCGCACGAAAACCTCGAACGATTTGTTAAAAATAATGAATATGGCGGATTTAATGTAACCATTCCTTACAAAAAAGCCGTTATTCCGTTTCTTGATATGCTTGACGAAACCGCCGTTTTGGCAGGCGCGGTTAACACTGTGAAAAAAACGGATAGGGGGCTTATCGGACACAATACTGATATAGCGGGGCTAAAATATCTTGCAGATAGCGCGGATATTGATTTTAAAGATAAGTTTGTGCTGATTCTCGGCACAGGTGGCGCAAGCGAATCCGCTGTGGCTTTGGCAAAAGCTGAGGGCGCAAAATCAGTCGTGAAGGTTGGGCGGAACGGCGAGAACAATTATGAAAATATAGCAAAAAACAGCGGTGCAGAAATCATAATTAACGCCACGCCTTTCGGAATGTATCCTTTAAATAATGTAAGTGATAAACTTATTGATTTAAGCATTTTTAAAAACCTTAAGGCGGTTATTGATATGATTTATAATCCGCTTAAAACTAACTTAATTCTTCAAGCGGAAAGCCTTAAAATTAAAGCCGTTTCGGGGCTTAAAATGCTTATTGCGCAGGCAAAATATGCGCGCGATATTTTTATCGGTGAAAAAATACCAAACGGAATTATAGAGGATATTTATAGAAATCTACTTAAGCGAACACAAAATATTGCGCTTATCGGTATGCCTTGTTCGGGGAAATCCACCGTGGGCAAAAGCCTTGCCACTGCGCTTAACAAGCATTTTTTAGATACAGACGAAGTGATAAAAACCGCGGAAGGAATCAGCATTAGTGAGATTTTTGAAAGTAAAGGTGAAACTTTCTTCCGTGAGTGCGAAGCGCGCGCGGTGGCGGATATCGGCGCGAAAACAGGGCAGGTGATTGCCACTGGTGGCGGTGCGGTTTTAAATCCGCAAAATATGGATAATTTAAAGCAGAACGGCATTATTATCCTTATTGAACGCGACATTAAAAGGGCAGACGGCGCAGGGCGTCCTCTTTTAAAGGATACAGAAAGCATAAAGCGGCTACACGAAGAACGCGCACCGCTTTACAAAAAATATGCTGATTTCACTGTGGATAATAACGGAAATATCAATAAAACCGTTAAAGAAATAAAGGATTATTTAGAAAAGAATTAACCTTTTCTAAGCCTGTCAATTTCCTTTTGTTCTTCCGCTTTTCTTTGGTGATAGTTTTTATAACCCACCTTTTGATTATCCCCGCTATCCCATTTTTTACCGCCTGTGGCAAGGATTCCAAGGAATAAACCCACCGCAATTATTATTGCAATGATAGGGATAATGATTCCGTTTGGAAGCGTAAGTTCGCCGATAAGCGCAAAAAGCGTAACCACAAAAAAGCCACAACCAAGCCAAACAGTCCACTTTTTAAGGGTGGTAACATTCTTTTTAAATAAGCCTCTTAACACAAATGCAATTCCGAATGCGCCAGAAATGGCAACTATTGCCCAACCAAGCGTAAATTCGCCAAAAGCAGTTTCGGGCATCAAAATAGAAAGCAACCAAACCACGGCTACTGCCACAAATATTAGAGTTAAGAAGAAATAAAACATGAAGTTTTTAGACATAGCGCGTTAGTTCCTTATTATATTTATTATTATTGCTATTTATAGTATTATTTTACTTTTAAGCAGAGAATTTGTCAATACTTTCCGCTAATAATGTTTTAACTAAATCCAATACTAATTCTGAGGTAACAAGCACCTCAAAAGGAGTAAACCACAATGCAAACCAAAAAGCGCAGTGGCGAAAGCCACAAACCGAGCGAAACAGCCACAAGAAGTTTTAACCAAAACGGCAGAACTACGAGAGGCGAAACGGTAGGAAGCGTTTCAGTGCAGGCAGGAAATCAAATTCCCCCCACGCAAGCAAAAAGCTTTGCTTCCTATTCTGTAAAGAGATAGAATTCAAAAAACGATTAGCGTTTCAAAACTTTTATTTCTCTAAGCAAGCAAAAATCCGCTTTACGGCGGATTTTTGCTTAATGAATAAATGCCGAAAAATCTTAAGATAATGGTTTCAATATGTTTAAGTTCGGTAGACTTTTTAATGCCGAATCCCAACCTGCGTTATAATAGTAATCGGTGAACAATGAAGTCAAAACATAAATTGTTGTAAGCGCAACGCAACCGTCAAAAGGGCTACCCTCAACCAAAATAAAAGATTCACTTAGCATATAAATGCTTTCAAGATTAGTGGCACCGTGAAATGCAAATACACCGATAACGGTAACATTTTTTGGCAGGGTAACAGATTTTAAAGTTTTACCGAAATCCGTTAAGCCTGTTATTCTTGCACCGCCGTTGTCGTAAATAAAATGCGCTTCCCAATGCGCGGTAAGAGTGATATTTTCTTCGGGCATAAGGGTTAAAACGAAATCGGATTTATCTTCATTTTTCCAACCCATAAAGGAATAGCCTGCAATATCTTGGGGTTCTGGCAGGATAATATTATCGCCGAAGTAAAGCTGAATAGGTTCAATTTTAATAAAATCAAAACCCGTGTTAAAATATATAAAGTACGCGGTTAGGGTAACCTCTTCCCACAATGCGGTAACCTTTAAGCATGATTTAACGCTATCAAAATCCTTATCCCACCCCGCAAATGTGTAACCCTCTTTTTCAAAGATAGGTGCGATTGCCGAAGTTCCGTGTGCCACTTTTTGCTTAACTTCACCGCTTACCAATTCACCGCCACCGCTTATAAATGTTACCCGATATTCAATAGCAATCCACACAGCGGTAACAATAATATCGCCGTGAACCTTACTAAAACTTTCGTTCCAAAAAAGTTTAAAACCCTCGCGCGTTGGTTCGGGCGCAACGGCGTGAGAACCGTGGTTAACTTTTTGCAAAGATAACACTTCGCCGTCCCCGTCCTTAAAAGTTACGGTGTACTGAATAAGCGTCCACACCGCGGTAACGGTTATATCCTTAGTAACATTATCAAATTCTATATCCCAGCTTAAGGTATGCCCCTCTTTTTCAAAAACGGGTGCAACCGCTGAATTGTTTTCTTTAACAACTTGCACCGCTTCACCGTTGATAAGAGTTCCGCCGTTTCCGTTAAATGTTACCGTGAAAGATTTTTCTTGCGGTAAAGGTTCGTTTGGTTCATTAGGTTCGTTGCCGTTGGGATCATTAGGTTCATTGGGATTATTCGGTTCGTTAGGATTTTCGCCCGTGTCTGCAATCGGTTCATAAAAAGCGTAAACGCTGATATTTTCCGTAAGCGGTTTATCCGCAAAAGAACCCCTTTCAAATTTAAGCAAAAATGTAATGTTATCCCTAAACCAACCGCTAAAAACAAATCCGTCCTTTTCGGGCGGGTTCGGAAATTCTAAAACCTCGTTACCGTTTGTGCTGATTGTGTGAAAAAGCGCACCGTCTATATAAAAGTTTACCTTAAATCCCTTATCCGTTCCGCCACTCGCACACGCCGAAAAAATCAAAACGCAAGCCAAAACGCAAGCCAAAACAGCGAAAACCGCAAAACGCGCTTTCTTAAACATAATTACCTCTTTTGTGAATTTATCTTTTGTATATTCTTATCGGCTGTGCCGTTAAGTGTTGGGCTTCCGCCGTCTTGATTTCATTATCTATTAACCGCATGGGTTTGTCAATAAAAATCGCGCAAAGGTCTATTTATATTCGGGTAGCCAACCGCCTTTGTGGTGGGCTTTGTAAAGGGCTTTGCACATACGGCGGATTTGGGGAAGGGTTAGCACGCTTGCGGTGTGGGGATCTAAGGCTACGGCGCGGAAAATGTCCTCAAGTTTTCTTGTTTCGTTTGCTTTTAGGGTTAAGAGTTGAGGGGTTATGTTGGTGATATTCACAGAGGCGCATTGTTCGGGCAAGGGGTTGCACTTTTGAGGGGTGAGTCCGTTTTTATCTGCAATCACGGGAATTTCCACGCAAGCCTCGTTCGGAAGGTTCGGGATATAGCCCTCTGTGTTTAAAACACTGCCGTGGAAAGTAAAGGGCTTGCCTGTGTGGATTGCTTCAATTATCCTTGAACCGTACTCAAGAGAACGGCTGTGATTAATGAGGGCGGGATCTGTTAGTAACCGCTTGGATTGCTTTTTCCAACCGCGGATTTGATTGCGACAGCGCATGGGATATAAGTTAAGCGGTATCATATATCTTGCCCAACGCAAGGGGTTAAACTTTTTGATAAACCACGGGGTGTACTCAGAATTGTGTTCGCTTGATTCCGTAACATAATGCCCGAAGTGTTCCATAAGGGCATAGCGCACGGCGTCCGTCCGCCCGCGGGACAGGGTTTTAGGCCCGTGCTTGGCGCGGTGCTTTATTGTGGGATACAAATCTTCACCGTTTTCGTCATGCACACTTAACAGCCACGCTTGGTGGTTAATGCCGTAAATTTCCCACTTTGTTTTCTCTGCGTCCACGCTTTTGTCAAGTTTCAGCCCCCTCAAAAGGTGCGGTACGCAACCCTGCACGCTGTGGCAAAGCCCCACCGCTTTCACATTTGTGTGCTTTAAAAGATAGCCCGTAAGCATTGCCATAGGATTGGTGTAATTTAAAAAATACGCATTCGGGCAAAGTTCCGCGATATCGTTTGCAAAATCTTTGAAAACAGGAATCGTCCTTAAAGCCCTCATGATACCGCCCGCGCCAAGGGTATCGCCGATTGTTTGTTGCAATCCGAAACGGCGCGGAATTTTAAAATCAGTAACCGTGCAAGGCTTGTAACCGCCGATTTGCACCGCGTTAATAATATAATCCGCACCCGTAAGGGCTTCACGGCGGTTAAGGAATTTTAAAACGGTTGCTTTTCCGCTATACTTCTCATTTATCGCTTTAATAAGCATAAAAGATTCGTTAAGCCGAACTTCGTCAATATCGTGAAGCGCGATTTCAAATTCGCCAAGTTCAGGCGTTAAAATGCAATCGCCCAAAACATTTTTGCAAAACACAGTGCTTCCTGCCCCAAGAAAACAGATTCTCATAATAATTACCTCTTTAGTTTTGTTTATTGTTTTAAAAAGTAGCGGTTTTAAAACACGCTACTTAAATAATTCATTTGCGCTTCTTTAAGGTTTATCACCTCAAACCAATCATTGATATAATCCGCCCTTAAATTTTGGTGCTTGAGATAGTAAGCGTGTTCCCAAACATCTATGCACATTATCGGGCGCATATCAAGCGGTAAAAGAGTATCCTGATTTTTGGTATTTACAATTTTTAGCCCCTCACGCGAAAGCGCAAGCCAAGAGTAGCCCGAACCGAAAACCGCAAGCGCGCTTGCCTTAAACGCGGATTTAAACGCCTCATAGCTTCCGAATTTTGCACTAATATCTTTAAGCAAAATATCCGCCGTACCGTTTTCGCCCTTGGGCGCAAGATTGTCAAAATAAAAATTATGGTTAAAAACACCGCCACCGTTATTGATAACAGCCGTGCGGATTTCTTCGGGAATTTGGGCAGGTTCGGAAAGCAATTCTTCCAAGCGTTTATCCTGAAGTTTGGGGTAATCTTTTAGCGCGGTGTTTAAATTATTAACATAAGTTTGAAGGTGCTTATCGTGGTGAATTTTCATAGTTCTTTCGTCTATGAAAGGTTCAAGCGCAGAGTAAGCGAAGTTAAGCGGTTTTAATTCGTAAGGATAATAGTTGTAAGGGTTTTTCATAAATTCTTAGTTTCCTTAACTATATAATATGCTTGCTTATTCACAAATAAGATTATCAAATCAGACTGTTGACTAAGTAAATTGTGGTGCTTGCGGTAGCAAGCGTGGCGGTAAAAATCGCACTTTTTGCCGACACCCCTTACGGATTTTAGCGCGTAGCGCGTGAATAAATCCGCGCAGAGGGGTGAATGTTGCCGATTTATCGGCAATAGAGGGGGCAGGCGGTGAGTAATTACGAACGATTGCCCCCTCAGCAGAGGGATAAGAAAGCCCGCAGGGGTTTGTTATCACTCTGATTAATTCATAAATAATATGATAAGCGCAATTATTCCTGCAAGCAAAGCAAGCCCGATAAATGTGGCGAAGGATACTTTTATCGGCGAAAGCGGTGTTTTGCCCGTAACCTTTCCTGTGAAACCGTTTACGAAGAAATTATATAGCTTGTGCTTAAACAGGCAATGCCCCACATAAAGCGGCAGAAGAACATATTTATACACGGTTTCGCTGTGCGTTAAATTCATTGAAAAACTTACCACACGGCTATAAGTGTATTTTGCGAGAATGCGCCTCTTCACCTCGTTTTCAATAAGCCTTTGGGCTTCGTTCCAACATTGCGTGCCTGTTTTGGTGTATTGGCTTGCGTGCGAACCTCTTAAATAATCTTCCTCAAATTCGCGTGCGGTTTTGGTTTCAAACGGCAGAAGTTTATTTATTGTTTTTTGTTCAATTTTCTCTGACGCTTGAATTGTAACTTCTTCATAGAAATCCTTGTAATTACCGCTTATCCTAAACGATTCGGTTACAACTTTTGTAACAGGTTTGCCGTCTGCCCCTCTTGTGGTTACGGTTTTTTTGCGTTCCAAAACGCCGTGATATGTGGCAAACACATTCGTGTTAAATGTGAACGCAGGGTTGAAGATACCCTTCATTTCTTCGGGTTCTGCCGAACGCTTGAAAGCCTTAGGCGCGAAAATGCGCTTTTTGCCCCAAGCAATCACCTTTTCACTTGCGGTGTTTTTGGTTATCCTAAAAGGCATAACCGCATTGGGGCGCATTCCCGAAACATCGGAAGATTCCACCACATTTGTAGCACCGCAGAAAGAACAGGCTTTGGATATATCCCCTTTGCAAATAATTTCCTTTGCACCGCAGTTGTTGCACACAAATGCCACTGTGTCCTTAGCCCAAGAAATATCGTTATCTCTTAAAAGATTGATAGGAATGTTCCTGCTTGGCTTTACGGCTATGTCCACGCGGTTAGAGCAAAAACAGCATTTAAGCGAACAGGTTTCGGGATCAAAAATTATATTTGCGCCACAACCGGGGCATTTTGAAATGTTAGTTGCCTTTTCGGTGGCGTTTGCTATTTGGTGTGCGTCCATTTTCGTTTGTTTTAAATTATATTAGTCTTATTGTGTTTTGTTTTTTTGTTAAAAAAGTTTTTTGCCACAGCCCGAACAGAACTTTGTGCCTGCGGGCAGTTGAGTACCGCAATCCGTGCAGAACGAACCGCCTTGCTGAGGTGTAGCGGGGGGTTGTTGCATTCCTTGATTCATCATGGCAGGGTTCATCATGTTGGGGTTCATCATGTTAGGGTTCATCATTGGGTTATTCATCATTTGATTTTGCATCATTCCGCCAAACATATTTCCCATTCCAAAGCCCATGCCCATGCCCATTGCAGGCCCCATTACATTGCCTGCCCCAGGGTTTGAAGCCGCCGCCTTGAGTGCGTCAAGCTGTGCCATTTGGGTGTGAACATCAAGCACCGTGCGTTTCATGCCGAGTGCGATATTTTCGTCAAGTGCTTTTTGCAATTCTTCGGGAAGTGAAAAACTTTCAAACACGAATTTGGTGAGAGTTAAGCCAAGCGAGTTAAATGAATCCTGAAGTTTCCATTGAACCATTTGCCCGAGATCAAGAAGATTGCCCGCAAGATCAAGAATGCCGATTCCTTTTTGCGCGCCTTCGCCGATAGCATCAGTAATCGCGCTTAAGCATTTGCTTCTGAGGTAATCCGCCAAATCTTCGGTTTTATAGGAATGAAGAGTGCCTGTGAGTTCTGTCATGAAAATAAAAGGATCGGATACTCTGAAAGAATATGAGCCGAAACCTCTCACGCGGACTGCACCGTAATCCCTATCTCTTATTATAATAGGATTAGGCGTTCCCCATTTTTGGTTTGTGAATTGAGTTGTGTTCACATAAAAAATCTCTGAGCGGAAGGGGTTTTCAAATCCGTATTTCCAACTCATTAGTTTTGTTAGCACAGGAATGCTGTTAGTATCAAGTTTGTAAAACCCTGGTGAGAAGACATCTGCCATTTTACCCTTGTGGCAAAATATTGCCGCTTGCCCTTCACGCACTGTTAATGCCGAACCTTTGGCTACATGATCGTTCTTCATATCAAATTTAAAAACGATTTGGTTCGCTGTGCCTTTGTCCCACTGAATGTTCTTTAAAAGTCCCATAATTACCTCTACAATTAAAATTTTTGCCTTACCTATTATTGTAGCATACTTTTTTGCAACTTTTTACAAAATTTTACAAAAATATTTCCTATTGCAAAGCGCAAAAAAAGGTGCTAAAATATAGTTGACTGAGATATACGAAATAGTTAGGAAAGTTTTTAACCTCAAATCAAATATACGGGCTTACGAAGTTCGTCCCCGATGTTATGCCCCCGATATACCGCTAGGGGAAAACAGAAGAAAGCGACAGTTCGCCCACCTGCCAACGCAGGTTTGATAATTCCTAATGACACGGTATTGCGGTAGGAAGCCCCACTTAGGGGCTTCCTCTTTTTTACGGCGTTGCAAAATCGCATTCGCACTTTGTTGGGCATCGGCAATTCGCGCAGTCGTTTACATTTAGTAAAGTCCTTTGCGAATTCCTTGCCCGCCTCGTCCGAAACAATTTATCAACGCCTCTTGCTATTTGGCGTTATTATAAGATTTTTTTACCTTTGAGTTCAAACATGTAAAGCAACATGGCTGTGGCTGAAATGCCTAACACGATTCCTGCGAAGAAAAGGCTATTAAGCAAAAGATCAACGATACCCGTACCGCCCCAAAAGCCCCCGCCAATCAAATAACCAAGAGGTAGAAACGCCACAAAAGCCCAATGTACACCGCTAACGCCACTAAAAACCATTCCAGAAATCAAACTCGCCAAGGTTAATAAGATTCCTGCTATTATGCAATGTTTGCTAATTTTGATTTTCCGCTCAATTTTCCGCTTTTTAATTCTTTTTTTCGCCTCATACAAATCAGATTGCAAATTATAATTTTCTGGTTTTGGCACTATAATACGCGAATCAGCGTAATATCTACCACGCTTTCTGCACACAGGGCAAATGATTCGCATCTTGCCAGTTGAAACCCAAACTGAGACGGAACGAACTTTCGAAGAACCACCGCATATATATATCTCGTCCCTATTTGTATAATCGCCATCTGTCTCTACATCTTCAGTGCAATATTTTAAAACAGTTTGACATTTTTCGCAAGTTGCTTCTTTGTCAGTTCTTTTCGGTTCTTTTGTCCATGCTCTCTTGTTTTTCTTATCTTCTTTTATGTTTGTTCTCTCAAGTTTACTTTGCGCCATTCTGCGTCTAGTTTTGGAAATTAATTCTTTAATTCTATCCAACAAAGTCTTTTTATTGCTCGTTCCCCTTACTACTTTCACTGTCTTGCTCCTTTGTTTTGTTTTAATATTTACT
>WQYD01000034.1 GCA_009781445.1 Bacillota bacterium | reverse complement strand
TCGCGTTTCCTTTGCTACCGCTTGCAAGCGGAATAATTTTCATTTATCGTTCCTTATTTGGTTCTTAAATACTTATTTATTTCTTAAATCCGCGCCGTTAAAGGACAGCGCAATCACATTGTTTTTATTGTTAAGCCTTGAAAAAACCCTTGCGCCGTAAACTTCATTAAAGGAAGCGGAATTTAAATCAAGATTAGTGGTTATTAGAGTGCTTTTTTGTGCGCGAAGTTCAAGAAGTTCAAGAAGGCATTCCTGCGATACATTGTTGTAAATTATTTCCGCGCCCAAATCGTCTATCACCAAAAAATCGGCTTCGGCGAGGGGGGCGAAGATATCCTGCTTTTGGTTAAGCGGTGCTAAATGGTACTTTAAAAATAATTGGCTAAGTGCTAAAGAACTTGTAAAATAAACAAAGAAACCCTTATCAATAAGCGCGTTTGCAAGTATAGCAGAAGCGTGGGTTTTGCCCGAACCCGCACCGCCGAAAAGCACAATATTCTTAGCCTTATTATCAGGAAATTCCGCTAAAAAACTTTTCAATGCGCGGTAAGCGGTTTTATAAAACGGCTTTGCTTCCTCGCTGATTTTGGCTAAAAGAGAGGATTTGAATTCATTTTCCGCCGTGGGGATTACGCCTGCGGATTCCTTTAAAAGCTGAGATAATTCCCTTTTAAAGCAAACGCAGTAAGCACCGTCTTTACTTACGGCAGTATCTTCGCAAAGCGGGCAAGAATACTTTGGAAGTAAATCATTTTCGGTTAAGCCTTTGCTTTTAAGAACCTTTGCGCGTTCTTCTTGCAATTTAACTAAACGGCTGTTAAGAGTGCCAAAACCCGAATTTTGAGAACCCAAACGCGCAATTTCAAAGCGCAGTTGCTTAATTTCGCAGTCAACTTTGAAAAAATCTTTATCCTCATAAAGTTCTTGCAAAGCAAAAGAAGCACGCGCTTTGGCATTGTTTCTTTTTTGCGATATTAAGCTAAATGCTTGCTGTTCGTGGCTGTTCATTCTTGTGATTTCTTCTTGGGGCTATTTCTTCTTGGGTGCGCGCTTAACGGGGTAATTAAGGTTTTCCTTTTTTGGATCAATTATTACATTATAGTACATTGTGGCATCTGCCTTAGCAAGATCCAAATCCATATCCACGCAGAAACCGCATTGCTTAGGGTTTGCCCCCGGGATTTCGCCCTCGTAATCAGAAGCATGATCAAAGGCGCGTTCTAAAAGCGGAAGTATATCTTCCGAACTTAAATCGCCAGTCATGATAAGGTAAAAACCTGTACGGCAACCCATAGGCCCGAAATAAATTATTCGGCTACCCCACAAGGAATCCGATCTTAGGTTAACCGCCAAAATATGTTCAAGCGCGTGGATTGCGCCCGTTTCCATAACTGGTTCGGCATAAGGTTGCTTAAGCCTTAAATCAAACACGGTTAAAAGCGCACCGCCCCCTAAATTATACTTAGCGGAAACAAACACGCCTCTTTTTATCTTCAAATGATCAATAGTAAAACTTGGTATTTCGTTCATAGGATAATTGTAGCATTTTTTTGGCGGAAAAACAATTGTTTTAAGGCCATAGGCCATAGGGCTTAGGGCATAGGGGTGGATTTTTTAATTCAGAATTCAGAATTCAGAATTCAGAATTGTGGATTAATTAACTAATGAGATTTAGAATCCACCCCTATGCCCTATAACCTATAACCTATGCCCTCAATCAAGATATTTAGAATCCTTCCCTATGCCCTAAGCCCTAATCCCTTTTACCTAATCCCTAACAGCGCGTTATATTAACGCGCGTTCCGCAATAAACTCTTATATGGTTATTTTTGGAAAAACGCTTATGATGCTTGCGGGGCTTGGGTGTTTTTTGCTTGGAATGCAGTTAATTTCAAGAAATCTGCAAAAATTGGCAGGCGGTGCAACGCACAAAATGCTTGCAAGGGTGAATAATAACAAACTTGCAGGAATCGGCATTGGCGCAGGCGCAGGGGTTATTTTAGAAAGTTCTTCTGCCACAACGGTGATTTTACTTAGCTTGGTTAACGCAGGAATCGTGAACCTTTTGCAAGCAACCCTTATTATTATGGGTGCGAATGTGGGAAGTACACTCACGGTTCTTGTGTTTTCCCTAAATTATTTGCCGATAGGGGAATTTTTTGCATTTTTCGCGCTTATTGGCGCAGGGCTTGTAATGAGTGCTAAAACGGATAAGACAAGGCGGATAGGCTTTATTATCGCAAGTTTCGGGCTGATATTTATAGGCTTAAGCACAATGGCGGAAAGCGTAAACTTTTTAAAGGATTCCGAAAGGTTTGCAGGATTTATATCTTCCCTTCAAAATCCCTTTCTTTTGGTGCTTACAGGCGCGCTTTTTAGCGGAATAATTCAATCAGGCACGGCAACCACAGGGGTGGTTATCACGCTTTCGCAAGCAGGGATAATGCCTGTGGTTGCAACATTTTATATAATACTTGGAAGCAATGTAGGCACTTGCATGACTGCGATAATCGCCTCACTCGGCAGTGGCATTAACGCAAAGCGCACGGCATTCATTCACCTTTTATTTAATTCCCTCGGGGTAGTTCTGTTTTTGCCGATTTTGCTAATCTTCGGCGAACCGCTTTGTGAACTCATCGGCACTTCCCTTTCCCCCGCCGTGGTGGTGGCGTACTTCCATGTAACATTTAACCTCATAACCACAATAGTGCTTGTGCCGTTTGTGAAGCATATTGTTAGGTTTACGGTGAGGGTTATGCCTGATAAACAGCGCACAACGCACAGCGCACAGCGCACAGTGAAGGATTAATTCAGAATTGTGGATTAACATATAATGAGATTTAGAATCCACCATTGTGCGCTGTGCGCTGTGCGTTGTGCGCTGAAAAAAAGAGGCTTTCGCCTCTTTTTTCATTATCCTTTTCTTGGGAAGTTTGTGCCTTGCGCATTCTCACCGTGCGTGGGGACTGCGTTTGAACGGTACACATAGAAAGCGGGGTATAGGCGCATATCGTATCTATAAGTGTCCTCTTCTCTTGCTATATACTTAAAGTCAATATCTATAAACCAAGCGCAGAACACGAATACAAGGTAGTAATTGTCTTTTTGAGTGTACACTGCTGTTCCCTCAAAAGGTCTTGCTGAACCGCGCATCCAACGGGTGTCTGAACCGCCACCTTGATAAATATAAAGTTTAGTTAGAGGATCACCTGTGCTTACGGTTTCGCTGTCTATTGCTTTAGTTAAATATCCCGCTTTGGTGGGTATTGCATTGTTTGCATTGGCAACTACCTTGATTTCCGAAGAAGTCCTTATCCGTCCGTTTGCGTCATTTGCGGTAAAGGCATAAACGGGGGTAATGTCGTTTTCAAGCGTGATTGAAAGGTTATAGAAGTTTGCGCTAAAGTTAGTGGGGCTGAATGTAAAGCTCGCGGGTTGCGCTGTATCGGTGGCGTACTGCCTGTAATTATTATCTGCAAGCGTCATATATTCCACCTTAACTTGGTTATTAGCGTGCGTGAGTATGCGCTCATAACGCGATAAGAATAGGGATATATTATGATCTAAATCATATTCCCTGCTCCAGCCTCTTCTGCCCTCAACGCGTTCGCTTTCGGGTAAGTTTTTGTAATCCGCGAACTCAGGCGCACTGCTGTGAACCCACTTTCTTGAAATAAGCATATCTTCAAATATCTTCTTTGCCACACCGTAGTTCTGCACTTCGGACACTTTGTTGCCTTGGAATTCTGCATTGTGGAAGGAAGCATAACCAGTGAAACTTCTGCCTTCTCTCTCAAAGCGTCCGTCTATTGCTTTTTTAACTTCGTCCCTTATTTGCGTCCAATTGATTGTTTGGCTTACTGATTTTGGGGTAGAACCGTCTGTATAAGTTTCGTTCATTTGGTTCATAAACACGCCGTTTCTTCCTTGATCGTCCTCTTTTTGGGCTTTTAGAATATCAAAGTCCGCCTTGCTTATTATGCCTTCGCGCCCGATTCTTGAATCTATCCTTATAATTTCTTGCCCTAAGATTACATTAGTCTTTTTATAGGATTGGATTCCTCTTATATAATCAGCACCGAAATTGAAAACTTGGAATTCAACCGCTTGGGTGCGTTGGGTGTTAGAAACCTTTGAGTGGTTAAGCATATAGTGCTGAGAATTAAGCTGTTGCACAGCCCTTTCCACATAAAGAATATTGTTCTTTAGTTGATCGGAATATTGTTCGTAATCATTATTCTCAATAAGCCTTCTTACTTCGGGGGAAAGTGCCATGTAATTTGCGCTTGCCGTGTTATAGAAAACTGGGTTTTGGAAATTGCTTAATCCCGAATATTCATAATTAACATCGGATATTGCAAGGTTTGCGCCAAGCCTATCCGTGCTTGCGTTGCCGTACGCACGCTTCATTTGAGAAGCATAGCTATCGTCTGTAGAACCACCGCGAAGCCCTGATCTTCCTATGCCGTAAACGGTGAGTTCGTTAGTTTCTTGAAGTTCTTGGAAATCAAGCTGTTTTCCGTAATAGATTCTCAAGAAAGCAGAAGTATATCTTCCTGCTTTTTCATATTGAGTTCTTTGAAGCCTTGTGTATTCCCTTGTGGCATGGGCGGATTTTTCACCTGCCGAACCCGTTGCAGTGGGTGAAGCGTGTTCCGCTGTAAAGTAATCTTGCCTGCCAAGGTATAAGAATCTTCTGTACTCATTATCACTAAAAGCATTGAATTCATTTCTTTCCGCTTGATAGTGGTATCCGTAAAGTTCCATTAAATCTCTTGGGCGTTGAGGAACCATAGCGATTGAATTATTTTGAGGTGTGTTTATGCCCACTGTGTCGTTATATGATAGGATATACACAAGTGCGTCATAATCAAAGAGGACTTTCTTGAAGAATTCGTCCATTCCTCTTCTGTTACCCTCTATTGTGCCATGCAAGGCTCTATCGGGGTGGCTTGAGGTGTTAAACATGGGAACCATTCTGTTTTGCACAATATCTTGCGCATAAGCAATCGCTTCAATTGCAAGGCGTGCCATTTCGTTGCCGTGGTTATCGCCGAAAATATGATAAATTTCTGCAAAGATTTTGCGCCTCTTTAATTGGATTCCCTCATAAAAGGTTTTGCCGTTAAGGTATCCTGCGCCTGCTTTATCAATTTTGCCGTTTTCGCCGTCCTTATGTTCGTCTGCGTCTTTTTGAAGTTCGTCTATATCCTCAATATCACGGATAAGGCTACCAAGCCCGCGTTCCAAGTTATATGCGGGAACTGCGCTATCGTTTCTTGCTATGTACTTTATTAAATCAGTCCTTCTTGTTGCGCCCACGCCTGCGAAGCCAAACCTTTCAATCATTTTTTGAGGTTCTGCGTACACGAAAATGCGGGTAAAAGTGGAAGCCTCGTCCTCACCGTACTTATCGGTGTTAAATATCATGTTTTGAAGCCTTTCTTCGCTTGTGTTACCCACCATGTTATCTTCTTCCACGGATTTGCGCTTATCCCCAAGTTCGCGGATATCGTTTTCCACTGCGTCCGTGTCTACATAAGTGATTGCAGACGGCGTTCTGTTAGCATAATTATCAAGCGCAGAAAGTGGCTTGATTATGTCGTTTGGTTGCTTTTCGCCGTTATTGCCGTTGCCAAAAAGCCCGCAAGCAAAAAGCAGGGAAGCAAGCAAAAGTAATGTTACTGCTGTTGTTAGTTTTTTCATAGAAAACTCCTTTGATAGTTTTTAAGGCCATAGGCCATAGGGCATAGGGGTGGAATTATTTATTTAGGTACGAAGCACAAGGTACGAAGTACAAGGTACGAAGTACGAATTGTGGATTAATTATAATGATATTTAGAATCCTTCCCTATGCCCTATGCCCTAAGCCCTATGGCCTCATTAAGGCAGAGGCTTAATGATTCCCATTTCTGCGTATTCCCGCCAAAGCGACTTGTAATCTTCAAGTGCATAGGCAGGAACAAAGATTTCGCCTGCCCTATCAAGCGTGCCTTTTTCTATATCGGGCGGAACGGCGGTGGCAAAGGTTATAGTGAAACCGTTTGGCATACTGCCGAATGCGCCTGCCGAAATTTCTGCAATATTGCTATAATCCCCAATGCCGATAATGGGATTGCCCGCGCTGTTGTACAGAACAAGGCGGTAATTACCTGTAGTACCGATTTGGTATTTAACCGAACCGCTATTGTTATTATACCATAAAGTACCGCTAAATGCATTATTTCCAATATAAATTAAGTTCGTTAAGCCGTCAAAATTTACCGAAGCTAAATTTGCACAGCCAAAGAATGCGTGATCCCATATCTTAGTAATGCGTGAACCTTGGGCAAACGATATGCTTGTGAGGGTGGTATTGTTCATAAATGCGCCTTCTGCGATATACACCACGCCTTGAGGAATAACCACATTTGCCACACTGCCTGTGTATCGTACAAGCATATCCGATACTTTGCCCGAAGCAATAAGCATACCGCTTGCCACAGCTTGCTGTGCCATAAATGTGCCGTTGAATGCACTTGGGCTTACCCTGAACATTGTGGCGGGCATATCAAGCGTGCTTAGGCTTAAGCAACCGTCAAACGCAAATTCGCCGATTTCATAGGCAACGCTTCCGCCTGCAAATTCAATGTGGCGGATTTCGGAATTGCCTATCCAATTTCCGTTTGCAAAATTATACGAGGAAAATGCACGGCTGTTAACCACTTCAACTGATTGAGGTATGGTTATATCAAGCACGCCTGTGCCAGTGTATTTATATAGCAATTTTCCGCCAAGAAGCAGAACGAAGGGGTTTCTTTGCGAAGCCTGATTAAACCAACCCGTACCCTCAAAGGCAAGAATGCCCACAGAGGTAACTTCTTCGCTAATAACCACGGTTTGAATACCGCTTGCACCCAAAAGGAAATTTTCAGCTATTTTTAAGGATTCGCCTGTGGCGGTAATTGAAGTTAACGAAGCGGGCAGGGCGGATAAATTTGATATATTCAAAACCGTGGCAAGAGGCAATGCGCCTGAATATCCGAAAGAGGAAAGCCCCGCATTTTCTGAAAAGAGTTCAATTAGCTTTTCCGAAAAACTTCCCAAAACGGCAGTTGAACCGCTAATGCCCGAAACTGTTAGATTTCTTAAGCTATCGGTATTTGAGAATGCGTTGTAATTAAGATTCAAGTTCACAGGAAGCGAAAGCGAAGTTACGGATTTAAGCATAAAGTTCGCACCGATTTCAGCAAGAGTATACGAAACACCGTTAGAACCAAGGTAGCTTTCTTTAAGAGTAAGGTTCGCGCCCCCCCCTTCATAAAGCACTAATTTGGCTTGAGAGGGCGAAAGGGATATATCAAAAACAAAGCCGTCCACAAACGCAAGGTTATCAATATCCGAAACTTCCGCCACATTTTGCCAGCTTAAGTAATCGGAAATATTTGCGCCTTTCACAAAAAGTTCCACGCTGTGATTATTTCCGCTGAACACAGGCGCACCGCCGAACACGCTTAACGAACCGTTTCTTTCCACAAAAACCTTAATAAGAGAGTTCATATTTGAGAACGCACCGCCAAACACCGTGCTTACGCTTTCGCCGATATACACAACTTCTATGCCGTGCTTTCCGCTAAACGCACCGCGGTTAATATAAATATTTTCATTTCCGTCTACGGTGATAATGTTATCATTTCCGCGGTAATCCACAATCAGCTTAATTCCGCCAAGCGTAATGAACACGAATCCGCCGTCAAATTGCCTTTCCCAACCGCTTCCCGCGAACGCACCGCCCTGAATTCCGCTAAGCAATGCGGTTTGGTTAGCTACCCTTGAGAATATAATTTCGCTTACATTTTGGCAGTTTGCAAACATTCCCGAAACGATACTTACGGTGCTTGAGATAAAGCCCACCGCAGAAACATGAGAGGGAAGCGCGCGGTTTCCGAACACGGATAGCACAGGAACTAAACCGTCAAGATAAAGTTCGGTTAATTTAGAATTGCGCGTTATAAGCGCATGGAAGTACCCTTGGTTATTAGTTTTGGCTTCGTTACTTGCCACGGCGGTATCGGTTATGCTTAATTCTCTAAGATTGTAAAGCCCTGCAAGAGAATTTTCCAAAAAGGGCGTTGCGGAATAAAGGGTTAATGCTTCCGTTGTCCTTGGGAAGGCATAATTCCTTACGCGCCCCACGACGCGGGGAACGCCTGCTTCTATGAAGTTTCCAAGCGTAAATTCCCTCATATATCCGCCACCTGTTATGTGCCTTGAACTGTGCTGAGATATAAGATCAAAACCGCTTGAACTTCCGTCTAAATCCGAAACCACATATCTAAAATCCGCGAACAAGTTCACCACGGTGTTAACCGTTAAGCCGTTCCATTCCGCGGTGGCAGGCTTAGTGAACATTGCAAAGATTTCAAAATCAGCCATTAGTCCGCCAAAGGTGTGCGCACCGATATCCGTGGCGGAAGGCGAAAAGAACACTACTTTGTTGAGGCGATCGCAACGGTTAAAGGCATAATCGCCAATTTCAATTAACCGCGCTGGCAAAAGCATAATTTCAAGATTTAAACAGTGAGAAAACGCGTAAGGGGCAATATGCGTTAATTCGTTTGCGACAAGGCCGTCAGTCGCTTGGAAAGTTATGCTACGCATACGGCTGTTAGCAAAAGCCCTTTCGGATATGCGCTTAACCATCATAGGAATAATTACTTCCTCATAATCATTATCATTTTCTATATAAGCGTAAAGGATTGCGTCACCAAGAATCACAAAGCGGTTATTCACGCCCGAATAGTTATTTAAAATTCCTGAATTTCTAAAAGCGTCAAAGCCGATTTCGGTAACGGAAGTAGGCACTACAAGCCCCGTGGTAAGCATTAGCTTAGTGCAATCCTTAAATGCGCCTGCGCCGATTTCTCTTAAAGAATAAGCTATAACTGCGTTAGAACCAGAACCGATTGTTTCAAAAGGCAGGTTAACAGCGGTTAACTGCGAACAACCGCTAAAAGCGTTTTCGCCTATTGTGGTTAACTCTAAAGGCAAATTAACAGTTTCAATAGAGGACGCACCCTCAAACATACCGCTTCCCACCGTTGTGCCGTTCAAAAGGTTCACGGTTTTAAGCCCTGTGGGGGGTTGGTTTCCAAAAATATCGTAAAGCCTCATTCCGCCACTCACGGTTAGCGAAAGCGTGTTAATGTCCGCTGAGATAAATGCGTTATAGAACCATGTTTTATTTCCGTCTACAAAAGGAATAAGCATTCCGCCTATTGTTAGCACAAGGTGGGTAAGCCCTTTTGCGGAAGTTAAGGTGTTTTCGGAAAGTTCCACACCTGTGTTAAGTGAAATTTTAGTTACCGTTTTATCAAAAACATATTCGCCAAGAGATGCCACAGGCAAGGTTTGCCCTGCAATCAAAAGGGTGGTAGGCACTTCAACTTCAGTATCCTTTAAAAGATACTGCACTAAGTGAACTGAAAGCAGATTGTTGCTCATAACAAATTCATAAACCCATGTATCTTCCCAAACAAAAGTGCGTTGGAATTCAAAAGGTTGCGAAGCAACTTCGTAATTAAGCACTCTGCCACTTAAAATTAAATCAAGCCAACCTGCGCGCGCAGGGGATTGGGTGGCAATCGCCACGGTGTAATTGCTTATATGATTAACATAAACCCTAAAACTCTCTTGCGTATTGAAGAATGCGTTTAGCCCCATATTCGGCATAAACACGCTGTTAAACTTAGCCCACATAAGCCCTTGGGCATTTCTAAAGCAATTTTCACCCACACTCATAACGGTGGCGGGCAGTTCAATGGTTTTAAGTGCCGTGCAGTTAAGGAAAGCAAGCGCGCCTATAGTTGCAAGTTTTGTTTGGCTTAAATCAATATCATAAAGGTTAACCGCGCCTGCAAACGCGCCACCGCCTATCACGGTGAGTTCTGAATGCGTTCCGAATGTAACGGTGGTTAAATTTATGCAACCGCTGAATGCGTCTTGAGAGATTTCAACCACGCCCGAAGGAATGAAGATAGAAGTAAGTTCCGTGCAACCAAGGAAAGCGGAAGAAGAAATGCGGGTGAGGGTTAAAGGTAACACAATACCGGTTATGTTTCTATTGTTTGCCACCGCCCCTGCGCCTATTGAGGTAACAGGGTAGCGGATATTATCCTCATGCACCGCATGGCTTGCCACGGTAACAATGCCCGAAAGCGAAATTTCCGCCACGGCAAAGGCTTGCAGGTTAGAATCAAATTCATAAATTATTCCTGCTGTGCCTATTTGGAAATCCGCCCACTTTGCGTGCAGGGTGAATTCGGTTAACACAGGCGATTGAAAATTATATCGGCTTGCGTATTCTGAATCCGTGAACCAGCCAAGGAACGCCATTTCTTTACCGCTGTCAAACCTCAAAGGATCTTGCGGGCGGGCTAAGGGGGAATTAAATCTTGTGGTTAAGGCTGAATTGCCTGATTGCATATATCCGCCGTAAAGTGCAAGGTTTATTGTGAAAACGGCAGGTTGGTTAAATAAATAGAGGGTTAGGGGTTGAGTTATAGGGGTATTTAAGAAATCAAATAGGTTGCTTGTGAAGCGTTCCGTTACCCAACCGATAAAATCATAGCCGAATTCGTCCAAAATTGGTTCTTCCATGGTTTCGCCGAAAATCACCCTTTCTGTGCGCCATGTTACCCCAGCCCTATTTACGAAAATAACATCAAGTTCCATTTGCGAATATCTTGCGTAAAAGCCTATGGCACTTGTGATTATATTATCAAGGCTAACTGAGTTTCCGCTTATATCCGCCCAGCCTGAAAACCTTAAGCCTTGCGAAGTGTACATTGTTTTATAATTTCCCGAAGGTTCTGTGGCGCGCCCGCCGTGGCTAATCGGGAACATGAAGTGGTAAATGCAGTTATCGGGGCAATCCGTGCAAGAAGGATAATCTAAATAGCTTCCGTCTTCAAGCGGAATGTAGAACACAACGCGGTACGCTTCCACAATGAAATCCGCATCAAAAGTCATGTTGCCACGGCATTCGGTTTCGCCTGAAATTAAGCCTATCCAGCCGTTAAATGTTGCGCCGTCCCTTTGAGGCACGCCAAAAGGGGCTTCAATCCTATCACCCCAGTGATAGTTATCTTGAATTGTGTACACAAGGGAAGTGCCGTTAGCGTCATTATATCTATAGGTTACCACATAAAGAATCTTTTCATATTCCGCTATAAAACTCATATTCCTTGTGATCGGCATACCTTGGAAGAAGAAAGGATTGCCGTCAAGCGTCCAATGTCCTCTTTCGCCGTTCACAAGCAATAGTTCCTCTGTGGGGATATCTTGAAGCTGTTCGCCTTCACGCACCCGCCTTTCTGCCGAACCTGATAGGGATTGACCGCTTGTGTTAGTTCTGTAAGCAAAGGTAAGCCTGTAAAGCCTTGTCCATTTTGCATAAATCACTATTCCTGCTTCGGTAATTATTGTGTCCTTGTTCCAAGGGGTGGCAAAACTTTCTGTGGTAAACCAACCGTCAAATTCATAATCCTCTCTTGGTTCATTGGGGTATAAATCCTCAGGAATCGCCGTGCCTGCAATAACTTGGCGGAACACTGAATCACTTTGGTTCTGCGTGATTCTAAATGTTACCATAATGCGCACAGGCGCGAAAATGGCACTTATAACAAGGTTTGATTTAACGCTGTCAAAAGGCACGCTTAAATCCCAGCCCTCAAAAATTTGGTTTTCAAGTTGAGGATTGTTTGCAGGCGCGGTGGCGGAATTGCCCCAAGCCACGGTTTGAATGTCCCAATCCTCAACCACACCGTTTATAACCACGGTAAACCTTACCGTAAAGGATTGTATCACGGCTTTGGTGTACACGGTGAAACCGCTTGTAATGTTATTCCAAACAGGGGGGTGTTCCGCATTCAAATTATCGTAAGTTACCCAAGAAACCGTATGCCCCTCAATTTCAGGCAAAGCGGGGCGCAATGTAGGTGTAACGCTACCGCCTCTATCAATCACCGCTTTGTGGATATTTTCACCGCATTCGCACAAATCAGCTTTTTGGTGCAAGTGGAATAAAACCTCTATTTGCAAAATCCACCTTGCGTAAAGCGTCATATCACTGCTTACAAAAACTTCGTGGTTCTCAAAAGGCAAGGTAAGCCCTTCGTTTAAATACCAACCGCCGAACCTATAATTTTCCACAACGGGGGTGCTTGGCATTGCATTAGTGGGGATATTTAGGTTCACCCTCACTTTAATTGCTTGGCTTGCTATGCCTGCTTGGTTAAAATTAAAATTAACATTATATTCAATCCAATCGTACTCAACCTCAAGTGTTAAATTCCCTGTGATATTATTTAAAAACCGCCCATATCCGTCTAACCCAGATTCCCTGTCCGAAGAGGACGCGCTGTTTCTAAAGCCCGAAATAACCATGTGATCACGCGTGTTAAGCGGATTATTGATATCTTCCGTAAGGCTGTTAATAAGCTGTGCGTTATCGTTTGCGTTACTGCCGTATGTAAATCTTTGGGGATAAGTTATGGCAAGGCTGGGATTGGTTTGGGTTCTGAAAATCACGGTAAGCGAATATTCGTCTTGGTTATAAATTGCGTGAATTTTTTGCCCGTTAGTTAAATTATTCCACTGTCCGTTATAATCCCATTGCCCTGTGAAGCCCACCTTTGAGGGAACAGGCACGCTTACGGTTGCACCCGATCTCACGGTTTGCACAATAGGTTCAAACCACAAAGGATCGTCTTTATCCGCTTCGGTAAGGTAATCGGGGGGCAGGAAAGAAACGGTTATCATTTCCCCCCAACCTGCGTACACGGTGGTGTTGCGCATTATGCGGGTTGTTTCAAAATCAAATAAATTTACTTGAGCAGATTCTTCGTACCAATTTATAAAGAAAAAGCCTTCTCTTTCGGGAACATCTTGGGGGCGCGAACAGTATTCAAGCGCGGTAACGCTTTTGCTTGGAACTAAAGAACCGCCTTGCGTGTCAAATGAAACGGTGTAAGATAATTTTGTGTCGTGTTCGGAAATAACATCTACTAAAAAATGCGCCTCTACATTTTTGTAAAGAACGGTTACAAGTAAATCTTTTGCCTCTTGCTTTGTGGAAAAGCCCAAAATCTTGGCTTCAGCTTTAACCTCTGAAAGCAAAACATTGCTTTCTTTTTTATCTGAGTATGTAAGGTAAAGCCTTATGCCTGCGTTTTCAAATTCCTGCCCCACGAAATAACGATCCGTAAATTCACCGCCGATTTCAATTTTAACCACATAAACACCGCCCCCGTTGCACGCAGAAATAGCCACCGCAATTAGTAGCATAAGGGGAATTAGGGTTAAAATAAGCAATTTCTTTACTTTCATGGACACGCGCGCTTGTGCTATGCGCACTTATATAATATAATATATTTATAAATAGCGCAATGATATTTACTATTTTTTGAGGTTAAACTTATGCTAAGCGAAGAAATTATTAAAGGCTTAAAGGAATTGCACTTTCTTTCATTCGGCGATTCGCATGAATATATAGAATTTTTCTTTAAAAATTGGGTTAGCGAACCTAATTGCTTTTATACATTAGAGGACGGCAAAGTTATAGGCGCATTGTACTATAGGGATTTCACGGTTAGCCTTTTCGGTGAGGTTAAAAAGATTCCGTTTTTTAACGCAATTGCCACGCACCCGAATTACCGCCACAGGGGGGTTGCAAGGGAACTAATTGATCGTGCGGTTAATGAATGCGGTAAGCGCGGTTATCCCTTTGTTATGCTTCACCCCTTTAGTGCAGACTTTTATAAAAACCTTAATTTTGTGCCTATTAGCTTTTGTGAAGAGGTAAATATTACCTATAAACCTTTAAAAGATATTAGCGAAAAGCCTATAACAAATGCCGATATTCCCGCCCTTAAAGCATTGTATAACAATGAGGCAAAGCGTTACCCATGCCACAAATTAAGAAGTGAAACCGAGTTCAAATTATGGGTGGAACAGCTTATGCTTAACCCTGATTTCGGATACCTAATATGTGAAAACGGTATCCCAAAAGGTTATTATTTCATTGAGGGCGAGAGAATCACGGAATTTATAGGAAGTGATATAAATCTTCTTTTTGCCTCTAAAAAAGCGGACGGAAAAACCTTAAGAAAATTATCAGAAAACGGCAAGGTTTACAGCATGGCAAGAGGTTGCGAAAATTTAGAAAAAATTACGGCTTGTAACCCTAATTGCTTTACAAATGATTATAAAACGCTTAATATATTTATGTATGAAACTTACTAAGCTAAAGAAGAATACAAAACTCGCACTTGCGATTATAATAATTCTTGCCGTTACCGCCATGCTTTCGGGCGTTTTCTTTATGTATTACTATTATGCGGTTTACGGTATCCGCCCCGAAATCACCGCCAAAGCCCAAAGCGTAATTTTGGTTACGGGTGAGGGAATCAGCGGTGAATATGTTGAGGCTTCGGAAATTTATGCCAAGGCAAACGGGCTTTCAGACGGGTTTGCAATGAGTGGCATGGGCTATTCTATTGAACTTAAAACGCGTTCTTTAAATATATATCCGTCCGATTCTTCTGCTTCGGGCAGTGCCATGGCAAGCGGTAAAAAGGTTCATAACGGCAGGGTAAGCCATTTGCGTGGCAGAAATCTTGAAACAGTTTCTCAGCTTGCTTCCCAAAAGGGAATGAGGGTGGGAATCGTTACTAACGGCTATGTTACGGCAGGCGTTTCCGCCACATTCTCAGCTTACGCAAGTTCAAGTTCGCACCACAATGCTATCGCAAGGCAACAGGCGGATAATAAAAACCTCAATGTGCTTTTTGGCTTAGGGCAAGAACATTTTAACGGAATTAGCGGTATTGAAACTGAAAACAGGGGCTTTCATAAAACATTTAACGAACTTTCCGCTTGCGATAAAGAGGACGCATTTTTGATTTTTGACACCGCCATTTCCCAAGAAACATTTCTTCTTCTTATAGAGAAAGCAATCAGTATGCTTGATAACGAACACGGCTTTTTGCTAATTGTGGACATTTCGGGTTCGGGTTCGGCGGTAAAAAATAGGGATATGAAAGCACTTGTGGAAAGAGTTATGATTTTTGACCGTGCGGTGGAAGAAGCCCTTTCGTACACAAAATTTAAGCAAAATTCCACACTTATCGCCACAGGAACTAACGCAGTGGGCAAATTTAAGCCGTACGATAAAAGCGTAAGCAGTATTAACAATTCGCTTTTTGCCTCAAATACCCCCTCTCACCGCAGTGCCAAAATGTATATCCACGGCACAGGAATGCAAGAACTCAGGGCGCAAGGGCATGAGTATTTGGATAATACTGATATTTACCATATAATAAAGCAACTGATTAGGAATTAATTCAGAATTCAGAATTCAGAATGCAGAATTAAGGATATTTTATGAAGAAACTACTTAACATTACAGTCGGTGAATTGCTTGAAACAATAGCAAAAAAATACCCCACCCGCCCCGCGGTGAAGTACATAGAAATGGACTATGCAAGAACTTACTATGAATTCAACCAAGATGTGGATAGGATTGCAAGGGGGCTTCTCGGCATGGGCTTTAAGAAGGGCGATCACACCGCAATTTGGGCTACTAACTATCCGCAATGGCTTGTTCTGCTTTTTGCCACGGCAAAAATCGGTGTGGTTCTTGTAACGGTGAACACGAATTATAAAGAAACCGAACTTGAGTATCTTTTAAAAAATTCTAACTCAAAGGCGTTATTTATTTGTGACGGCTTAAAGGATATTGATTGCGAAAAAACCATTTACAGCATCTGCCCCGAACTCAAAACCTCAAAAGCAGGACGGCTGAACAGCAAAAGGTTACCGCTTTTAAAAACCTTGTGTAGCCTTGATAATTGGTACGAGGGAATGTATAATTGGACTCAAATTGAAAAATTCGGGGTGCTTGTTTCGGATTCAGAATATGAAAAAGCGCGCCGTGCTTGCAAGCCCAATGATCTTATCAATATGCAATATACCTCAGGCACAACGGGCTTTCCCAAGGGCGTAATGCTTACGCATAATAATATCGTTAATAACGGCATGGCGATAGGTGATTGCATGAAGTTTACGGAAGAAGACAGGCTTTGCATTCCTGTTCCGTTCTTCCATTGCTTCGGGCTTGTGCTTGGCATAATGGCGTCCGTTACCCACGGCACAGCCATGGTTCCGCTATTGTTTTACACCCCAATGAAAGTAATGCACACGGTGGAATATGAAAAATGCACGGCGGTTCACGGTGTGCCGACAATGTTTATCGGGATTTTGGAACACAGAGATTTTGCAAAATATGATTATTCTTCTTTAAGAACAGGCATTATGGCGGGTTCACCCTGCCCCATTAAAACCATGCAAGATGTTATGGAAAAAATGAATATGCGCGAAATCACCATAACTTACGGGCAAACCGAAGCAAGCCCCGCTTGCACTATGACTACGGTAGACGATACTATTGAAAGAAAGGTTTCCACCGTGGGCAGGAAAATTCCATTTGTGGAAACAAAGATTGTGAACCCTGAAAACCGAAGCGAAGAAATGCCTATCGGGGTAGCGGGGGAATTCTGCGTAAAGGGCTATAATGTTATGAAAGGATACTATAATATGCCCGAAGCAACAAGCAAAGCCGTGGATAAAGACGGCTGGCTTTACACAGGCGATATTGCGACAGTGGATAAAGACGGATATTATAAGATAACAGGCAGAATAAAAGATATGATTATAAGGGGCGGTGAAAACCTTTTCCCCAAGGAAATTGAGGACTTTTTATATAAGCACCCTGCGGTGAAAGACGCGCAAATCGTTGCCGTTCCCTCAGAACGCTACGGCGAGGAAGCCTTTGCATTCATAATTAAAAAGGACGGCGCGCAAGTAACGGAAAAAGAACTTAGGGATTTTATTTTAAATAACCTTGCACGCCACAAAGTCCCCAATTACTTTTACTTTGTAAACGAATTCCCCATGACAGCAAGCGGAAAAATCAAAAAGTTTGAACTTCGCGAACAAGCCAAAGAAATCCTAAACATTAAGGGCAACACCGTTAAGTTTGTGGATATGGAAGAATAAATCTATTTTTATCGGATTAAAAGCTATCCTTAAGCAAGAAATCACTCAGTTTAATGCCAACCACGCCGTTGGCATTATCTTTGCCAAACAGCTTGTAACTCACCACATATTTTGGAAAAAGATCTTTAATTTCAGTTAGTGGGGCAAATTCGCGTTCCCTTGTTTCACTCAAGCTGTAATCATAGCAAACTTGCACATAAACCTTTTCATTGCCACCGTACTTCTCGGCAACAAAATCAATCTCTCTGTTATCGTCTTTAGACATTTTGCCCACATAAACATTATAACCCCTGTAAACAAGTTCGTTAAAAATAATGTTTTCTAAAATCCCCGGCATATTTTCCTCTCGCATATCCCTAACGGCATATTGCAAGGAATGATCCGCAAGGTAATATTTATCATTGCTTTCTAACAGCTTTTTCCCCTTAATCTCATACCGCGGTGCTTTTCTTATTATGCAAGCGTTTTCCAAAAAGGTTATATAATTGCTTATTGTTTCAAAGCTACCGCCACCGTTGTTTTTAAGGTACGCCTCAATATTTCTCACCGAAACCAGCTTGCCGATATTATCGTAAATAAATGAAATCACCCTTTGAAGCAAGGCAATATTTTTAACATTATTCCGTTCAATAACATCTTTTAAAACCGCCGAAGAATGAATGTCTGCCACAATCTTCCTGCTTTCGTCCTTGCCGAACTGCCTTGTGGAAAGAATTGGAAAACCGCCGATTTTAATATACTCGTCCAACATTTTGCTTGGTTCGCTTGAATTATCTTCAATTCCAGAGGTTTTTCTGAAAAAATTAAACTCGCTAAAAGATAAGGTATTAATCTCAAAAGCCACATATCTTCCTGCAATAAGCGTTGCAAGTTCGCCCGAAAGTAGCTGTGCGTTAGAACCTGCAATATAAATATCGGTATTCTTTTTTCTAAGCGAAGCCACAACTCTTTCCCAACCCTTAACCTTTTGGATTTCGTCAAGAAAAATATAGTGGGTTTTATCGTCCTTAATTCTATCGGTAACATAATCATGTAGCTTCATATAATCAAGAATCTCGTTAAATTCCAAATCCTCAAAGTCTATAAATATGATATGTTCTTTATCCGTCCGCTTTAGAACTTCCGCTTGAATCAATTTCAAAATCTCAGATTTTCCGCACCTGCGGACACCTGTGATAACCTTGATTTGTTCTGTGTCAATAAACCCCTTAATTCTTTCCGCGTAAACTTGCCTTTCAATTAATTTTGCCACTTTGCACCCCCATTCTTTTAAAGGAATCACTGAATTATATATCATTATTAACACATTGTCAAGAACTTTGCAACACTCACCCTCGCAAAGTTCCAAAAAATAAGAACTTTGCAACACTCACCCTTGCAAAGTTCTTTAAATTTTAGGAATATTTAGTTACGGCTTACAAGTTGCCAAGCACTGTTTTTAAATCTTATTACTAATTAATCCACAATTCTGCATTCTGAATTCTGAATTCTGAATTAGTTTTGTTGTTACGCTCTCTTCTCAGTTTTAAAGTGGAATTCAAATGTGGGGATAGCTCTATCAAAGAATTTTGAACTGTCAAATGTAATGCGACAAACCGTGCCGTCTTTTTGGGCAATAAGCACACAGCTACCTGCCCCCTGAAGCATATAGCTGTCTACATGGCATAAAGGTATGCTTAGCAAGCCGAAATCACGGCTAAGCGCGGTAGCGTATTCCGCATTAAATGTTTTCATGCCGATAATTTCCGTTATGTCGTTTGAAATAAAGTTAAGCGTTTGCTTATCTGCGCTTAAATAGCAAATAAATCTTTTGCTACCGTTAACTTTAGCTTCAAGCCCGTAATTATCCTGCAAAAAGCTAATAACCTCGTTTTGTTCAAGCACCCTGTAGGCACTTTTATATGTACTAATTATTTTAGCAGAAGTTTTGATAAAAAGTGATCTCATTATTGCCCTCACAATGTATCCTGCCAAAGCAAACACAATGCCCACAATAAGCAAGGCAACATTAAAGCCACTCACAAAGAACAAAATCAAGAAAAGCACGCCAAGCACTATGCCGATTATGTGCGCGCTTTTAATAAAAAACGAAATAACTTTGTTTTTGCTAACAAGCGAGTTGTAAGAATCTGTTTTTCCTGTTGGAAATAGCATTTTATCCCCCATATGGCAATTTTTGCCAAAAAATTTTTTTCTTTAGCACT
>WQYD01000033.1 GCA_009781445.1 Bacillota bacterium | reverse complement strand
TGTTTTTGCAAGGGAAGTCCAAGCAACGAAAAGTGAATGGACACAGAATGCGGAATCGGAACGCGAGCAGAAAAACTATGAAGTAAACCACGGCAATTTATACAATAACAATGATGTTGTAAGTGCCGACTTTTTTGAAGCCCTTATTGAGATTGACAAAATAACTGCCGTTGACAAGGATTATGGCAGTAGCGAGTATAAGGACTCAATAAATATGGGTAGTTTGTCACTAGTTGTGACGGAAGAGTCGCATCATATTAAAATGATAAGCGAAAGCCCTATATTATCAAAATACTTAAAGGCGGGAGGAAGATTGAACACATCATATTTACTTGATTTGAAAAAGTGCGGAAATATATTTTTAGAGACAAGCGGCGACGATATGTCGCCCACAGCTGTAGAATTTATACACCAGGCGGTAATGTCATTCTTATTGAGCTTTCCGGCGGGCAGGCTCAATCTTTGTCTTATTGATTTGGGGGATAAGTGCGATTTCTCTAGGTACTCAAAATTACAAGCGATAAATGAGAAGTTGCTCTACAAAGGAAAAGTCGTGAGAGATCATAGAGAGCTTGAAAGTGCCGTTCTTGATATCGTTAATGATATGCATACGATTAACGATAAAAAGCTAAGTTTTGCCGGGGCAGATGATATTTATGAGTACAATGAGAAATCGCCGGCAAATCCGCAAGATTTCCATTTGGTGTGCATTGTGGGTTACCCGGAAGGGTTTAGAGATGAGACCACAAGCAAACTCTTGAGCCTGATTGAAAAGGGGAATAGGACTGGAATATTTACGCTTTTGGTTAATAATAAAAGTTCGGTTCTGCCACAAGGCTTGAAGCCGGAAATATATGAGGATTTTTTGAGAAAAGCCAAAAGACATTCATTTGTGCTAACAGATGGGCAAAGCTTAAAGACCGAAATTGCAGAGAAACATAGCTTCGTCAATAATATTGATGCGTCAAAAGAGTCATTCAATAAAGTATTTACTTTGCTTCAAGAGAATTGGAAAAGAGGCGTTCAAACAACAATTCCGCTTCAGCAAATGTTTGACGATACAGATGTCAAGGCGGAGCAAGACAAAAAGCGTTCCCCCGAGCAAGCTCACATTGTGCCGGCGGACAGAACTCTTGACATTCCGATTGGTTTGCGAGGCAACGAGATTCAAACATTGTTGCTTCCTACACTTGATACAAATACAGGAGCTTCGCATACCGTGCTAATCGGCGGAACAGGCTCAGGTAAATCAAATATGCTTCATGCATTAATTCTTTCGGCTTGCTATAAGTACAGCCCTAATGATTTGCATATTTACTTGGTTGACTTTAAGGGTGGCGTAGAGTTCAAGTTTTATGAAGCTAACAAGGTTGTGCAAAACCAGGTGCCACATATTCGGCTAACGGGGCTTACAAGCGAACCGGAAGACGGTGTTGCCATTCTAGCAAATATAAGAAATGAGTTGAGAGAAAGAGAGACATTGTTTAGAAACGCCTCCGTGGAGGATATTGTGACCTATAATAAGAAAAATGAAAAGAAAGTGCCTAGGTTGCTTGTGATAATTGACGAAGTTCAGGACCTGTTTGAGAAAGACCAAAAACTTTGCGAAGAAGCCATTGGGATTTTGAGCGAGCTGGCAAAAAAGGGTCGTGCATTTGGTATAAATATTTTATGGGCGTCTCAAAATGTCCCGAAGGTTTATCAGTTAAGAGACAGGGTAATCAGCCAAATGGGTAACAGAATAAGTTTAAGGCTAAACAATTATGAGGATGCTTCGGAAATAAGCATTGACCCCAAAATGGTTGAAAAGTTAAATCGCCCCGAGAAAGGTTTGGGTGTTATTAAGGATTTAAGAAATTCAGGTGGTGTGGAGTTCCGTGTAGCATATGCCGAAAATTCAGAGAACCGCTATGCGAAATATGTCTCAAACATCAATATGAAATGGGTCGGTATTGACAGGTCAAGGCTAGAGCCGTTGTTCATTGTAGGCGGTGATGAAGTGCCGAGTGCTATTGGTGGTGTAACAAAATATACGACCGCAGTCAAATCGACAAGCAAGGAAAGTGGCTACTCGTTAGCAATAGGGCAAGATTATGTTTCAGGTAAGTCGCTTGAGGTTTCTATAGAGCCAACGGCGTCAAAATCCAATCTATTTTTTGCTGGAGCAGATGCTCATGTCTTATGCGACTTAATGGGGTATTCGTTGCTTTCTGCGGTTGCAGAAGTAAAGACGGATACGGGCTTTAAAGGAAATGGGACAATATACTATGCAAACGGTGAAACCGTAAATTGGGCAGAAGAACTGTTCTTTAGCCTACCGTCTAAGTTCCCGGCTTTAATAAAGGATGTTTCAAGAAAAAGCGAGCTTATAAACGCCTTGTGTTCAATATACAAAGAAAGAAAAGTAAGGAACGAGGATATGCAAGGCAAGTATAGCCCTATATTCTTGTTCATGAATAAGATGCAGCGGTTTGTGGACTTGTTCCAAGACGAAACGAAGATTGATGTTGATTCTAAAGCACAACCTGCGCAAGCCGAGGATGTCGCACCTGCAAGCGGTGTCCCTAGCTTAAGTTTGTTTTTACCCAGTTCATCAGGTGGTAGTGTATCGCAGGGCAATAAATTGACTTTCATTCAGATGTTTACGGACATTTTAACAAAAGGTCCCGATGTAAATATCCACTTTATAATGTCTATGGATACCCCCCAATCTTTTATGCAAAGAGAATTAACAAATGCGCTAAAGGATTGCTCTCACAAGGTATTGCTTAGAAGTTCGGCTGCGACAGTTTTTGAGACATTGCGTTGCAGCAATAAAGACGGCATTGCTTTTTATTACAAAGATATGACACTTGCAAAATTCAAGCCGTACCGGTTTGAGGCCGAAGATGTTGAATGGTCAGACAGATTTATTAAGGAGTTGAGTCAAGGATAAGTATGGGTGAAAAATTTCTAAAAGACATAAAGAGAATAACAGGTGACAAAAAATATACAGTTTTCGAAGCGGTTACGGATACGGTTGAAGCGGTTAAACCATACGCACTGCCCATAGTGAAAATTGTTACGGCCGCTAATGCGGTAGCAACAGGCAGCACTACGATTGATATGTTCGCACCCGGAAGATTTAGCGGAGCTGCAGACGCGGTAATAGGAGCGGCTAAATATGCAGGAATAGCGCATGGTGCCAAGCAAGCAAAGAATTATAGCACAGGAGGTCAAAACATGAGTAGTCAAGTTAAAGCAAATTCAGAAGCGATATTGCAGATAAAAGCGGCAATAGAGCAGTATCAAAAACAAATGGCGGAAGCTATTGTTAATTATAATGGACGCATACAGGAGCAAGGGCGCGATTGGAACGATAACGATTTCAGTGCACTTGCGACAACAAATCCGTTATTGGATAAAATGGGTGAAATAACAAATGAATGTATTAAGTTTGAAAATCGGCTAGAGAAAAAAGCCGAAATCATAGAAAAGATGAACAAATTTAAAATTTAAGGAGAAAAAAATGGGTCAAATTAATGTATCAAGAGAGGAGCTTCATTCCACTTGCGCAAAGGCAATGAAGTTAGAGCAGGGCTTTAGGGGTAACCTACAAGCGCACGAACAGCATATTGAAGGTACTTTTGCAAATTTAAATGATGCAAAATTATCAAGAATGTATGGTGAGCTCAATGCTAATATGAAAAGTGATGTGCAGGCTTTTTGTCAGAAGTTAGAAGATATAAAAAGCTATGTTACCCGGCTTGTGGAATTATTGGCTGAGTATGAAGGAATATAGGAGGGAAAAACAATGAGCAATATTAAAGTAACTTCGCAAGATTTAAAAAGCATTTCAAGTTTCTTAGTAACTTTCGGAAAAGAGCAAGCCGCATTAATGGATGACTTCATGCAGTTTTTTTCCACGCGGGCGTGGGACGATCCGCAAGCAGATAAGATGGCGGAAGAAGTCCGTGTGCTAACTGAAAAGGTGGCGCGCTCAATAGAGGGCGATGATATGAGGCGATTCATTGGTGCGCTAAGTGAGAAAATAGGCGTTCTTGAAAAAATTGAGGGATTGAGATAATGAGTAAAGAGTTTTTTGCAAGTAGCAATGCAAAGTTAAGGGACAATATGCAAACCGTTCAAACATATTGGACGGATGCTGTCGGCAGGTCATTTGACCCGATCAATCAGGACATTTATGCTTTGACCGCCGAAATAAATGATTGCGTTGATGATGCGGAAAAAACTTTAAGAGCAATTTTAACCGAATATAGCAACACAAAAGGGGATATTGATGATTCAACTTCACGCTTGCAATCGGAAATTGCGGATTTGGAGGGCTAAATGGCGGAGATAAGAGCAGATGTGACACAGGTGCAAAGGTTTTATGATTCAAACAACGCAGCGTATAAGGAAACGGGTAGCGAGTGTTCGGATGCGCTTTCGTACATGAAAGAGATGCAACGAAGCTTGGAAGATGTCATAAGTGAAGCCAAGAGTCAAGCTAGCGGATTGCGTGAGTGCGCTAGTGACGCAGAGAGGAAGATTTATTCAATTTCATCAAAATGTGAGTATTACGATAATGAGGCTCAGAGAATCTATAATGCTGGCGAGTGGGTGAAGATAGAGGATTTGGAAGGCAATGTTATAGACAGTTCTTATGTTTTTGACACTTCAGCTTATCGTGAAGCCAAAAGGAAAGGTGCGGAATATGCAGAAAGGCTTCAAGAAGCTCGCCGTCTTAAGGCAAAAGCTGAAAGCTATTACAATATGGTCATAAACTTCGTTAATTACTGCGAAGGTGCGTCAAGCACATTTAGGTCGCATGAAAGCGAAATTTATTCTACGGCAAGAAGCATAAACGAAACAATGCAAGGTAACGCAGAGGCGGTTTTAAAATCATTGCAAAAACTTGTTGCTTATACCCAAGCAGTTTCGTTTAAAGCCTTTGGGTAAAGAGGAGATATTATGATAACTAAAGTATCGGTGAGTGTAGATGCGCTCAACAATAGCAAAAGAGCACTAGAGGAAATGGCAAATGTCGTTGCGCTTGCCACAATGAATTGCGAATCAGAGTGTGGCGGTGTAAGCCCTTATGTGGACAAACAACTTCAAGCGGATGTAACGCAGTTTCTAAGTACGATTAATGATTTTATGAGAAAAATCAGAGAGTATTTTAATGAAAATTCTCGTGCGATCGATGAACGCATCACACGGCTGAACGAGTATTTGACTAGTGGGCTAAAGTAGTAGATAAAAGTAATCGAATGACACAAAAGAGGTAAAAATATATGAGTATGAAAAACTTTGAGAAAGCGGTATTCGGACAGGTAAACGCGCAGTACCAAGAGATTTATTCGGGCGTTGTAAGCACGCTGTCTTTTGACGCCGCAAAATTAAAGTGCAATGCAGACTTTGCTTTTGTTGAGGCGTATCAAAATATTTTTGCTAAAGAATCCGCAGAAGTATTTGACAGAGAGATTGAATCCGCCGTTGCTAAAAATATTTTAGACGAAATGCTCGCGATAGACAAAAGGTACGCGCGCTTAGATGATAGAGTAAAAAAGCATATCAAAAAGCACGGAGACTTAAAAAAACAAATCTGTTGCAATCACGCAGAAGCTTTTGACGATGAAATCGTTGCCACCGTAAAAGCCCCGCAATTAGATTCCTTAAGATTGCTTTCAAACAAATATGACGGTTTGGATGGCGAAGTAAAGAAATTCGTTAAGAATTACAAATCGCTTCAAGACTCTCTAAAAAAAGCAGAAGAAAACGATACGATAAATAAAACGGCTGAAAAGTTTGATGAAAGGGTAGACAAAGCCTTGGCAGGCTTCAAAAACAAACACTATAAAAATCAGCTACAAGAAATAGAACATTTTAAGAATCAATATGCCTCTCTTAACAGCGAGATTAAAAAACTAATCAAAAACTACGATAGATTGCTAGAGCATGAAAAATGGATTGACAGCCAAGAGTGGGGCGGGCAAATAAGAGTGAGAGAGCAGACGGGGGAGGAGCAAAAAGAGCGAACAAGAAAAGTGCTTTTTGCCACATTGGTATTGGTGGCACCGTTTTTGATTTTCGTTCCGTTGTTTCTTGGCATTTCGTTTGCTAGCGTTGTATTTGTTAACTCTTGGTGGTTTTGGGGGTTCTTTATCGGTGCGGTAGTTGCGCTTGTAATTTGGTTGTTCATCGATGCAAAAGTAAATTATGGTGATTTTGCTATGACTGCTGTATTTAAGATATCCGTTGCGGTTATTCTAGTATTGGCAATTGGCGGAATCCATTTTGCGGCAATAAACCCTGCCATTCAGTTATCTAAGCCACTAATTGAATTAGAATTCAATTTAATAAGCGACGGTACCGCATACGAAGTAACGGGATCAAGTACATCAAATGCGACAGTTGTCATAATTCCCGAAACCCACAACGGATTACCCGTTACGCACATTGCCGACGAAGCATTTTTCGATAACAAGAACATAGCGAAACTTGTTTTGCCAAATAGCATGAGGGTGATTGGCGAGGCTGCTTTTTTCGGTTGCAAAAATCTTACCGATATTACCCTTAACGACGGACTCACGACAATAAAGGATCAAGCGTTTGCAACACACGCATATGAAGATGTTGAAACTCTCAGCCGCAAAGAGGCAAGGCGCAATTATAAGAAAAATACCAATAAAAAACATGCTATATTTGTGCCAATTAGCGTATCTGGTATTGGAAATCTGGTGTTTTGGGGTAGGAGCGGATTAACGCTAAACTTTGAAGTGCGTCAGAGTATTTTTTCGCCACGCTATCGGGGATATATCAAAAAAAGCACGATTTGGTTTAGAGGTTATGAAGAGTATACAATTGACGCCAATTATAGCGCGAAGCGTCCATAATTCTATGGGCAGTCGGAAGTATGTCAGTAGTATGGGCACAAAAAGAAGGAGAGCAAAACGGTGGATAAATTAAAAATCCAAAGCCCCAATTTAGTGAATGAGAACATTGAGAAGATAGCGCAACTCTTTCCAAGTTGCGTGACCGAATGCATTGAAGACGGCAAGCCCACAAAGAAGGTTGATTTTGATTTACTGCGCCAAGAACTTTCCGGCGTGCTGGTGGAAGGCAAGGAGGAAAGATACAGCATAGACTGGGCAGGTAAACGCCAAGCAATACTAACGGCAAACAGCCCGATAGCAAAGACGCTTCGCCCAGCAAGAGCCGAGAGCGTGAATTTTGGTACAACCGAAAACCTTTACATTGAAGGCGACAATTTGGATGTGTTGAAGCTGATTCGCCACACTTACTTAGGCAAAGTAAAAACGATTTACATTGACCCGCCGTACAATACCGGAAATGACTTTATCTACAACGATGACTTTTCGGTTAGCACCGATGAACACCTAAGAGAAAGCAACAAAGTAGACGACCAAGGTCTTCGCTTAGTGGCGAACAAGGACACCAGCGGAAGATTTCATACAGGCTGGTTGAACATGATGTATCCACGGCTAAAACTGGCGAAGGACTTGCTGCAAGATGACGGACTCATCTTTATGAGCATGGACGAAAGCGAGATAGACAACCTCTTAAAAATAAGCAACGAAATTTTTGGCAGAGAAAACTTCGTGGGGCAATTCATTTGGAAGAACAGAACAACGCCGAACGACTCTAAGATATTTTTTGCACCAGTCCACGAATTTATAGTGATTTACGCAAAAGATATGCAACAAGCAATGTTCCGCGGAACGGGCAAAGACCTAAGCGGATACACCAACCCCGACAATGACCCAAACGGGGCGTGGGCAAAAGACAACCCGAGTGCCGCAAGCGGAACGGAAAAGGACGGTCGCTTTCCGATAGTCAATCCTTATACCGGCGAAGAATACTTCCCGCCAAAGGGAAGATTTTGGGCATTTTCGCAAAGGCGGGTAGCCGAATGGACGGCAAGCGGAAAGCTCGTCTTCCCAAAGGAAAAGGGCAAGAACTTTATCATTAAAAAATATGTGAGCGAACTGAAGAGCAATCGTAAGCCCATACCTTCGGTAATTGAAGAAATACTTACAATGCACGGCACAAAAGAAATGGCCGGGCTTTTCCCCAATGACGACAGGGTTTTCAAATATCCTAAGCCCACAAAACTAATCAAGATAATCCTTGAACAAGTTACGCAAGGCAATGACATTATTATGGACTTCTTCAGCGGAAGTGCGCCTACAGCACAAGCAGTAATGCAGTTAAACGCCGAAGACGGCGGAAGCCGAAGGTTTATAATGGTGCAACTTCCTGAGATAGCGGGTGAAGATAGCGAAGCTTTTAAAGCAGGCTATAAAAACATTTGTGAAATCGGCAAAGAGAGAATCCGCCGGGCAGGAAAGAAGATAGCCGAAGAGACCCGCATAACAGCACCGAACTTAGACACAGGATTCCGTGTGCTAAAACTCGCGGATAGCAATATGCGTGAAGTTTTCTATAATCCGAATGCTTACAACCAAAGCATGCTTCTAGGGCTAGACACTTCAATCAAAGAAGACCGCACGGAAGAGGATATACTGTTCCAAGTAATGCTGGATAAGGGTATAAGCCTCTCAAGCAAAATAGAGAAGAGAACCACCATAAACGGGCAACAAACCTACTTCATAGTAGGTAGCACAGGCTTCGGAATAATTGACCTCGTTTGTTGCCTGGATAAGAAAATCAATACCAATGCAGTCAAAGAGATAGCAAAGCTGAACGCCGAGTGTGTGGTTTTCCTAGACAGCGGAATGGAAAGCGACGCCGCACGGACGAATGTGCAACAAGTTTTCGATACTTACAGCCCGAAGACGAAGGTGGAGGTGTTATAATGAGTAGATTCCGAAATAAGACAAAAAAGCCCGCCAACTCGGCGGGGCTTTTTATTTAAAAGAATCCCTTTTGCTTTACGATGACACCGTCAGCACCGAACACCTTATCCAGCATCGGAATATCAAGTGCGATAAACTCGGAAGAATGCTCGAAATTTTTGTGTTTTTCGATAGTGATAGTACCGTCCCCATGGTGTAGGTTTTATATTTGTATAGAATATGATTGTTGACATATACCTTATAATAATATATAGTTTATATATGCGGTAAAATTTTAAATAATTTAACCGCTGGCTTTTGAGTGGGGTTGTGTTCCCCTTTGACGCGAACGCAAAATAAAAGGGGGAAAGTTTGTTGATTGAAGCCGTTTTCTTTTTTGTTTCGGTTGCCATAATCGTGGCAATGGCGGTGGTGATTCATAAATTTAAGATCAGCAGTTCTGCCGATCGCCGTATGCGTGGTTTTAACCTTTTAACCATTGTCGCGCTTGCGTGGATTGCCGTGGCTATTATTGACTTGCTTGCCTCACGCGATCATTTTGCCTTTGTGTACACCACTAAGGTTGCTTTCTCTGTAATCGTATCCTATTGCAGTTTTTGGTTTTTCTTAAATTTTACCGAATCAAAGCTAACAAGAATTAAAGCAGTGCAGTACGCGCTTATCATTTTGCCTGCCATAGATATTCTACTGCTTGTTACTACTTCATGGCACGGCTTGTATTTTGCAAGTTTCAGTAACCCAGAGTCAAGCGCGAATCCCGCATTACCCAAGGGGATTTTCTTTTGGATTCACATAGGATTGTTAGTGGCATCTGCGCTTTTTGTGTACGCGATACTCTTTGCATACATTGTGAAAAACATGAGGAAATACCCCTTTCTTGCCGTGGCAGGCGCGGGCGCAGTTTTACCGCTTGCGCTTAATGTTGCCTTCACATTCGGCTTTGAGTACGATTTATCCCCGATAGGTTTTTTCTTTACGGTAACGCTGTTTGCATATGTTTCAAGCATTGCAAAACTTCAAAATAACCCTGCAATATTCAAAGAAACATTAGCACGCATATCCATGGCACCCGATATGTATGCAGACGATTTCGCGCTTGCAAAGAAAATGCTTACAGAAGAAAGCGGAAACGCTTTGCGTGTGAGTATGTCTGCAATTTGGCGGTTTTCCGAATGCGAAAATCTGTTAGTTAACAGTGCGTCATTTAACAGGCTAACAGGAAGCGCGGAAACTATAGAAAGCCTTGATTTAACTTTGCATTCAGAACTTCGGGATTCAATCAGAAAAACCCGTTGCCTTGCGGTGAGTGATATATCAGTATCTAAGAGTGCCTTGTCGCAAGTGTTGCTAAGCATTTACCCTGAGTTGTGTGCGTTCGTTTTAGTCCCCACAAGCAGAAGCCTTAAGTTTTCGGGCATGGTTTTCTTTGGGCAATTCCGTTCCGAAACATATCCAACCAAGCGCGTATGGATGCCCGATGAGGAAAATTTTGCCGTGTCTGTGGCGGACTTGTTGATTATCGCCGTTGAGAATTTTGAAAGGCAAAAACTAATGAAAAGCCTTGAATCGCGAACTTTGGAACTTGAGGAAGCCTGCATTGCAATTGAAAAATTATCCTTAATTGATGTGCTTACAGAAATCCCGAACAGGCGAAGTTTTAACGGACACATGGCGGAAGAATGGGAAAAGGCAATCAAAAATAATTCGCAATTAGGGTTGCTTATTCTTGATATAGACGAATTCAAAAAGTACAACGATACATTCGGGCATCAGCAGGGCGACACGGCTTTGCAAGCAGTGGCAAAAGCACTTTTGCAAACCGTGGCAGAAGCAAACGGATTTAGCGCGCGTTGGGGCGGTGAAGAGTTTATTGCGCTTTTGCCTAATGCTAATGCAAAAAGCACTTTAAAACTTGCCGAAGAAATACGCAAAAACATATGCGCACTTACAATTCCCACTATTAGCGGTTCGCCCACAAAACTTACAGTTAGCATAGGTGTGGCAGTTAAATCGCCCAAAGATAATGTGAGTGTAGACGGGCTTATATCTTCGGCAGATAACGCGCTTTACAAAGCTAAAGAATCAGGAAGAAACAAAGTAGAAAGCCACTGAACCCCCAAATGATTTATGTGATATGAACCAAGATAAAAGCTATATACAAATCCAAACCACATTTGAAACGCGTGAAAGTGCGGTGGATTTTGCTTCGCTTATTGTGGATAGTGGACTTGTTGCGTGCGCACAGATTACCGAGTGCGAAAGCATATATTATTATGAGGGCAAGCGGTTTAAGCATATGGAATATATTGTTAAAATGAAGACAACAGCGGGGCATTTTCATATGTGTGAGGAATTTATAAAGCAAAATCACCCGTATAAAGTGCCTGAAATTATTGCACTTCCTATCGTAAGCGGTAGCAGTGAATATTTAAGCTGGATAAGCGAAAACACAAAAAGAGAGGATTAATCCGTATGCAAATAACAGTAAGAAAGCCCACCGATTCAGAAGTAATTGAAATGAAAAAAATGCCCACATGGGGATGCGGAATTTCGGTGTTTGATTGGCATTACGATAGCGAGGAAAGATGCCTTATTCTTGAGGGCGAAGTAACCGTGAATTATGGGAACGGTGAGAGTGCAAGCTTTTCGGCAGGGGATTTCGTGATATTCCCTAAGGGGCTTTCCTGCGTTTGGAAAGTGAGTAAGGCAGTACAAAAACACTATGTTTTCATATAGAAAACATATGTAAACAATAATATTTACTTAATATAAGGTGAAAAATATGAATGAATTAGTAAGATGCTTTGGTAACACACCGCTATATGCGGATTACCATGATAATGAGTGGGGACGCCCTGTGCATGATGATCGCTTGCTTTTTGAGATGCTTATTCTTGAGGGTGCGCAGGCTGGCTTAAGCTGGGAAACCGTGCTTAAAAAGCGCGAATCGTATAGGCGCGCTTTTGATAATTTTGACGCTAAAAAAATTGCAAAATACGATGATGAGAAAGTGGAAAAACTTATGGTTAACGCAGGAATAATCCGCAACCGCTTAAAAATTAACTCTGCAATTATAAACGCAAGAATGTTTCTTGAAGTGCAAAAAACATATGGAAGTTTTGATAAATTCATATGGAAATATGTGGATTTTATCCCTATTGTAAATAGCCCCAAAAGCTATAGCGACTATAAGGCAAGCACGCCTTTATCCGATAAGATTAGCAAGGATTTAAAGAAACTTGGCTTTAAGTTTGTGGGTTCAACTATCATATACGCTTTTATGCAGGCGGTGGGAATAGTTAATGATCACTTGGTGGATTGCTTTGTGTATAAGGAATTAACTACTCAATAATAACCGCTTAATCACATAGATCTTTTTAAAAACCGCTTTCGGGCGGTTTTTCTTTTTGAGATTTTAAACCGCATTGCATAATTTTTACAAATAGGTAAAGAATAAGTTTGTATGGAAAATTTTAGGCATTCACGGGTTAAAGAGGAAATCTTTTTTCCAAAGCCTATTAGCGTTGAATCGGGGGGGTTGGGCAATGAAAGACCGCAAGCCTAATGAAGAATATATTAAACTTGTAAAAGAAACTATGCCGAAGTCAAGGCACATTAGCACCATGGTGAAGGCTTTTCTTGTGGGGGGTGCGATTTGCGTTTTCGGGCAGGGGATTTTTGATATTTTTAAGCTAATCTTTCCCGCGGTGGGTGAAGTTCAAATTAAAACCGTTACCACTATGACGCTTGTGCTTATCGCAGGTGTTTTAACGGGTTTCGGGGTTTACGATAAAATCGGACTTTTTGGCGGTGCAGGTTCGCTTGTGCCGATAACGGGATTTGCAAATTCCGTGGTTTCGCCGTCTATGGAACATAAGCGCGAAGGCGTTATTTTGGGGCTGTGTTCAAATATGTTTAAAATGGCAGGGCCTGTTATTGTTATGGCAATTGCCGTATCACTGCTTGCAGGAATCTCGGCGCTGATATTCCCCGCTTTCTTTAAAGCAGGCGCATAACGGGGGGTGGCTGATTATGAACGAACAAACCATATTTTTTAAAAATCCTGTGTTCGTTATGGACACGGCAACAATCGTGGGGCCAATGGAAACGGACGGGCCTATCGGTAAATATTTTGATAAGCATGTAGACGATGATATCTTGGGGCAAAAAAGCCACGAACTTGCCGAAAGCGCGTTTCACATTTACACCATTAAATTTCTAATGAACAAAGCGAAGATAAATGCGGAAGAAATTGATCTTTGCGTTTCGGGTGATTTAACAGATGAAATTTACGGCACGAACTTTGCCATGCGTGATTTAAAGATTCCTTTCCTTGGAATGTACAACGCTTGCGCCACATTCGGTTCGGCTTTAATTACGGCGTCCACATATGTAGACGGGGGTTATGCAAGGCGCGTAATCTGTTCTACCTCAAGCCACTTTGCATCTGCGGAAAGGCAATATCGGTTTCCGCTTGAGTATGGCGGGCAACGCACGCCCCTTTCACAATGGACGGTTACAGGTTGCGGTGCAACTCTTTTAAATAATAAATTCGGCAAAGTGAGGATAGACTGCGCAACGATAGGCAAAGTGGTGGACTACGGGGTAACCGATGCTAACGACATGGGCGCAGCAATGGCACCGTCCGCAAGGGATACCCTTGTAAAGCACTTTAGGGGGACGGGCAGGCGCGCAGATTATTACGATTTGGTGCTTACAGGGGATTTGGGCGAGGGCGGTTCAAGAATTCTAAAGGCACTTATGAAAGAGGAAGGGTATCCGCTTGGCGATAATTATTCTGACTGCGGAATTCTAATTTACAACCGCATGGCGCAAAAGGTGGAACAGGGCGGTAGCGGTGCAGGCTGTTCAAGCGTGGTTTTTAACGGATTCGTTTATAAAAAAATGATGAGTGGCGAATTAAAACGCGTGCTGTTAGTCCCCACGGGCGCACTGATTTCAAAAACTTCCACATTGCAAGGGCAACCGATTCCGGGGATTGCGCACGCAATAAGTTTTACTACAGAGGGATAATAAACCCCTGCGGGCTTTCTTATCCCTCTGAGTAGGGGGCAATTGTTCGGTAAACCTCACCGCCTGCCCCCTCTATTGCCGATAAATCGGCAATATTCACCTCTAGCGCGGATTTATTCACGACTAAAGCCTAAAATCCGTAAGGTGAAAAACAAAAAAACGCGGTTTTTCGTTTTTCCTTTGCTACCGCAAAGAAGTAGGCGGATTGCGCTGTCCGTTAAGGCTTAATAATTTCTTTTGCAACGCATTTACATATGGCAACAGTTTTAGTATATTTACAAGTTTTTTTAATCGGCGGACTGATTTGCCTAATCGGGCAAATTATTATGAACAACACCAAATTAACCCCTGCAAGAATTTTGGTAATGTTTATGCTTACGGGCGCGATACTTGAATTATTCGGAATCTTTAAATACCTTGAGGATTTCGGAAAAGCAGGCGCAACTGTGCCGATTACGGGCTTTGGTAGCCTTGTGGTTAAGGGCGCAATAAAAGGCGTTCAAGAAAAGGGCGTTTTGGGTGCAATCGGTGGCGGGCTTGAAATGTCGGCGGTTGTTCTTTCTGCGGTTATCATTATCGCGCTTATCGTGGGGTTAATCTTTCCTGCAAAAACTAAGAAATAGTAATTCAGATAAGTTTGTTTTCTAATTGCTAAAATTGTATTGCATTTGTGTGGTGAATGTGTTATTATTGGCATATACTATTTAGTAGTGAGGCAAAAAATGAAATCTGCAATGCTTAATATTAGAACAACCCCAGAAACCAAAAGAGCCATAGAGGAACTTTACGGCAGTTTTGGCATAACTGTTTCGGACGCGGTAAATATCTTTTTCAATAAATCCATTATTGAAAACGGCTTGCCCTTTGAAATGAAAATGCCGAGGTATAACGAAAAAACCGAAAAAGCTATTGCCGAAGCAAGAGAAATGAGAGGGAAGGGCGGGGGCTTTACGGATATTGACGAGCTGTTCAAGGAGCTGAAGGGCTAATGCTGAATATCAGAATCACGAATGAATTTAAGAAAAATTATCAAACGGCAGTTAAAAGGGGATTAGATATCGGGCTACTTGATAATGTAATCAAAGAATTGCGCCAAGGCAAAAAGTTAGACAAGAAATACAAAAATCACACGCTAAAAGGCGAATATAACGGCTTTCAAGAGTGCCACATTCAGCCCGATTGGTTATTGGTTTACGATATAGACGAAAATGAAATAACCCTTGTTGCCACAGGTTCACACTCTGATTTGTTTAGATAATTATCGCGCTTATCGTGGGGGCTAATTTTCCCCGCAAAAACGAAGAAATAGAACTGATAGAATTGCAATGTAAAACCAAAAAATAGCGGACTTATCCGCTATTTTTAATGTAAGTAAAATTTGCTTGGCTTTGGGCTATCCGTTATTTTCCTGAACGACTCATGTAAGTGCCTGTGCGTGTGTCTACGCGAATCATTTCGCCTTCGTTAATGAAGAGGGGAACTTGAATCACATAGCCCGTTTCAAGAGTGGCGCATTTTGAACCCGGTTGGGCGGTTGCGCCTGCTATTGAGGGTTCGCATTCGGTGATTCTTAAATCCACAAAGTTTTCGGGTTCAACGGAAAAGGCTGAACCTTTGTAAAACGCGACATCTACCACGGATTCTTCCTTAATGAAATAAAGCGAATCTTCAACCAAATCTTTGCTTAACGGAACTAAATCGTAAGTTTCGGTGTCCATGAAGTAAAATAAACCGTCATCCTCGTAGCTCAATGTCATTTTCTTGCGCTCAATGTGGGCAAGCTCAAACTTTTCGCTTGGATTAAAAGTTTTTTCAAGAACGCCACCTGTGATAACATTGCGGATTTTCGTCCTTACAAACGCCGCGCCTTTACCCGGCTTAACATGCTGGAATTCGCTGATTACCTGCACCGTACCGTCCATTTCAAATGTGATTCCTTTTCTGAAATCGCCTGCCATTATATAGCCCATATTTATGCTCCTTACCTTTAAGGTTCTTTATTGTAATATTATCAGCTTTTTATCGGTTTTTGTCAAGTTCTCAACGCTTGTTTCTTTAAAAAGAACAATATCTTCTATCCTTACCCCGAATTCGCCCTCAAAATACACCCCCGGTTCAACCGTGCAAAGCGCGTTCACTGGGATAATCCCTTCTTCCTTTTGATTTAAATTAGGCGGTTCGTGAACGGCTTTTCCTATTGAATGCCCCAAACCGTGGGTAAAAAACTTATCAAGATTCTGCTTTTTAAGATAATTCCGCGCAATAGAATCGCCGTCTTTGCCCACTATTCCTGCTTTAAGTTTTTTAATTGCCGTTTCCTGCGCCTTGAGGACATGGCGGTAAGCGTTTAAAAACTTTTCGCTTGTTTCGCCTATTGCAAGGGTACGGCTCATGTCCGAACAGTAGCCGTTACGCTTTGCGCCGAAATCAAGAAGAATAATGTCATTTTCTTTTAGTAAAAAATCCGCCCGTGGAACATGGTGGGGTTCACAGCTTCCTGCGCCGAAGCCAACAATAGTTTCAAATGCGGTTTCTTCCGCACCGCTACTTAGTAACATTGCGTTAATAATATCCGCGATTTCCTTCTCACTTACGCCCGCTTTTAAATACGGTAATATCTTTAAAAAAACCGAATCAGTAATTTTTTGAGATTCTTTTACTAAATAAATTTCTTGTTGTGTTTTTGCGCCGTTAATCATAGATATAGTATAAATAAATAATTGCATGAAGGCAATTATTTATAGGGCATAGGGCTTAGGGTATAGGGCATAGAGGTAGAAATGAAACGAGAAACGAGAAACGAGAAACGAGAAACATGGTGGATTCTAAAATCTCATTATTGAGGTGGTAGGCAACAGGCATGGAACAAATTAAAAATACACTTAAGGCACTTTTGGGCGAAAATCTTTTTAATGAGGTTGTTTCTGCTGTGAGGTTGGAACTTTTAACAGAAGTGCGGATTAGGCTTAATAAAAATATTGCGGTAAGAAACCGCAGTGAGAGAATTTTGTTAAATTTGGTGGCAGACGGCACATTATTGCAAAATATTGTAGCCAAGGCTACAAATTTCTCACTTTATGCGTACCAACACGAAATGGCTGAGGGGTATATCCGTTGCAACGGCGGTATTAGGATAGGGCTTGCCGGCAGGGGGGTGCATGAGGGCGGAAGAACGCAAGCGTTTAAAGATATTTCGGGGCTAAATATAAGGATTCCTCATGAAATTATCGGCTGTTCTTCGCCTTTGCAGGGGCTTTTAAACAATTTTAAAAACACCATAATCGTTGCACCGCCGTTTGCAGGAAAAACCACGCTTATCCGCGATATGGCGAGGGTGCTATCCGATAAACACGATGTAACGGTAATTGACGAACGCGAGGAAATAGCAGGGGGCTTAGGCGCAAATTATGAACTTGGCAGGTTTTGCGATGTGATTTCGGGCGTGCCTAAGGCTTATGCCTATGAGGGTGCTTTGCGTGCGCTTTCGCCTGAAATTATTGTGCTTGACGAACTTTTTCCCTTAAAAGATTTATCGGCGGTGCAGGATATTGCAAGATCGGGGGTTAAATTTTTGGCAAGTGTACACGGCGACAGCATTGATTCGTTCAGGCATAAATTTAAGGAACTTGCCGAACTGTTTTCCTGCGGTGTTTTGCTAAGTTATAAACCAAGGGTGGGTAGCATAGAATCAATTGTAAGATGGTAAAAATCATAATCGGCGCGCTTCTCATGGCGGTAATGGCGTATCTTGGGTTCGCAATAGAAAAGTATTACAAAAACCGCCACGGCTTGGTTAGTGATTTTTATGAATTTTTGCAGTACGCAAGCAGGGAAATTCAATTTCTTAAAACAGACATATTAACACTGATTTCAAATTTTAACAGCGGACGCGCAGGTGCGTTTTCAAAGGTTCTTGAAAGCGTGAAAGAAAGCGTGCAAAAGGGTGAAGAGATTAAAATTGATAATCCATTTTTGAACGCAAGCGAAAAACTTATGGTTAGCGGATTTTTCTTGGGAATTTCAAAAAGCGATTACTGCGAACAGGAAAAAGTGTTCAAAAGATATTTATCAGAAACGGAAAGCAAGCTAAAGCAAACGGAAAAGCAGAAAAAGAATAACGGCGAACTAATCAAAAAGCTGTTCATTCTAATAGGCGTGGGAATACTGATTATTTTAATCTAAGAGAACAAAAGAATTAGGATAAACAGTGTAAGGAACAAGAATTGCGGGGTGAAAGTTGATAAACGGAATTGATGTAATTTTTAAGATTGCGGGCGTGGGACTTGTTACCGCGATAATCAATAATATTCTTGAAAAAAGCGACAAAAAAGAAATCGCTACGCTTGTGTCTCTATCGGGCTTGCTTATTGTGCTGATGATGGTTGTGCAAATGGTTACGGGGCTTTTTGATTCCTTGAAATCAATATTTAACCTGTTTTAAAAAAGCACTTATAGAAATCCGTTAAGAATAAAGCCCTAAAAATATCCGTTAAAAATTATGATATTTAAAGTTATTGCGTTTGCCTTAATCGGCGTTTTCACCGTGGTGATTCTTAAGCAAGTTAAGCCCGAACTTGCGCTTTTTGCAGGCGTGGTTACTGGGATTTTAATTATCGTTGCCGTTCTTGGCGAACTAACGGGGATACTTGAAACTTTTCAGAATTTAACAGGCGGTTCGGTTAATAACGGACTTTTTGACGCGATAATGAAGATTATAGGAATAGGATATTTAACCGAATATGCTGCAAGCCTTTGCGAAGATTACGGTTCTGCTTCAATAGGCAAAAATGTACAGCTTGGCGGTAAGGTAACGATATTTGCGCTTGCCGTGCCTATAATTTTAACCATAATTGAGGCGGTGGGCGCATTGACGACATGAAGAAAATTTTACTTTTAAGTTTAATATGCCTTGCGCTTTTATCGCTTGCTTCGCATTCAGACGGCAGGCGCATTCACGCTTTTGCTAAAAGTTCGGCAGAAAGCGAACAAAGCATTTTGCCCGTTTCGGATATCGGCAAGGATTTAGAAAACGAGATAAACAAAGGGCTTAACGATTTAATAACAGGGGAACTTGAAAACTTTTTTAATGAGTTAGACAACGCAGGAAAGCACAATTTCGCCTCAAGTTTTAGAGGGCTTGTGGAAAAGATTTTAAAGGGCGAAACGGTATCCGCAGATACATTTTTGGCACTAATTTGGGGCGGTGTTAGGGATAATGTGTTTTCACTTACGGCTTCGCTTGTGACCATTGTTATCCTTTCGGTGTTCTTTGGAATATCTAAAAATATCAATTCAGGGTTCGTAAAGGAAAGCACAGGGCAGATTATTTATTATATGATTTATGCTTCGGTAATCGCGGTGCTTTGCGCCATGCTTAATTCGGTTATCCTTGATGTGAAAAGGGTGATAACCTTAATTTCGCGCCTTGTGGAAATATCTTTCCCTGTGCTGTTGACGCTTATGACTGCCATGGGCGGATCGGCAAGTGCGTCCGTCTATCAGCCTGCCACGCTGATTATCACAAAAGTTGTGGTAAATGTGATTGAATTCGGAATCTTACCGCTTTTTTACGGTGCAACCGTGTTCACAATTATCGGCAATCTTACCAATAATGTGAAACTTGAAAAACTTACAAATTCATTAAAATCTATTGCAAAATGGGCGTTGGGGGCAATGTTCGGGGTGATAACCGCGCTTTTAACCGTGCAAGGTGTGGTGGGCGCGAGTATAGATACCGTTTCAATCCGCAGTGCAAAATTCGCGCTTTCAAGCTATGTCCCTATTCTTGGCGGATATTTATCTGAGGGGTTTGACATTATCATGGCTTCCGCTTTTCTTCTTAAAAACGCAGTGGGGCTGGCTTCGGTAATCATTTTATTTATAATAATTTTAGGGCCTGTGGTTCGGCTTGTTAGCATGGGGCTTTTAATGAAATTAACCGCAGGAATAATTGAACCAATGGCGGATTCACGGATTTCAAACCTGCTTTACGCAACCTCAAAAAACATATCCATTTTAACCGCGATAGTTTTGGGCTTGGCGTTTCTTGTGTTTTCAGTATTTTTATTGATAATATTCACATTTAATATGGGGGTGGCGTAATGGCAGGATATTTTATGGGAATTGCAGGCGCAATCGTACTCACAACCCTAATTGATGTTCTTCTTGCAGAGGGCGAAACCAAAAAATATGTAAAGGGAATTGTGGCGCTTTTGGTTCTTGGCGCAATAATCGCGCCTTTGCCTGCGCTACTTAATAAGGATATTGATTTCACATTTCAAAACCCAAGCTATCAAGTAACTGAAAATCCGCAAATGAACGAAAATTATCTTAATAGGATTTATATGGAACGATATAAGGCTTACGAACTTAATTGCCAAAACCTTTTAAAAGCACACGGCATTGAGGGCGCAAAAGTGAGGATAGATATAGCAAACATAAACGGCAAGGTGGAAATCCTTACTGCAAATGTGGATTTAAGTAATGCACACTCTCAAAACGGCATTAACAGAGATTTTGTTCTTGACACAGTTGCGTTTGCATTAAATATTGATAGGGGAAAAGTGGTTATTACATAATGCAAGGCGTTATGTGCCAGCGCACAATGCACAGCGCACAGCGCACAATGAAGGAATCTAAATCTCATTATTAGTTAATTAATCCACAATTCTGAATTCTGCATTCTGAATTCTGAATTATAAAAAAGAGGTAAATCGTGAAAGAAAAACTTAAAACCATTGTTCAAAAACTTAAAACAGTAAAGCACATTGAAATTATTATCGGTGTGGTGGCTATTTGCGTGATTGTGCTTATTTACACAGGGGTAAGCGGTTCACAGAGTAAACGGCAGGACGCGGGCATGGCAAACGCGCCTCAAACTTCGCAGGATAGCAGTGTGTTCGGGGGGATTGAGGCAAAACTTGCCTCTGCGCTTTCGCGGATAAACGGCGCAGGCAAAACTGAAGTGGTTATCACATTTTCAGGTTCGCCCGAATTAGTAACCGCTAACACCATTAACCGCCACACAAGCAGTACGGGGACTTCCTCAACTATCACCGAAACAATTTCGCCCATTATGCTTGGCGGAAACCCCGTTATATTAAAGGAAGTAATGCCCGCCGTTGTGGGTGTGCTTGTGGTGGCTGAGGGCGCGGATAATATTAAGGTAAGGCTTGAACTTTTAAGGGCGGTTCAAACCGTGCTTGGCGTAAGCCCCGATATTGTGCAAATTTCGGCAATGGGGAAATAACAGCGCACAATGCACAGCGCACAGCGCACAGTGAAGGAATTATTTTTCAGCGCACAACGCACAGCGCACAGCGCACAATGAAGGATCAATTAACTAATAATGAGATTTAGAATCCACCCCTGTATCCTGCACCCTG
>WQYD01000032.1 GCA_009781445.1 Bacillota bacterium | reverse complement strand
TTTCTCGGCAAGAACGGGGCAGGTAAATCAACCACAATCAAGTGCATTACGGGTATTGTGCCTTTTGAAGAGGGTAAAGTTACGGTTTGCGGACACGATATACTAACAGAACCCATTAAAGCCAAAATGAACATGGGCTATGTTCCCGATAACCACATGGTTATTGAAAAACTTTCGGGCAGGGAATATGTGAACTATGTGGCGGATTTATACCGCGTGCCTACTGCGGAACGCAAGGAACGCATTAAATATTTTGCTGGGATTTTTAACCTTGAACACGCTATTGATAAGCAAATTAAATCCTATTCACACGGCATGAAGCAAAAAATTTGCATTATCGCCGCGCTTATCCACAAGCCAAGGGTTTGGATTTTGGACGAACCTATGATGGGGCTTGATCCTCAATCCACGGCGGATATAATCAACTATATGCAGGAACACGCACAGCAGGGTAACACCGTTTTCTTTTCCTCGCATAACTTGGATATCGTTAGAAAACTTTGCCACCGCGTTGCCATTGTGAACGGCGGAAAAATTGTGAAAATTCTTGATTTGGCAGGCAACATTGAAAATCAAAACGCGCTTGAGGAAACCTTCTTTTCCGAAACAGGCGGTACAAAAAGCCGTGTGATTGTACCCACAGAACCGCTTGAAGCGTTGCAAAGCGAACCAATCTCGGTTGAAGATAATGCGCCGATTGCCTTGGGGGAATAAGTATGAACGGCGTATTTACTCTTCTAAAATTGGATTTAAAATCAAAATTCTCTCAGTCTAAATTCGTTAAAAAATCCCTAAGTTCCTTTATAATAAACATTATTTTCACTTTGATTATTTACACGGTGTTTATTGCAGGGGTTTATTTTATCACCCAAATTATGACTACGGGGAAAGTACCGCTAAAGTATGAATTTCTTGTGATTCTAAGCGGGGTGGCACTGCTTGTGCAGTTTGTGTTTTGCACGGCGATTCTCGTTAAAAACCTTTATTATGACGGCGATAACGAACTTTTGCTAAGATTCCCTGTAGACGGCAACCAAATCTTTTGGTCTAAAGCGATAATGACATTTATTGCAAATATTATATTTTCTTATGTGGTTATCTTCCCTGTGCTTGCCATGTACGGAAGCCTTGTGGGCGAAAGCGCAGGGTTTTACTTTTTTTGCCTTGCATTCTTACCGCTGATGTCCTGCTTGCCGTTCTTTACCGCAAACTTGGTGGCTTTGCCCGTTATAAACCTCACAAACTTTTTAAAAAGCAGGTTTGCGCTTGTTCTTTCAATAATGATTATAGCGGTGGTTTTCGGATTTGCGCTTTATATGCTTCTTCTGAGGGGCGTACTTGACTACGCGCAAAACAAAAGTGAGAACCTTTTAACTGCCGATATTCAAAGCACGATTAGGCAAATTGCTTCAAGTTCAGTTCCATTTAACCTTTACGGAAATGTGTTTTTCCGAAACAGCAACGCTTGGTGGTCATTTTTAATTATATTCTTTTCAACCGCCTTGCTTGGCGCGGGCGCGTTCTTCTTTGCAAAAAAGAATGTTTCCAGAATTGTTCTTGACAGCATTGAAAGAGAATCGCAAGCGTTTGAAATTAAATCAAAGGACAAAATCCGCCCTTTATTCTTCTCGCTTTTAAGAAAGGAATATTTGCTGATTTTCCGTTCGCTTAACTATTCGTTTCAATATTTTGCCATGGCACTTGCCGCGCCTGTAATGGTGTTTTTCTGCAATGATCTTGCCACCGCAATAGGGCAAAGCGAAGTGGGCGGTGCAATTGTTCCGGGGCTTACAATGCTTGTGGTTATTATTTTTATTACCATAATAGTTTCTTTTGCAAGCACCGCGATTAGCCGTGAGGGGGATACATTTTATCTAACCAAGATAATGCCAGTTTCCTATCACTTTCAGATTCTTGTAAAATTAACCATGTACTTTGTGGTTGCCACGGCTTCTGTGCTTATCAGTTGCATAATTGTTGGCACGGTTTTCAGTGGCGCAAAATATGGCTATTATGTGCAGTTTGCAGATATAATTTCCATTTTCTCAATTGCCGTACTGCTTATTATCGCGCTTTCCTGTTCGGCAATCCGTTCGGATATAAAATCCCCCACATTCCGCGTTTCCAAAAGCGGTGAACTTGCGGAAGCAAATAAAAATGTTTCTAAAAACCTTATGATAGGTTGCTTTATCGCGGTTGTGTTCGGGCTTGCCACCATGATTTTTGCGTATGTTCCCTTACGCATAAATGATGTAACAATAATCAGAAACACGCGTGGCGCGTACATTGTGCTGTCAATAATCGCAGTGATTTACGCTTCGTATGAGGCGTTTATGCTGTTCTTCAGATTACCGAAGAAGTACAACAAAATTAAAATCAATTAAATCAATATGAAAAAAGTTATAATCGGAATGTTATTATTATTACCCCTAATTATCGTGGCAAGCGTGCTTTTTGCCATTGATATTGTTACTGTGCAGGCGCATATCGGGGTATCGGAAATTAAACTTATTGACAGCCGTACAGGTGAGGAAATCACCGAAGATGTGGTGGATTTAACAGAACAATACATTGATTATCTTGAAGTGGTTATTCTGCCTGCGCGCGCAAGGAATAAGGCGGTAAAGTGGCATATAATCGGCGAAGAACTTGAAGAGGGCTATGACGGCGAGGAAAGAACGCACATAGACGAAAGTAACGGCAGGGTAACGCTTGTTTATTACGGTAGCTTTATTGTGGTGGTTACAAGTCAAGACGGCAACAAAAGTGCTTACTGCAACTTTTATGTTTCGGGCGACAATGTGCAAAGTATAGATTTAAAATCCCAAAACGGCGGTGCTTCCGTTCAAATTCAGCAGGGCGGTAAGGATATTTTAAACGCAGTTTTCAGGCCTGTGAGTGCGACTGTTAGGGGCATTTTGTGGGCTTCGGACAATGAGGATATTGCGACTGCGGATCAAAACGGAATTATTACTGCGTCCTCAAAAAACACAGGTTCAACAACGGTTAGGGTGCTAACCGTGAACGGTGAGGGCAAAGAAATTAAGCAAAGCATAGCGGTAACCGTTAGTGCAAGCGAAAAGCCTTACGGCGAAAGTTTTTATTGGGATTTAAGCCTTAATGCGGAAATGCCTGCGGGTGGTACTGCGGTTAGCAATCCAAATAAAATTCAAATTGAAAATAAAAGCCTGCTTGAGGGAAGAGAGTTAAGAATCGGCAAGCAACCGTTAATTCTAAGCGCGATGTTTCTTGCGGTGAATAATACTCTAAAGCCTGTGGGTGCAGTTTGGGAATCTCTTAATGAAGATATTGCTTTAATTGATAGCGAAACTGGTGAGGTGAACCCTATTAGTATAGGAACGGTAACCTTTCAAGTAACTTATGAGGGTGATACAGACGAAATCACAATTGAAGTTGTGCGCCCAATCAATTACATGATGCTGTCCAAAAACATTGCGAGTGAGGAAAGGGGAATTGCCCTTCAAACGCTTTACGGAAGCAGGCAATATGACGCGCAAGGCAACGAAACAAACGCGCTGATTGAAATCAGAATTTCCCTTCCCAAAAACGCGGATAACAGCGAATTTGATTTTGAAGTGTTTCTCGGGAAAGATAATTTTTCAATAGTAGCTTCAGCCTACGCAAGGTTTATAAACGGCAATATGCTTGAACTATTTGGTGATTTTAGCGGTGAACCGCTTGATTTAACAATCCGCGTTACCGCAAAGGTTACCCCGTATGACAATGTAACGATAAGCCGTGCTTTAGTTATCCGTGTGGGTGAGGGGGTTAACTGCTATTCGTGGGGTGATATTAAGCGCGCTTCGGGGGCGGAAAAGGATATATACCTCTTTAGCAACATTGATTTTTACGCTGACGGTGGCGGGCAAATTCTGCTTAAAAGCAGTCTTTACGGAAACGGATATTATATAGACGGGCAGAACGCGCCCAATAAATCCGCAGATTTTAACATGATTCATGTGGTGGAATCAAATGTAAAAATTTCAAACCTAACAATAAAAAGTGACGATCCGGACGGAATCAGCCGTCCTAACGGATTAGACGGGCATACCCTGCTTATCGGCAGAAAAGCACCGAGAGATACATTTATCACGGGTATAAGGATAGAATACTCAATAATAGAAAACGGACGCTACCTTATTAACAGCTATAATGCGGAATATATTCTTTTCGGTTCAATTTTAAGAAATTCCTCAGACTTCGGCATAAATATAACTTCTTACGACGCGCCTAACGGAAGGGGCAGAGAGGGTTGGCGATCCGATGTTATCATTGAAAATGTGGTTATGAGTAACATTGTTGCGCCTGCCGTGGGCTTGGGTGTGGAAAGCAGACCATCGCGCGAACTTACTTTACCGCATTCAAATTTAACAATAAGAGGCTTTTTTGATGCTTATAATTGGCAAGATATAACGAGTGCAAGAATGCTTGACAGAGATTTTATTGAGGGCAATGCGTTAGTAAACGCAACATTGCGCCAAGCGGTTACGAGTTTGCTTTCAGAGGAACTTGCAAAATCAAGATATAACCACATAAGATACCGCCACGACAATGTGGACTATATGCACCTCGGGATTATAACCGCAGGCGCGCTTCATGCTTACGAAGGCAAAGTAACGCTTGAGGGCGAAGCCAAGGAACAACTGATAGAATTTGAACTTGCCGTCCTAAGGGACGGTTCTGTGGCACTGTTCAGACCGCTTGGGTTAAAAGCTGTGCATTTATACCTTTACCCCTCAAATAACCCCAAAATTAAGCCGGGGGATACATATGAGGAAAATGCGGAACTTTATGCGAGGTTGAGAGGATAATGGGACAACATGAAACGAGAAACGATAAACGAGAAACACTAAGGATTCTAAATCTCATTATATATTAATCCTCAATTCTGAATTCTTAATTCTGAATTCTGAATTAAACCTAATCTTTACAGAATAGATAGCCCGAACAAAACTTGCGCTGTATAATAAGTTAATAGCACAACATAAACCAAAACGCTTACACCCGTTTTGGTTATTTTTTTGTTGTAATTCCTTAGTGCAAGTGAAAAATCTGAAACGAAGAACAGGATACCTGCAATCATGGCGAGAAGTGCGGGGGTGCTGTTTATTTGAATAAAGAAGTTAACTGCCGTTGCCGTCATTAACGCAAGAATGGTGCAGTACACCGTGGCAGGAAGAAACAGCTTGCCAAGATCAAACACTTTAAACTTTTGCAATAAGCAGATAGTGAGAGGGGCAGAAAGGGCTATTGCAAGCACGGCGAAATTAAACGCGCCTGCCGTGGTTATAAATAGCACGATATACAGGATATGCCCAAGCAGGAAAGAAGCCATTCCGAAAACTTCAAACATAATTCTGTTTCCGTCCTCAAAAAAGCCTTTAACCACCAAGAACAAATCACCAAGCAAACCGCACATTAGGGCAGAGAAAATAAAGAGGAAGTACCGCTTATCCGTTCCGCTTTGAAGCGAAGCAAAAAACCCCACCGCCAAAAATAAAAGCGATGCCACAAACTTAAACAAAAGCCTTAAACGAATATTTTGCTTAATGTTAAAATAGCCACTGAATGAGGCGGTGATAATGCTTAGGGTGCTGAGGATAATTAGGTGTACCATATTTATAATTTTTTTAGGGATTAGGGATTTTTCAGCGCACAGCGCACAATGCACAGCGCACAATGGCGGAATGTTTTAATAATGAGATTTAGATTCCATAATTTATATCTTATATTTAACTATGAGATTTAGAATCAATCATTGTGCGCTGTGCGTTGTGCGCTGTGCGCTGAATGATAAAGCATTGCTTTATCATTCCGTCCTCAACGCTACCACAGGGTCTTTCTTAGACGCAGAGTAAGAGGGGAATAAGCCCGAAAGCAGAGTTAATCCTATGCTTACACTCGTCATAATAACTGCGTAGAACCACGGGAAGATTGCAATTTTGGGCATACCGTCAAATGCAGACATTAGGGCAATATTTAGTATAAACGAAACAAGGTAAGTTACGCCTATTCCTATAAGCCCTGCCACTGCGCCTATTATAAAGGTTTCTGCGTTAAATAGGTAAGCCACATCTTTTTTGCGCCCCCCAAGGCTTCGGATTACGCCTATTTCTTTAATCCGTTCCACAACCGAAACATAGGTAATTATTGCAATCATAACGCAGGAAACCACAAGCGAGAGGGCAGTAAAGCCCACAAGTGCCACGGTTATTATCCTTATAAATGTGTTAATCATTCCTATGATTATAGATAGCAAATCGGAATATTTAATATCTTCACGATCTTCCGCCGTTAGGATTTTTCCGTTAACCTCAATGTCGTTATTTGAATTCCAATTATCAAGATATTGAAGGACGCTTGTTTTTTGGCTAAAACTTTTGGGGTAAATTGATATGTGGGTGGGGATATCTATTCCGCCAAGCTGTTGCAATGAAATAGTGAAAATTTCCCTGCCTGCAAACCCCGGCATAAATTGCCCAAGAAGCGCAGTCATCATATTTCCCTGCCCCACAAGCCCTATGCGGTTTTTAACGCAAACGCAAGTTTGGGTATCCAAATCACAGTCGTTCTGTTCCCTGCAACCGAATGTATATGTCCAAACATCTTTTCCGCCTACCACTTTTTTAACGCCGTGGAACGAATATGAGTAATTATATGTAATGCCCACTGCGCTATCCCTGCTTGTCATGTAGCTTGGGATAATGGGGTTAGGCATATCCATTATAACGGTGAGGTAATTAACCCACCACATAAAAGAACCCATTACCTTTTTCTCAGCTTCGGCGCGCGCCAAAATGTGTTGGGTTAGGGCTTCGGTGTAATAAAAGCCTCTGCTTAAAGTGCCGAATTCCAAAGAATCTTTGGCTTCTATCACACCCACTACCTTAAGTTCCAATGCGCCGAATGTTCCAATGTTCGGGAAGTCATTATCGCGCACAGAAAGATAATCCACGCTAAAAGCAATTTCGTCAAGGTCAATATCCTCTATAGCGTCAGGGTTATTCATAAGCTCAAGCATACCGGGGAATCTAAAGTTTTTAAACACAGAGTTATTTGAATACCAATAAAACGATTTGCCCACAATATCAGAAATCTCTATGCGGTTATTAAATAAGGCTTCATTAAAATGCGTTTCGTCCCCGACTGCTTTGTAAATTAAATTAGCAAATTCCTCTTGGGAATAAAAGCCCATTTGTGCAAGCGTTAAATCCGTAATTTCCCTATCCTTATTTACCACAACCATAATTTCATTTGCGGTTTCGGGGTATCTTCCGTAAAGAGGGGCTTTGTGTTGATTAAGTATGTAAGCCTTATCCGATAAGGTTTGTGAAAAGGGCGAACCGATACCCGCAATAAAGGAAGAATAATCCGCATATTCGGTTTCACCAAGGATTGAGGCAAGCAATGCTTTAATCATGGAAAGCGACATTACCTGAGGTTCGCCGTTTGCCATTTCCCTAAAATCGGTGTAAATATTATTTGATATATCCAAGCCGTAATCATAGTGCAGGGCAGGTGCGTAGCTTTCGGGCATATTTTCAAGATAGCGCAAATAGTCCTTGGTAATTGTGTTTTCAATCATTAGGTTTTCAAAACTTTTAGCGCGTTCAACCATGCTTTGAATCATGGATTGCACATTGAGTAACCCCGGTTTTTTATCAAGTTTTGCGCGTTCTTGCATATTCATTCCGCCCATCATAGAGGCATAATCAAAATCCGTTTGCGAAATGGTAATCGGGTTTCCCGATAGCATATCGCTTTGCATATTTGAAATGTACGCTTGCACGCCGTACGATATTGAAAGCACAAGTGAAACGCCGATTATGCCTATAGAACCTGCAAAACTCGTCATGATAGTTCTTGCTTTTTTGGTGAAAAGGTTTCTTAAGGATAGCTTAAATGCAGTCCAAAAACTCATTTTTGCTTTGCTTTTCTTGGCTTCGGCAGGCTTGTTGAGGTTGGCTTCATTCGTTACCTCAATTTCTTCTTCTGCGCTGTACGGATCGGAATCACTTGTAAGTTGCCCGTCCAAAAGTTTAATTATTCTTGTGGAATATTCCTCAGCAAGTTCGGGATTATGGGTAACCATAAGCACCAATTTTTCCTTGGCGATTTCCTTAATAAGTTGCATAATTTGCACCGAAGTTTCGGTGTCAAGCGCGCCTGTGGGTTCGTCTGCAAGCAGAATATCGGGATCATTCACAAGCGCGCGTGCAATCGCCACGCGTTGGCTTTGCCCGCCCGATAATTGATTTGGGCGTTTATAATATTGATCAGAAAGCCCCACTTTATCAAGCGCAAGTTTAGCTTTTGCCACCCTTTCTGATTTGCTTAAGCCTGCAATAGTAAGCGCAAGTTCCACATTGCCGAGAACCGTTTGGTGCGGTATTAGGTTATAGCTTTGGAAAATAAAGCCGATTCTGCGATTCCTATAAACATCCCAATCTTTGGATTTATAAAGTTTGGTGCTTATTCCGCTTATAAACATATCACCGCTTGTGTACTTATCCAAGCCCCCGATAATATTCAAAAGCGTGGTTTTTCCACAACCCGAAGGCCCGAGGATAGACACAAATTCGTTTTCTCTAAACGAAAGAGACACGCCTCTTAAGGCTTTTACCGTGGTATCGGCAACTTGGTAATTTTTTACAATGTTTTGAAGTCTTAGCATTTTTTCAGTGATTGGTGGTTGGTGGGTGGTGATTGGTGGTTAAGTACGAAGTACAAGGTACGAAGTACGAAGTACGAATTGTGGTTAATTCAGAATTCAGAATTCAGAATGCAGAATTATGGATTAATTAACTAAAAATGATATTTAGATTCCTTCATGTTTCTCGTTTCATAATGATATTTAGAATCCATAATTTGTACTTCGTACTTCGTACCTCGTACTTCTCAATAATGAGATTTAGATTCCACCATTCTTAATTCTGAATTCTTAATTCTGAATTAAATAACATTTATCAGCAATGTTAGCACCGCAGGCAGTGTTACAATCGCAAGCAATGTGGCAAGCACAAAGGTTTTGGCGGAAGTTTCGGTGTCGCCTTCGTAGCGTTCGCACATGGCTACGGTGCTTGCGGCGGGGGGCATGGCGAACAGGATTACCATAACTATCGCAATGCGGTGTTCGGGATCAAAACTTTTCATTGCGCCTGTTAACACGAAAGGTAACATTACCAATAGGGCTATCAGCGGTGCAACAATCAGCTTAACCGCAGAGGATAGGTAAGATTTTAAGCAGGTAAACAGTTCTTTCAAGTTTACATCTGCCATTCTCACGCCCACAAGTAGCATAGATACGGGCAGGGTGGCAATGGCAAAATAATTTACCATTTCGCCGAACATAGGCACTTTCACAAAGAAATTAATCTGAGGTAAAAAGTACAGCGGAATGGCGAGGAACAGCACCAAACTTGCAGGGTTCAATATAACTTTTATAGGCTTCATTTTTTTAATGTCGCCCGTGATAATATAAACGCCGAGTGTCCAAAGTAGCGCGTTGAACGATATTATGAACACAGTCGCGTACATTACCGCAAGGTTATCACCCGTTAGCAACCACACGAACGGAATGCCCACAAAACCTGCGTTTGAAAACAAACCGCACGCAGTGTACGCGCCGTTTTGAAGTTTATCGTTTCCGCGGATTATCAGCTTAAGCACCAAAAACACAATTAAGTGAATGAGGAAAGCAAACCCCAAAACGATAAGCATATTTATTGCCATTTGCCCGCTTGGCGGTATATCGCTAAGCACAAATGCTTTCATGGAAACAAAGGGCTGAAACACAAATAGCAATAGCGCAGAAAGAACGCCGAGGGCTTCTGCCTTAAGAAGATTTAACTTTCTTAAAACGAACCCCGGTATCATCATAAGCAGTACCACCGCTATTATTATGAATACATCTAAGAATCCAAAAGCCATGCTTTAAGTATATTCCGCCTTTACGGGTTTTTTGTTTTAGACTCTTGCAGTGCCATTTCGTCTGCAATCTTGTGGGCGTCTGCAAGTTCAATTGAAACAGTTTTAGACACACCTTTTTCTTCCATAGTAACACCGTAAAGCGCATCTGCAAGTGTCATGGTGGGCTTTTTGTGGGTAACTATTATAAATTGAGTGAATTTTGAGAACTTCTTTAGATATTGTGCAAGAAGCCCCGCGTTCGCTTCGTCAAGAGGTGAGTCAATTTCGTCCAAAATACTAAAGGGCATCGGCTTTAATTTTATCATGGCGAACAAGAGGGCAATTGCCACAAGTGCGTGTTCACCGCCCGAAAGAAGTTCGGTGCTTGCCACTCTCTTCCCAGGGGGTTGCGCCTTAATCTCAATTTGCGCCTCAAGAACATGAACGCCTTTTTCAAGCTCAATATGCGCGCTTCCGCCGTTAAATAAATCCTTAAACTGTTCGTCAAAGTTCTTGTTAATAATGTTAAAACTTTCGTAGAAACGCCTGCTCATATCCGTGGTAAGTTCGGATATTAATTTTTGCAAATCCGATATTGTGTTTAACACATCTTCGTGCTGTTTGCTTTCGCTTTCGTAATCCGCTTTTGTTTTTTCATATTGTTCTTCCGCAAGCGCGTTCACGCTTCCCATTCTTTCAATCCTGCGCCTTAAAGCGGTGGCTTCTTGCTGTGCTTTTTCGGGAATGAAAATAAATTCCGTGCCTTCCATTGCTTCCATATATACGGTTGAGGAATCGTAATTCATATCATATTCCTCATGAATCCTTGTAGACATGGTTTCAATGCTTAATTCAAGCTGTTCAAGGCGGGATTCCTCACGGATTTTGGTTTCGTTTAACTCAGAAAGAGAAGCCATAACAGCGTCCTTTTTCTCACTGAGTTCTTTCATGGTAACGCTAAGAGTTTCCCTGTGTTCTTTTATCTTATCAATCTGCTTTGTTAACTCAGACGCCTTTTGCTGTTCTTCATAGCTACCCGCGGTTATGTCAATCCGCTTTTCGGCTTCCTCTATTTGGGCGGAAGTTGTGTGGATTCGCGCTTTGGAATCAAGAAGTGCTTGCGTGGTTTGCGCAATATCGGATTTTGCCACGGAAATTTCATTTTGAACATTTTGAACCGTGTTCTCAAGCGCGGTGATTTCCATTAGGGCAGAGGTTGAAGCGCGCATAGAATCATCGCGCTTTTGCTTATCTGCCAAGAATCTATTTTTAGTTTCCGCAATAAAATCGTCTGTACCTGATTGAGAGGTGCTAAGATCGTCTTTATTCTTAGACGCCGAAATTATTTGCGCCGATAAAAGCAGGATTTTTTCCTCATTTAGCTTATCTTGAAGGTTAATTTTATCAATTTCAACCTTATAAATGCTTGCTTCGTTTGCTAAGCCAAGCAACCTTGCGTTTAGGTTTTCAATTTCCAAATCAAGTTTTTGAATCCGCGAAACGATTACGCCCACCGCTTTTTCAAGGTTTTCGCCTTCCAGCGTTAAATCATTGATATCCGCGGAAAGCATTTCCTTATCTTTTTCAGTGGTTTTTAACCTTTTATTCAAATCCTCAAGCAAAGTTTCTTGAGGCAAAAAGCGCGAACCTTTTCCCGCATAATTTCCGCCCGAAATCGCACCGCTTGTGGCAAACACTTCGCCCTCAAGGGTAACTATTCTAAAGCCTTGGCTATATCTTTTGGATATAACAACCGCTTGTTCTTTGGTTTCAACAAGCAAGGTTCTTCCAAGCAGGTGGGATACAATGTTCGCGTATTTTTGATCATATTTAATAAGGTTAGAACAAATTCCTAAAGCACCTTTTTCTTCTATAGCCTTGCTATATTCAGGTTGAAGATTAGAAGGGCGGATTACGCTAAGGGGCAAAAATGTTACGCGCCCCCTTGCTTCGCCTCTTTTAACAATATCCAAAAGAACAGAGGCGTCCTCAGGCTTATCAACCACGATATTTTGAAGGGCAGACGCGCCTATGGCAATTTCAATAGCAAGCTGAATGTTTTTGGGAACGGAAATAAGTTCTGCAACCGTGCCGTGAATTCTTTTGCCTGCGTCATGGTTGGTTTTGGCATATTTCATTAGGCTTTGCACAGCTTGATCATAATGCCCGTAATTTTCCAAATTGGTTTTAACCATTTCAATTTGGGCGCGGATTGCGGAAATATTATTCTGTGCTATGGATAGCCTTGCGGTTGTTTCCTTTAATTCCCTTAAAGCGTCTGCGTGGTTTTTATCTGCGGAAAATTTTTCTTTTATCCTGTCCTGCTTTTCTTCGCTAAGTTTTTCGCGCTTTTCGTTAAGTTCGGCTGTATCTTTTGTTATCCTGTTAAGGAAGGCTTTTTTCTCAAGGCAAGTTTCCTTATTCCTATCAATTTCGTCCTCAGCTACTTTTCTTTCAATTTCAAGTTTGGCGTGATCAATTCCAAGTTCTGCAAGTTTGCCCATGCTTTCTTTTAGAATTGCGTGGCTTGCTTCAATCGCCCTTTCTTGCCTGTCAACAGACGAAGCAAGGATTTCGGTTTCTTCACGGATAATTTCGTAAGATTTTTTCTTTTCGGCAAGCAATAAATTCTTCTCGTTATATAACGCCATTGCTTCGCTGATTTGATCGTTCCTATCTCTTAGCCTTGCTTCAAGGGCAATGATAGTATCCGCCGTTTCCTTAGCGCGTTCGCGCATATTTTTTAAATCCGAAGAAGCACCCGCCACAAGCGTTTCTCTTTTTTGAATGCCCACAAGGATTTCCGTGCGTTCATCTCTAAGCCTATCACTATATGCGCTTGAATTGTGCAAATCCTGCATTGCAAGGTTGTAGCTTGCTTCTGTGCTAAGTTTAATTTCTTCGTTAGAAAGGATTTCTTTTATGGTTTTTTCAATGCGCGCCCTTATCCTTTCGCGTTGGGAAGAACTGTTTTCGCATTGGTGTAAAAATAGGCTTACATCAAGATATTTAAGCTGGGCTTTAAGGTTCTTATATTTGATTGCGTCCTGCGCTTCTTTTTCAAGAGGAAGCAGGGTGCTTTCAAGCATACTAACCCTGTCCCAAAGCCTTGTGCGGTGATCTTCCGCACGAAGCAATCTTCTTTCGGCATCTTCTTTTTTTGCTTTTTGCGAACCGATTCCCGCCGCTTCGTCAAAAACCCTACGGCGGACATCGTTTGATTTTAAAATGTCTTTAACTCTGTCCTGCCCGATAATGCTGTAGCCGTCCCGCCCCACACCGCTTCCGCGCAAAAATTCAAGCAAATCTCTTTGGCGGACTTGCTGTTTATTTATAAAATATTCGTTTTCCCCGTCTTTATAAATTTTTCTTGTAATGATAATTTCGTCAAACTCTGAGGGGTAAATTTTTCCGCTGTTATCAAGGTGAATGGAAACTTCGGCATAGCCAAGGGGCTTCCTTGTTGCCGTGCCGTTAAAAATAATATCCGTCATTCGGGAACAGCGAAGCATGGTGGGGCGTTGTTCGCCAAGAACCCACCTTATCGCGTCAGTAACATTAGATTTACCGCAACCGTTAGGGCCTACGATAGCCGTAACATTTGAGGTAAACTCAATTTCTGTTTTATCCGCAAAGGATTTTAATCCGTGTAATTCAACTTTCTTTAGATTCATGGTTATTTGTTTTTCAGCGCACAGCGCACAACGCACAGCGCACAATGGTGGAATTATTTTTCAGCGCACAGCGCACAACGCACAGCGCACAGTGAAGGAATGATTTATTAAGATATTTAGATTCCACGCCCGTTGCCTATTGCCTCAATAATGAGATTTAGAATCCTTCATTGTGCGTTGTGCGCTGTGCGTTGTGCGCTGATTAGTTATTCGCTGATTCGTTATGGTTTTATCTGCTTCAGCGCATCGCCAAGTTTACTAATTATAAATTTCTTTGCCACCGCCATTCCGCCGTCAAGGTATATTGCGCCCACCACGGCTTCAAAAAGCCCTGCGCGCATTTTCACGCTTTTTTTAGCGTCCTGAACTATTGCACCGCCTGCGGTAACGAGGTATTTAACCAAATCCGCCTTTTCCACCGCCTCGCAAAGCGTATCACCGCAAACGATAAGCGCACGGTTTTGGCTTAAGAAGCCTTCGTCCTTGCCTTGAAACCTTTTGTAAAGGTATTCGCCTGCGATAAAGTTCACAATGCTATCGCCCAAATATTCAAGCCTTTCGTTAGAAGTAATCTTTTTTTCGTTAGCGTAAGAAGAGTGCGTGAACGCAGTTTCAAGAAGAGTTGCGTTCTTGAACGAATAACCAATCTTTTCTTCTATTTCCTTACGCGTTTTCATCAAGTTCTTTGCTAATTTTGCCCACAATATCTTTATCAAGCAGGTTTTTTGCTTGGATTATTGAGGCTTTTATTGATTGTGCCTTTGAGCTACCGTGTGATTTTATCACCAATTTTTGTAGCCCCAGCAACAATGCACCGCCGTTATTAGAGTAATCCATGGTTTTTGCGAGCTTTTTAAACACAGGCTTTAATAAAAGGTAGCCAAGTTTTGCCCTTAAACCGCCGTTTACTATGCCTTGCTTTAGGATTTTGAAAACGGTTATCGCCGTTCCTTCGCACGCTTTAAGCGCAACATTTCCTGCAAAGCCGTCTGAAACCACCACTTCATAATCGCCCGATAGGATTTCCCTTGCTTCCGCATTTCCCTTAAAGTTTAAATCGCTTTTTTCCTTTAAGAGCAAAAAGGCTTCTTTGGTTAATTCGTTGCCTTTTCCGTCCTCACTTCCGTTGCTTAAAAGCGCGATTCTTGGATTTTCCGCACCAAGTGCGGTTTTTGCATAAAGCGTTCCAAGGCTTGCAAACTGCACAAGGTTTATTGCTTTTGAGTCCGTATTTGCACCGCAATCAATTAAAATCACGCTTTTTCCGTTTGCAGTGGGCAGAATAGGGGCTAAAGCAGGGCGCATAATCCCCTTAAGCCGTCTTACCAAAAGAACCGCGCCCGTTAGAACCGCGCCTGTGCTACCTGCGGATATCAAGCAACCTGCGTCCGCGTCCGTGTTCAAAACCTCAAAGCATTTAACAAGAGAGGAATCCTTTTTGCGCCTTATTGCTTCGGTTGGTATATCGTCATTTGTTATAACGCTATTTGCGTGGATAATTTCAATCCGCGATTCGTCATAAGGTGCGCATTCTTTAAGTTCGCTTTTAATAATATCTTCATTGCCCACCAAAACCACAGAAAAACCGCTTGCCTCAGAAAGTGAAAGCAACGCGCCTTTAATTATTTCTTTAGGCGAATTATCACCGCCGAAAGCGTCAAGAATTATTTTCATTGATTATTTGGTTAGCTTTTTTAAAAGCAAAGGGGCTTAGTGCAAAAAAGCGGAACTTCCGCCCCGCTTTTAGCGTTATTTGGACTCTTTCTCTTTTTTTACTACTGCTTGTTTGCCTTTGTAATAACCGCATTCTGAGCAGGCTATGTGGCTTGGGATAAGCGTTTTGCATTGTGCGCATTCCACTAAGTTAGGTGCGGAAAGCTTCCAATTTGCAAATCTGCTGTTGCCTCTTGCTTTTGATATTTTACCCTTGGGTACAGCCATGATTAGTACCTCCTATTTAATTTCGTTTTTATAACTTTAATATTATAATGCGTGCGCGCACTTAGTGTCAAGCAAATGAGAGAGTTTTTTCAGCGCACAGCGCACAACGCACAGCGCACAGTGAAGGAATTATTTGTTTAGGTACGAAGTACGAAGTACAAAGTACGAATTGTGGATTAAATAACTAATAATGATATTTAGAATCCACCATTGTGCGCTGTGCGTTGTGCGCTGTGCGCTGAATCATAATGATATTTAGAATCCAACCCTGCATCCTGCATCCTGCAACCTGCACCCTTACTTAATCCCCTCAATTACCTCTTTTGAATCCCTTGCGATAACCAATTCTTCATTAGTGGGGATAATCACAATTTTAACCGCACTGCGCTTTTCGTGAAGTTCGCTAAATTTTCCTCTTGGGGCATTAGCGTTCTTTGCCTTGTCAAGTTTAATTCCAAGGCATTCAAGCCCTTCGCAAATTTTGGCGCGTGCCACATTGGAATTTTCACCGATACCGCCAGTGAACACGATTGCGTCAAGCCCGCCCATAGAGGCGTAATACGAACCGATATATTTTTTAATGCGGTAAGCAAACATATCTATGGCAAGGTTAGCGCGTTCGTCATTTTCCTTATAAGCCTTTGCCTCTAAATCACGGAAATCCGAAACGCCCGCAATGCCAAGCAAACCGCATTTTTTGTTAAGATAAGAGATAACTTCTTCAGCGGAAATTCCTTTTTGCTGTGCAAGAAATGTAACCACCGCAGGATCAGCATCACCGCTTCGTGTACCCATAATCATGCCTTCAAGAGGGGTTAAGCCCATGCTTGTGTCCACGCATTTTCCGTTAACCACCGCCGCAAGCGAACTGCCGTTTCCAAGGTGGCAGGTGATAACTTTGCTACTCTTTTGCTTAAGATATTTAACCGCTTCACCCGAAACATATTTGTGGCTTGTGCCGTGAAAGCCGTATCTGCGAACCTTATATTTCTTATAGTCCTCATAGTCAATCGCGTACATAAAAGCGTGCCTTGGAATGCTTGCATGAAACACCGTGTCAAACACCGCCACATTGGGAACATTCGGCAAAGTTTCTTGGCAACTCTTTACGCAAGCAAGGTTTGCAGGTTGGTGAAGAGGGCCTAAAACCGCGTTTCTTTCACACACCGCCATAACTTCGTCCGTGATAAGCATGCTACTGCTGTAATCTTCCGCCGCGTGCAAAACTCTATGCCCGATTGCGCTGATTTCGGAAACATTTTTAATGTAACCTTTATCCACAATTTCCGCCATAACAATCTTGAGTGCGTCCGTATGGTTCTTAATTTCCGAACCCGCCACGCCGATTCTTTCAATCGTGCCTTTGCCCAAAGTTTGTTCGTTATTCATATCAATCACTTGATATTTTAAAGACGAACTTCCTGCGTTAATAACTAATATTTTCATATGAAACTCCTTATTTTTTTGTTGGTTTTGTTTATGTTTTTATATTCCAATTCTTAATTGATTCTTTACTTTATTATCCGTACAAAAGATTCTTTGATTTTGTCAGACGGTATCACTTTATCGTTGGTTCTCAAGTATTCCTTTAGTGCAAATTGTTCTTTGCTTACTATTACATAATTACCGTTTTTACTTAAAATGTTGTTTAAAGTTGTTTCGTTTAAATCTAAGCCAAGGGTTACAACGAACATATAATCCACATCAAGAAGTTCTGTGTTTTCCAAGTTCTGCTTGTATCTTTCACGAAGGGTGCGCTTTGCGCTTACACCGCAAAGTTTACCGTTAAAACTAAATTTATTGTCGTACTCAACCGATTTGATTTTTGAATCGTGCGCATGCCCTGTAAGGTTGTTCACAAGAGGAAAAAGAGTTTGAGTTACTCTAGCTTCGTAGCCCATACCCGCATCTGCCCTTATGCTTTGGTTAACGCATTCGTCTGTTATTATTTGAAACATACTTGTAAGATTAAGCGCGTATTTTTCCGCCAAATTCTTACTTTTAGATAAAAAACAATTCAGCCTATCTTCGGACGCTGAAATCAGAAAAACGGTATCTCTGCATATGTTTGTGAGGGCAAAAACCAATAGCGCGCTCACCACTCTTTGCCCATAAGGTAAGTGTAATCCAGAAATATCGTACTCAATGCTGAGCAAATCTGCTATCTTGCTGATTTCGCTTTTAAACTCCTGCGCCACATACAGTTTTGACTCTTTTAAAACTAAATCTTTAATGAGTAGTAAGTCAATGGCTGTATCAAGATAGTCCGCAAGTTTATTATTAGCGGTATTTGAAAAAATGCTAAGCAAATAGTCAATTTTCGTAAAGCCACCTGCCAAGATACTTTCAGCCAAGTTACCTTTGCCGTAATTTGCGGTTATTATATTTTGTAAAAGTATTAACTGCCTGTCTGAAAGGTGGGCTTGTAGCAGTAGTTTTGTTAGAGTATAAAAGTCCAAGTTATCATTATACACATTGCGTTGAAGTTGAATTTTGTCGCTCATTAATAATCCTCCCCCCTTAGCGATTTTAAAACATTTATAGCCACCGCCTCAATCATTTTTGTGGGTACGCTATTACCAAATTGCTTGTAAGCCTGAACATCGCTAACAACAAGTTTAAACGAATCGGGGAATCCCTGCAAGCGTGCTGCCTCGCGTGGGGTTAGCCTGCGTGGATTTTTCCCACTTTGTTCAATTAAGATTTCGCTACCGTCCTTGTAATACCTTGCCGAAATTGTGCTGGTGTACTCTGAATTTTCGTTAAAAAGAGAGTAACCAAAGCCGTTGCCTTTTGCCCTATGTTTTTCTTTTCTTGCTTGCTGGTTTAGCCACAGTTGATTGCTTAGCGTATATTTGTCATCAACGCTGTCAGCTAAAATATCCCCAAGCCTCGTCTTAAGATTGGTTGCCTCTGGGAATTTGAATCTTATGTTATGATCTGAAAAGCCAACGATAATAACGCGTTCCCTATTCTGAGGCATTCCGAAATTCTTAGCGTTTAAAACTTTGTAATGTACGCTGTATCCCAGCTTATTTTCAAGCGAATCAAGTATCACTTCAAAGGTTTTTCCTCTGTCGTGTCCGAGCAGTCCCTTTACATTTTCAAGCAAAAAACATTTAGGTTTATGGAACTCAAGTATTCGTTCTATCTCAAAAAACAGAGTACCCCTTGTGTCCGAAAAGCCTTTGCGCTTTCCAGCAACCGAAAAGGCTTGGCAGGGGAATCCTGCAAGCAAAACATCAAACTTCGGAATGCTTTCCGCACTTATTTTGGTTATATCGCCGTGTGGCAGTTCGCCAAAATTTGCTTGGTAAGTTTGCGAGGCAAACTTGTCAATTTCACTTGAGAAAACGCATTCTCCGCCAAGCTTATCAAAAGGCAACCTTATACCGCCTATCCCTGCAAACAAATCTATAAATGTAAATTCGCTATCGTAGCATGGCGATACATGGAACCAACTTAGTTGCTCCGCACTTTTTGTTGCAATATTATAATTACATATGTTTTGTGCCTTTTGCATGGGCGAATATTGATTTTAATAGCTTTGCATAGCCGTGTAGCTGTGCGGATTTAAGCGTGAATTCTAAACTACTTTTGAAGTGCTGTAACGGCGACTACGCTTACGATATCTTCCACAGAACAACCGCGTGAAAGATCGTTAATAGGGGACGCAAGCCCTTGGCAGAAAGGGCCTATCGCTTCTGCGCCAGCCATGCGTTGCACAAGTTTATAGGCGATATTTCCCGATTGCAAATCAGGGAACACAAGCACATTTGCAAGCCCTGCAACTTTGCTGTTTGGGGCTTTAAGTTTGCCCACAGAAGGAACTATCGCTGCGTCTGCCTGAAGTTCGCCGTCTATATCGTAAGGCAAGTTCTTTGCCTTTAAAATTGCAAGCGCATCTTTCACTTTATCCACAAGAGGGTGCTTTGCACTGCCCATTGTTGAGAATGAAAGCAGGGCAACTTTGGGTTCTTTTATTCCTGCAATGTTCACTGCGTTTTCCGCACTTGCCTCTGCAATATCCGCAAGCTGTTCGGCAGTGGGATCGGGAATCACGGCGCAATCTGCAAAAATCATAACGCCCTCATAAGGGTTGCCTTTTGGAAATTCCATAATGAAGCAACCCGAAACCGTCTTGATTCCTTTCTTGGTTTTAATAATTTGAAGCGCAGGGCGAAGTACATCGCCTGTGGAATTGATTGAACCTGCCACCATTCCGTCTGCGTCCTTATTCTTAATCATAAGGCAACCGTAAAAGAGGGGATTTTTAGCAAACTTCAAGGCGTCCTCTTCACTTAAGCCTTTGTCCTTTCTTAATTCATAAAGCGTGTTTGCGTACTCTTTTAGCTTGGGCGAAGTTTCGGGGTTAACGATATTCACGCCGTCTATCTTGCCGATTTTTTCAGGGTTGCCGATAAGCGTCAGCCTTGCTATCCCTTTTTTTGCGATTATCTTCGCCGCGTCTATCACGCGTTGTTCTTCGCCCTCAGGAAGCACAATGTGCTTGTTCAGTGCTTTTGCGTCTGCAAAAATTTTATCCATTAATTTACTCATTTCCTCTCCTTTAAAACTGTGTGTTGCTTATTTTTTAATAATATGGTAAAATGTACTAATTTACTAAGCAAAGCATATCATAGATATAAGGTGAAAGTCAATGAAGATAACTGCAATAATTTGCGAATATAACCCCATGACGAACGGGCATGTTAAGCACATTGAGTCTGCAAGGGCAGGCACGGGGTGCGACACGGTTTTGTGCGTTATGAGCGGTAGCTTTGTTCAGCGGGGCGATGCCGCTGTCGCGGATAAATATGTGCGTGCTTCCGCCGCAATACCCCAAGGCGCGGATATCGTGGTGGAACTACCCACAATTTACGCAATTTCCCCTGCGGATAATTTTGCGTACGGCGCAATTAAAACCATTTCCGCGTTTCCAAATGTAGAGTACATTTCTTTTGGAAGCGAATGCGGCGATATTGAACTTTTATCAAAAATAGCCTATCTTCTTGAAAATGAACCGCCTGAATTTAAGGCGCTTATTCAGCAAAATTTAAAAGAGGGGCATTGTTTCCCCAAAGCACGCGCGCTTTCCGCCGAAAAATATGCGGAAACTAACCCTGATTATGCAGATATTAAATCCGTGCTTGACGAACCTAACAATGTGCTTGGCATAGCTTACATTTCCGCCTCAATGCGCGCAGGACTTGATATAAAATTTCACACAATTAAAAGAATCGGCAACGGATATAACGATAACGGAACAGATAACGAACTTCTTTCAAGCACGGCAATCCGCACGGCGGTAAGGCGGGGCGAAATTGAAAAAATTAAGCATAAAGTTCCCAAAAGCGTGTATGCGTATCTTTTGCAAATGAACAAAAGCGATACTTCTTTAAGCGACATGACGCTTTTCAAATTAAAAACCATGAGCGGTTATGATCTTGAAAACTACTACGATGTTACTGGCGGAATCCATAACCGCCTAATCCTTTCCGCAAGGGACGCAACCACAATTGAGGGGCTTCTTGAAAATGCCAAAACCAAAAATTACACCATGGCGCGCCTAAAAAGAATCTGCCTGTACGCACTTTTTGATATTACTAAAGAAATGTATCAAAAAGCGGTTGATTCACCCCCCTATGTTCAAATCCTTGCTTTGAACTCAAAAAGAAAAGATATTCTTTCCGCACTTTCCGAAACCTGCAAAAATGTGCTTACGCGCTTTTCTGATGTTAACCGTGTGGATAAATCCTTGCGCTTCATGATAAAGCTTGACTTCACCGCCCAAGGCACACTTGACATAATCAATCGCACAAACTACTACATTAAAAAAATGCTGTTAATTGACAGGGATTAAACTTAATCGTATATTTAATGCGAAAATCTGTAGCCATGGCTACCAATATGTCAATTATTAAGATATCCCAACAAGAAACCAAGCATAAAAAAACCGCCACAAAAGGCGGTTTTTTTATTGTGGAGCGGGTGATGGGAATCGGACCCACGCGGCCAGCTTGGAAGGCTGGTATTCTACCATTGAATTACACCCGCGTTTTCCGACCAAGCGTTTTACAAAAACTTCATTTTTGTAAAAGTCGGACTTAAAACGGAATTAGTTATTTAGTTTTTAAGTATCGGCTTTGCGCTTATTGCAAAGCATTTACTTTTCATTTCAAAAACTCTAAGAGTTTTTATTTGGGGTGAGTGATGGGAATCGAACCCACGACCTACGGAGCCACAATCCGGCGCTCTGCCAACTGAGCTACACCCACCATGTTTTCCGACCAAGCGTTTTACAAAAACTTCATTTTTGTAAAAGTCGGACTGAAAGCGGAATTGATTTATTAAGTTTTGTAAATACCAACCATATTTTCATAAAAGTCGGACTTAAAACGGAATTATTTATTAAGTTTAATGCACTTGGCAAGGATAGTCAAGCGTTCAACACAAATTTGTGCGCCCACTCCGACATACCGCACCGAATCGGCTCAACATTAGGTAACTCCCTCAAAGCTACCTCGTGGCACATTCCTATGGTTGCTTAGTGCTGCTGCGATCAAGCCCTGACACGGTTCACAAGTAGAAATTGCACAAGACCTTGATATCAACGCCCCTTAATGTTGTCGGCTTTCCATACGGTATGCCTCGGCGGGTGTTCAACCCTGCTGTAGCGGATTGCAGGTTACAGGGCACCGCTAGCTCCCCATTTAGCACTTTAATATTATAGCCCACGGCAATTTTTAAAGCAACGGTTTTAGAAATAAATACAAAAAAAGGCATAATGTTTATGCCTGTTTTTTCTTTTCTTTCTCGTTTTTTGTTACAACAATTGCAACTATTCCGCCGATAAAAACAAAAATCAACAAACTTATGCTTAAAATTTTAAATATCTGAGTGGCTGTTGCCATTAGTGGCACTTTGTTAAGCCCGCCACTTGCCCTGTAAGCTGAAATTATCCTTTCGGCTTCTTCGCCTTGGTAGGTATTCACGCTTCCGTCCTCACCTTTTACTTTAAGCGTTCCGCCACCCCGTATTTGTTTAATAGCATTATCGCCTGATTGAGAGTTGCCGTTATTGTTAACTGCCC
>WQYD01000031.1 GCA_009781445.1 Bacillota bacterium | reverse complement strand
GTTTCGGTGTTCTTCTTAAAAACGCCTGCAAGGGCTAAAGAACCGCCTACTATACCGCCTAAAAGTATGACGGCAAGGATAATAATTAAAATTTTCTTCAATTTCATGGATAACTCCTTAGTTTTGTAATATTTGTAGCCAAGGCTACAGTGTGTGGGTTCAAAATATGGGGGATAGCAAATTCCGCTATCCCCCAACATTCCTACTGTTATGTGTTGTTCTGTGCTTTCTTCTTGAGCTTCTCAAGAATCCTGTTGAGGTTTGAGGTATCGCTTGGCTGAATGCAGGTAACTCTGTAAGCTATTGTGTCGCCGTCTGAATCCACGCCCACCGCCTCGTAGTGAGTTCTAACCACTCGCTTGCCTGTCGCCATATCTGTTGTTTTCGTGGTGATTACGCTAAGCTTTACGCTACCGTTACTAAACATTTCATTAAGTATCGCATAACCTGCGCCACCTTCTTTATCAAGCGGTCTAAGCTTCGCCACAATCATGCTCCCGTTCTTCATCGGATATGTAACGCGGTAATCGTTCCATATTCTTCGGGGATTGCTTGGGTCTTCGCGTTGTATGCGCTCAACAAACAAACCTTGCTCTTGTGTTTCCGTTTCCTCCACCGTTTCCGTTACAGTTGCGTTTGATTCCTCAATCACCTCACCATACTTATCTACGGTTACATTCGCGTTCACATTTTCAATTTCTGTTTCGTTCGCTACTACATTGTTCTTTTTTGTGTTGTTTGACATTTGTGTTACTCCTTTTTTTGTTTTTTGTATTTCCAACGGCGTTAGCCGAATGGTTCATGGGGTTATATGCCACTGCATGATTTCATGGCGGCCGTCATTACCAAGAAAAAGAATATGAAAACGCCAACGCTTCCCACCGCTCCCACAATGCTGATTATCGTGGCAACTGTCTTGGCTTTGTAACTGCGCATCTGAGCTTTCGCCGCGCGCTGTTCTATTGTTGGCTTTTCCTTGGATTTTTTTGACATTTCTTGTTTTTCCTATTGACAAGTGGTTTTTGGGTGGGGTATACTGTTTTTACAGTGGCTGTTCCGAAAGGAACTAGGCTAATGCCGAAAGGTGTTTGGCACGCCGCTGTTTTTATTTCTTTTCCTTTTCATTAAGATACTTCTGCTTAGCCCGTTCGCCGTACACCTTTGCTTGCGCGTGGTCTTTGGAGGTCATCGCACCTTTCCGCGGTGAATCATATTCCACTTTCGGCGCAACTGTTGCCTGTCGGCGCATATATGCTCTTTCACTCTCTTTCAAATTCCCTATGGGGTCGTTCTCTAATGCATAATTGGGCGTGTTCTTACCTTTCTTTGGTTTTGTTGTAAGTCCTGCCGATATATGCCTGTTGTCAATGTCGCCCAAAACCACATGGGGATGCCCACCCTTTTTGTCGCGGTGATTTTTAATCGTTACTGGCACTAATTTTTCCTTCTTGTCTTTCTTCCTCATTTAAAAGCTCCTCTCTTGTGGCTTGGCGCGCCGTCCATGCGTGTCAGTTATTATTCTGCCTCTAACTTCTTAGCTCTGATTTTGAATGTTGCAAGCAACTCATCAGAGCGAAGCGAGTAAACGCTAAAGGCGTTTTCTACCTGATCGTAACGGCAACTCACAAAGCTTAGTAGCTTATTAACCCTGCCAACGGCGCAGTTAAAGTTGTTCTTAATCTCGCGCTGTCTATCGTAAACGCAAAGTGGCATATCAAGAAATTCCTTACTGTAAGAGTAAATTTCTTCAAAATGCAAGTAAAGCACCGCTTTCTGATGTGCGGTTAAATTAAAGCCATTTTCTCTCGCGCTTTCGGCGTCCTTGCGCCTTTTGGAAAAAATCATACTTTCCGATTACCACCTATGAATACTTGTGCTTATATCGTCTTTACCTTTGACTTTAAATGTTTTACCGTTTTTGCGTATTAAGTTTGTACCGACACATTGTTCTCTAATCCGCACCCATTTATTTGTGTCTACACAGCCAAAAATGCCGTCATACACAGGTGTACCGTAACGCGTTTTTCCTGCGGTTATTTCTTCACGGGTGTATGTAAATTCTTTTTTCTTCATGTCTGCAATTCCTTTTTTATACTTTAATTTGATAAATGGTGTTATTGGTGCGTTGGTTGGCTTTATAAATACTAAAGCCCCCGTCCCCCGTTGAGCCTGTCCCTGCAAGGACAACTTTCGTATTGCCGAATTCGTTAATTGCGCAAAGATAAGAGTTTAAAGCATTAAGGCACTTATTCACTGAGGCAAGTAGAGGACGGCGTTTGGCAGAAGGCGTTGCAAAGAAAGCCTTGTCAAGTTGGTACAGTTCGTCTACCAATGGGATAATGCACTTTTGAAATGTTTCAGTTTCTCTAATTTGTTTTGCAGTCATGGCAATCCTTTGCAGAAAGCTCCAATGTGCCACCAAAAAACTCAAATCATACACTACAACAACTTAAGAAATTGAAAAACGGTAAGCACATCGGACTTTTTGGCACATGTCAACAAACATGTTCTATATAAATATAAAACTATACATATTGCCTAAAAAACAAAAACTATGTAGACATTGCGCGCCATTATATGCTAATATAGTAATATATAGTAATTCAACCTATCAAAATTTTGGGGGAAAGCGAATGTTAAACATTTATAAAATTCAAAGAACCTGCGTGCATGACGGCCCTGGCTTAAGAACCACCGTATTTTTTCAGGGGTGTTCTTTAAGGTGCAAGTGGTGCCAAAACCCTGAATCTCTTAAGACGGCAAGCGAAACCCCTTCGCCGTACACGCTTGAAAGCGCGCTTGAAATAATATCAAGAGATAGCAAATATTACATAGCCACCACGGGCGGTGTTACCCTATCGGGCGGTGAACCGTTTCTTCAAGATAAGGAAAGTTTGCTTGAATTTGTGAAGGCTTTAAAAAAGCAAGGTTACCACATTAGCGCGGAAACCTCACTAAATGCGCCCTTTGCAACCATTGAGGCATTGAGTAAATATATTGATTTATTTTTAGTTGATTTTAAGGTTATCGGAAATGACGAAAAGCACAAAGAACTAACAGGCGCAAGCAATAAGCTGATAAGTGAAAATTTTGATAAGCTAACCCAACTTAAAGCAAATATCGCAGTGAGAATGGTGGTTGTGCCAAACTTTAACGACAGCGATAAAGATATTGAGAACGCAAGTGAATTTTTTAAAGAAAAAGGCATAAGCAGTGTGGAACTTTTAAGATACCACGATATGTACCTTTCCAAAGCATATAAACTTGGCTTGGAAGTTGCAAAACTTGATATTTCCCCCGAAACTGCGATTACGGCTTTAGATAATGCCACCCAAAAATTTAACGCGCTTGGCATTAAAGCCTTTGCAAGAGAGGCAGGGGCAAGGAATGAAGCCAAATTTTCGGATAGAGTTATAAGCGTTCGCAAAGCAATCAGAAGTGCGCCAAGGGCTGTTTGCATGGAAGTTGATTTGCTTAAAACCAAATACTATAAAAAGTTTAAAGGCTTTAAAAAACCCGTGGCAATCCACAGGGGCGAAAGGCTGAAATATGTCCTTCAAAACAAAACTATCAAGGTTTACCCCGAAGAACTGCTTGTGGGCAACTTTACCACAAAGCGCGTTGCGGGGCAAGTTTGGGCAGAACAGTACGGCGCGCTTTATGTAACATTCATTCACCAAATTAACCGCCAAAAACCTGTGTCTTTCCAATGCACGGCAAAAGAAAAGAGTCTTTTTTACAGAAAACTTTTCCCCTTTTGGCTAAAGAAAGGGATAATTTGGCGTTCGCACCCCTCAATTAAATCACTTTTCCAAACCATTGCAAGAACGGCAGACAGGATTGCAGGCTTTAATAATAACTTCGCCGCAATAGCCCACTATATTGTGAATTTTGAAAGATTTCTTGAAAGAGGAACAAGCGGACTTATTGCTGAAATTGAAGAAAAGCTAAAAGCAAATCCTGAAAACACAAACTACAAAGGCATGATTGAAAGCCTAAAGGGGCTTGAGATTTTTGGCGAAAGATACGCAAAACTTTTAAATGAAGAGGCGGAAAAAGAACAAGATCCTATCCGCAAAAAAGAACTAAAAACCATTGCCACCACTTGCGAACGCGTGCCGAAGTTCCCTGCCACCAATTACCGTGAAGCGTTGCAAAGTATGCTTCTTTTAATGATTTCGCTGTGTCTTGAGGCTTACGAAAATGCCGTTTCTTTGGGCAGAGTTGATCAAATTTTATATCCTTATTATAAAAAGGATATTGAGGCGGGTTTAATTACAAAAGAAGAAGCGGAAGAACTTTTGCACCTCTTTGTGTTAAAACTTGACGAATGCGTTTTGGTGAATGACGGCGAAGGTTTTTTGAGTATTAGCCAAAATTTTGAAACTCTTTCCACCGATCAATCAATTACATTCGGCGGTGTGGATAAAGACGGCAACGATGCCACGAACGACATAACTTATATGCTTATAAGCGCGTGCGAACTTCAGCCCCTCGCAATCAATATGACTGCGCGCATTCACGATAACAGCCCAGACGAATATATTGAAAGGCTTGCCCAAATTTATATTAACGGTTGCCCTATGCCCGAATTATTTAGCGATAAGGAATATATTGAATCTCTTTCGCGCCACTACCCCAAGGCAGGCATTGAAAATATTAGGAATTATTCAATAGTGGGTTGCGTTGAACCCTGCTGTAATGACGATCATTTCGGCAATACGGATTGCGCAAATATGAACCTCGTTCTGCCCTTTTTGCAGGCTTTAAAGGGGCAAAAATATGAACTTTGGAATTACGGATTTAAAGAACAAGCGGAAAAACTCTACACCCACATGATTAAGTACGCTAACAGGAAAAAACCGAATCTTAATAAAATAATTGCAAAACGAGAGGAAAAATTAAGAAAACGCGATATAAAACGCGGGCGGTATATCTACAATCCGCCAAGCACTATGGAACAGCTTTTGGCAGATTTTCAGCTAAGGCTTAACGAACTTGCAGGCGGAATTCTTGGCGATCAGCAAAGGGTTGAACGCGCATTGCAGAAATATTTTGTTACCCCCCTTGCGTCCTCTTTATACCGCGGTTGCGTGGAAAGCGGGAAGGACGCGTACGAAGGCGGTTGCGAATATAACACTGCGGGCATTCAAGCAATAGGTGTTACCGATGTTGCCGATTCACTTTACGCGCTTAACGAACTTTGCTTTAAATCGGGAAAATATACCTTGCTTGAAATGATTGAGGCGATAGACAAAAATTTCGTGGGCGAAAAGAATCAAGCCATTTTAAAGGATATTCTTTTAATTCCTAAGTTCGGTGAGGACGGCGAAAACGAAACCGTGTATTGGATTGATAAGGTTTTGGACATTTATAATAAAGCCCTTGATTCCTGCCCCTATGCCACAAGAAACGGCAATTACACAGCAGGCTATTACGCCTTGAATGTGAATGATAGGTACGGAAAGCGCACAGGCGCAATCCCCTCGGGCAGGCTTAAAGGCGTTCCGCTTGCGAACAGCGTTATGCCTCATTACGGCATGGAAGAATCGGATTTACTTTCCACTCTTAACTCAATGGCAAAAGTGAATTACGCAGACTTCGCCGTAAACGGTTCAACAGGCACACTGCATATAGACGCCGCCCTCTTCCCGGGGGAAGAAGGTGTTAAAAACCTTGCTTCAATATTTAAAACCTATCTCACAACTGGCGGAATGCAACTTCAGCCCAATGTAATCTCTAAGGAATTACTTCTTGAAGCCTACCACAATCCTGATAAACACCGCTATTTAATGGTTCGCGTGGCAGGATATTGCGCTTACTTCCAAGAACTTTCAGACGAGTTGAAGCGCATAATTGTAAATAGAACTTGCTATTCGTAAGAAAATTTATAAAAAGTGCTTGACAAGAACACTTTACTAAGCTAAACTAATCTAAACTAAATACTGGCTGGGGGTGACGGCAAAACCGTCTGAGATTAAACCCTTTGAACTTGATTGGGTTTATACCCGCGAAAGGAAAGCAATTTTCTTATAGTTTCAAAGCGCCCCAAGATTTATCTTGGGGCTTTTCATTTAAAGGCGTTCTTGTTTATCATTCCCCCGCAAAAAGGATAATTTTATGCAAATTAGAGAAGAAACACTACAGTTCTACATTTTGTTTGGCTTTTTATTGCTAATGTTCCTGCTTTCGGCAGGCGCGGTAATAGTTAACAAGGTTAAAAAAGAATGGCTTAAGCCTTACGGAATTACCTCTTTTGCTTTGGTGCTTGCGTTCGTTTTAACCATTTTAATCATTGATCCTGAATTTTCTAACGGTGTAAAGCTAAGCAAATTTACCTCAGGCAACCGTGCAGGAATGATAATATCGTTTATCGTAATGGCTTTGGTGGCAATCCTCGTTCCCCTATTTCTTGGCAAAAAGCATGATATTAAGGATAGCGATAGAACGCGTTCAATAGTTTACGCCTCAATTGCCGTTGCCCTAACCTTTTCGCTTTCATATATAAGGTTCGTTAGGTTTTTATACGGCGGTTCAATCACCCTTGTTTCTGCCCTGCCGATACTAATTTATTCCTATATGTTCGGAATCAGAAAGGGTGTTATTGCAGGCTTTGTGGCAGGCGTACTGCGTGCGGTTCAAGATCCTTTTGTGGTTCACGCAATGCAATTTCTTCTTGATTACCCCTTGGCTTACGCGCTTATGGGGCTAAGCGGAATTTTTAGAGAGTTAAACACATTTAAAAGATTCAGCGGTAAAACAAGATCAATTTTAAACTTTGTTCTTGGCAGTGCTGTCGCGATTGCGTTAAGATACCTTTGCCATGTGCTTTCGGGCATTTTTGTGTTCACGGTAATTTTCCCCATGCAGTGGGAAGGCATGACGCCTGTCCCCTATTCTATCGTTTACAACCTGATAGTGGTTGTGGATCTTGCGATTGCAGGTGCTGTGGGTGCGCTTGTACTTATAAATAAACCTGCGCGTGATATGATTGAAAACAGCGGTTTGCTTGTGGATTTTAACAGTGAAGTGTCGGGTAGCCCCGATCATATTGTGGAATTTATACCAAAGGAATCAGAGGAAGAAGTTAAGGAATAATTTTAAGTTCCGCGCACTAAATTAAATTTCCTTAACACTGCTTTTCTTATCATATCCACGGGGATAACGCTGAAAGCTATAGCTATGATTACTGCAAGGTGCTTAAGATCCAGCTTTACAGTGCGGAAGATTTTTCCGCCGAAGTAAAGGATAAACAGTTGCGTTATAAATATGGTTACCATTACGAGAATGAACTGCTTATTTTGGCGGATTTTGCTAAAAAGGTTAATTCCGTGGGTTCTTGCATTAAGGCTGTTAAAGATTGCCACGAACATGAACAGCGCGAAAAACGCAGTCATTAAATACCCTTCGCCGTGGCTTCCCATTAGGCGGTTAATCGCGGGGCTGGTTAAAAACCACACGGAAAGCACCGCCGTATACGCGCTTGCGGTAATAATTTGCCCCCACATATAGCGGTTAATTATCGGTTCATTCCGCTTTTTGGGCGGTTCTTTCATGTACTGCGGTTTGGGGGGTTCACCGCCGAACGCAAGCCCTGCAAGGGTATCAATAACCAAATTGATCCACAGCATTTGGATAATTGTTATAGGCATTTTAATATTTATGAGAGGCGCAAGGATTGAAATCGCCACTGCGCAAAAGTTAATTGTAAGCTGAAAAATTATAAATTTCCGTATGCTTTTAAAAACCGTTCTGCCGTAAGAAACGGCACGGCAAATTGAATTAAAATTATCGTCAAGGATAACCACATCGCCCGCTTCTTTGGCAACTTCCGTTCCGCTACCCATTGCAAAGCCGATATCCGCCTTTTTTAAAGCAGGCGCATCGTTTACCCCGTCCCCCGTCATTCCTGCCACAAGGTTTAAAGATTGGGCAATGCGTACAAGGCGCGATTTATCGCTTGGAAGCGCGCGCGCCACCACCTTTAAGTTTGGTAAAATTTCTTTTAGTGCGCCGTCTGATAAATTTGCCAATTCCCCCGAAGTCAGCACAATATCGGATTTTTCGGAAAGTATGCCGGTTTCGGTTGCTATGGCTACCGCTGTAGCCTTAGAATCGCCAGTTATCATTACCACTTGAATGCCTGCGCCCTTAACTTCTGCCACGCTTTTTTGCGCCTCTTCCCTAATTTGATCACGGATTCCTATAAGTGCCACAAGTTTTAAATTTTTAAAAATGCCGTTTTCGTTTGCGTCCGTTTCAGAAATTGCCACTGCAATAATCCGCATTGCTTTTGCTTGAAGTTCGTTTATCCTATCTTGAACTGCGTCTTTTTTAAATACTTTTACGCTTTCGCCGTTTTCATTATAGCTTTCTGTGCAGTAAGGCAAAATTTTCTCAGGCGCGCCCTTAATTAGCGTAAATCTTTCACTTCCTTGAACGGTGGTTGCCATAAACTTGTTTTGGCTTGAAAAGGGAATTGTTTTCTCTTTTTTAAGATTGTGGCGCGAAAAGGGAATTTTGTCTGCAAATTCAAGCAAAACCCTATCTGTGGCATTGCCCCCTATTGCCCTCAAGTTCAAAAGTTCCGCGCCTGTGTTAAGTTTTAAACTTAAAGAAATCAAATCCGCATACGCTGATTTATTTAAAAATTTCTGCGCGCTAAAAACTTCCGCATTGCCGTTTATCACATTAACCACGGTAAGTTTGCCGTTAGTAAGCGTTCCCGTCTTATCTGTAAACAAAATGTTCATGCTTCCTGCGGTTTCAATTCCGTTCAACTTTCGGATAAGTACGCTATCTTTAAGCATTCGGCGCATATTTTGCGAAAGAACCACGGTTATCATCATAGGTAAACCCTCTGGCACAGCCATTACAATCACCGTAACCGCAAGTGCGCCTGCATGAATTAAGTGCGAAAGCGCGGTTTGAGGGTTGGAAAGAGATTTAATTATATCCGCCCACACAAAATTATTGCTGATAACAAACACATTAAAAAGATACGCAACGGAAACCAAGACCGCACCCAAGTAACCGTACACGCTGATTTTTTTCGCAAGTTCTTTTAGCTTGATTTTTAGAGGTGATTCGGGGGTATCTTCTTGCAGTTCGTCTGCAATTTTGCCGTAAAAAGTTTTATCCCCAACCGCCAGCACGCGCATAACCCCCTCACCCGCCGTTACCACTGTGCCTGAAAAAAGCAGGGTTGAATTTAAAAATCCCTCACCGCTTTTTGGCTGGTGCGCAAATTTCCTTGCTTCCTTGCTTTCGCCGTTAAGTGCGGATTGATCCACTTCAAGGCTACCTTGCACCATTTCGCCGTCCGCAGGGATTTTATCCCCTGCGCCCAAAAGCACAATATCGCCAACCACAAGTTTATTTACGCGCAAAACCTGCGTCTGCCCGCCCCGCCGAACCCTGCAATCAATATTTAGCGCGCTTTCTCTAAGCCTTTCAAATGCGGATTCGCTTCCGCGTTCGGATAAGGTTGCCACAAGCACGGCAACGAAAACCGCCACCGCGATTCCTGCCGTTTCAAGCCACTCACCTTGATTGAAAAGTAAAATAACATTTATGCCAAGTGCCACAAGTAGCACCTTTATCATGGGATCGGCAAAGTTCCCCAAAAGATTTCTTAAAAAACTTTTTCTTTTCCTGCGCGAAAGTGCGTTTGCGCCATTTTCCGCGCGCGATTTAATAACCTCGTCCGCACTTAACCCAAGAAGCGGATTCGTAGCCCCTATATCCATAATACATAATATATTACGGATACGATAGAGTGATAACAAACCATTAAGGATTTCTTATCACTCTGCTTTCGTGGCTATTTAATTTAAGGTTCTATGGGTTCGTCTGGTTCGGTATCGTCCTCGCCGTTATCAAAAATATCGCCACAGAATTCGCAAACCAAATCATCGCCTTCTTCAATATAGTTATGTCCGCTGTCGGTTTCGGTGTCAATAGGAATAACTTCGTTCTCGCCGAATGCGCCACAGTTCTTGCATTCCTCGCGCTTTAAGCCTTCGTCCGTGCAGGTGGGTTCATTAACAACAGTCCACTCAAAATCGCACGCTAATTTATCTAAAACTTCTATATCGCTATCACCGCACCTTTCGCAGGTTTTGGTGCTTGATCCGCTTTCCTCACACGAGGGTTCAATAACCACAGGTTCTTCCCAATCGCAACCAAGTGCGGGGATAGCCGAATTTTCAAATTCAGTGCAACCCGTTCTTTGGCAGGTGGCTTCTGCTTCGCCGTCCTCGTCACAGGTGGGCGCAACTGTTTCAACAGGTTCGCCGAAATTGCAACCGCCCTCTATGGTTTGTTCGGCGGTTTGATTGCAGGTTTCGCAGGTTCGTATTTGCTTACCGCCTTCGTCACAGGTAACATCGCCTTCGTCCAACCAATCACCCCAAATATGCCCTGCGGAAGCAATCACTTTAATTTCTGTGTGCGTTGCGTCTTTAGAACAAACGCGGATTTCCGCACCTGCAACAAGGCAGGTTGCCTCTTGAACCACCGCCCACGCGCCGAATAAATGCTGTGTGGCATCAATGGTGTTAAGTTTAAATTGTTCACAAGAAGCCTTTCCGCAAATAAGTTGCCTTAAGCCCGAAGCACCGCAGGTGGGTTCTAAGATATTTTCCCAATCCCCGTCCCAATCGTGAACACAGCCCGATTCATTCCCAAGCGTTCCGCCCATTCCGCAAGCGGTAAACAGGATAGCAGAAAGGCAGGCAAGCATGATAACAAGCATAAGCAATAAGCGTTTTTTCATAATAATCTTTCCTTATAATAAAGATTGAATTTGGCATATATTTAATTATAACACAGAAAGTCCCATTGTGTTAAGAAATATAAAATATATATTTCTAAGGGCATAGGGCATAACGCGTTATGCATTGTATAAACTTTTTTCATATGTAAATACTCTTTCAAAAGGAGAAAAACATATGGAAACAATGAATACATTCCCCCGTCAAAGGCAAAGAGTTCACCCCGGAAAGGAAAGCGCAATGCACCCTCAGCCTCAGTACGATAATCCCGATTATAAGGCAAGCGGTAAACTTCTTGGCAAGGTGGCACTAATAAGCGGTGGCGATAGCGGAATAGGCAGAGCGGTTGCCCTTGCATATGCAAAGGAAGGGGCAAGTGTGGCAATTTTGTATTTGAATGAAAACAGTGACGCAGAGGTAACGAAAGAAGCAATTACCGCAATCGGCGCAAATTGCTTAACCCTTGCCACGGATATCCGTTCGGAAAGTAGAGTTAAATCCGCGGTGGCAAAGGTGCTTAAAGAGTTCGGAAGAATTGATATTTTGGTAAACAATTCTGCCGTGCAATTTCCTCAATCAGGCATTGAAAACATAAGTAGAGATCAGCTTAAGAACACTTTTGAAACAAATATCTTCGGAATGTTTTATCTCACAAAAGAGGTTCTTCCGCACCTGAAAAGCGGTAGCGCAATTATTAACACGGCGTCAGTTGCGGGCTTTAAAGGCAATGAAAATTTGATTGATTACAGCGCAACCAAAGGCGCGATAAACGCATTCACCTATTCGCTTGCCACTTCGCTTATGGGGCAAAATATCCGCGTGAACGCAGTTGCCCCGGGGCCTGTGTGGACGCCGTTAATAGTTTCTTCTTTTAACGAAAATCATATATCGCAGTTCGGGCAAAACACACCCATGAAGCGCGTTGCGCAACCTTATGAAATGGCACCCGCATATGTTTATCTTGCCTCAGAGGACTCAAGCAACATGAGCGGGCAGATTATGCACCTTAATTCAGGCGAAATTGTGTAAACGAAAAAAGGATAAATTGTTCTAAGGAAAAAGCTAAAAACTTTTTCTAAACAATTTGGATTTTCATAAGATTTGTGTTGCCACCTATCCCCACAGGCACACCTGCAACCATAACCACAATATCGCCCTCTTTGATTAAGCCCGTGGTTTTGGCGCGTTCTATTGCGTGATCTATAAGTTCGTCCGTCCCTGCTTTTTCGCAAGCAGTAACGGGCGTAATGCCCCAGCTAAGCGCAAGCTGAGAGCAAACTTTTTCACAAGTGGTTGGGGCAATAATAGGCACTTGGGGGCGGAATCTGCTTATGTTTCTTGCGGTGTTTCCTGAATATGTTACGGCGATAATTGCTTTAGCATTAAGATCGTGCGCGGCGGTTGTGGCGGAATGTGAAACGGCATCTCTTATGCAACCCACGGCGGTGGGCAAATTGTAAAACCTGTTTTTATAATTTATATTCTTTTCCGCGTGCTTAATTATCTTAACCATTGCTTTAACCGTTTCCACAGGATACTTGCCTGCGGCAGTTTCGCCTGAAAGCATGGTGCAGGAAGTTCCGTCATACACCGCGTTAGCCACATCGCTGATTTCTGCGCGTGTGGGGCGCGCGTTTGTTATCATGGATTCAAGCATTTGCGTGGCGGTAATAACCATTTTGCCCGCTGTGTAACAGCTTTTTATCATTCGCTTTTGAATGGGCGGAATTTCTTCAAACGGAATTTCAACCCCCATATCACCGCGCGCAACCATAACGCCGTCACTTATTGCTATAATTTCTTCCATGTTGTCTACGCCTTGGCGGTTTTCAATTTTGCTTATTAGTAAAATATCTTTTGAGTTCAAAGTCTTTAAATAGTCGCGGATAATTTGCACATCGCTTGCGGTGCGCACAAAACTCAATGCAATAAAATCCACACCCTCTTTTACCCCGAAAGCAATATCTTCCTTATCAATATCCGAAAGGTAATCCATATCAATTTCCGTGCCGGGGAAATTTAAGGATTTTCTGTTAGATAAAATTCCGCCCACAATTACGGTGGTAACAATTTCAGATTCACTGCATTTTTCCACGCGAAGTTCTATATTGCCGTCATCTGCCAAAATTTCAGAACCTTTTTTGAGGTATTTATAAAGGAAAGGAAAGCTGATTGCCACGCGCGTGCTATCGCCCTCAGTTTCGTACGCGCATAAAACAAATTTATCACCCTCTTTTAGCACCGCCTTACCGCCTGCAAAAGTTCTAACCCTTACTTCAGGGCCTTTTGTATCCAAAAGAACCGCTATAGGTGAGGCAATTTCCTTAGAAATTTCCCTAACCGCTTTAATCCTTGCGGACTGTTCACTATGCGTGCCGTGGCTCATATTAAGCCTTGCCACATTCATGCCTGCTTTCGCCATTTTTCTCAAAACTTGGATATTATCGCAGGCAGGCCCAAGAGTGCATACAATTTTAGTTTTTCTTAGCATAATTTACCTCTACTAAATAAATTTTAACACAGTTACTATGATAAAACCAAACTATTTCAAAAAAGCCAAAGTTTCAAGGTGAGAAGTTTGGGGGAACATATCGTAAGGGATTATAGCCTCAATTTCAAATTCAGGCTTTAAGAGGTTTAAATCTCTTGAAAGTGTGGCAGGATTGCAGGATAAATATATCAAATTTAGCTTTCCGCCCCCTTTATTTAAAGCGTTTGCCTTGTTTTTAAACGCTTTTATAGCGTTTATTACCGCTATGTCTGCGCCTTTCCTTGGGGGATCTAAAAATATCGTTATAGGTTTTGTAACTTTTTCATAAGAAAGGTTTTCAAAAAACGCTGAAGCGTCTTGGTTTATATTTTGAATCCGTTCTTTAAGATTGTTGCGTTCACATAAAAAATTGGCATCTTCTGTAGCCTTGGCTACAATTTCCACATTTATTATGCTAATTTCCGCCTTTTCTTTTGCAATGATCGCGCCAAGCAAGCCCACCCCTGAATAAGCGTCTATAAACGAACCTTCATTCCTTACGGAACTCACTATCCTTTCATAAATCCTTTCTCTTATATAATCGTTTACCTGAAAAAATGAAAGAGGGTTAATTGAAACGCTTATTCCGCTAACCGTGATTTCTTCCTTTCCTTTGCATAGTGCCTGCACGCTTTCCCCCATAATCACATTGTTTTGCTTGGTGTTAGTTGAGGTGTAAAGCGAAAAATTAGTAAATTCATTTGAAAGCAACGCTATAAGTTTATCGTGAAAATGTAGGCTATTACCGTTAATCACAAGGCAAACGCTTAAGTGTCCGCCTAAGAACCTTGCGGTAATGTGCCTGAGTAACCCTTTATTCGTTTGCGGATTATATACGCTTAGCTTTTGTTCGTTAGCATAATTTAGCACGGCAAGAATAAGTTTATCCGCCCACTCGGCGTGCAGGGGGCAGGTTTTTAAAGGAATAATTTCGTGAGATTTTTCCTTATAAAAGCCTACTACCGCTTTACCGCCGATTTCGCCGAAAGGTACGCTGATTTTATTGCGGTAATAAAACTCATTTTTTGATTTAACCACTTCGCCCGCATTGCCAAGAAAGCCCGCATTTTTCTTAAGCACAGCCAAAAGGTTTTTGCGTTTATAATAAAGCTGTTTACCGTAATTTAAATGCAAAAAATCGCAACCGCCACATTTTGTAAAATTTTCACACTGGGGCTTAATTCTATCGGGCGAGGGTTCATAAATTTTTAAAAGCGATGCGTAAGAAATTCCGCACCGCTTTACATAATCAATTTTAATTTTAACAAATTCGCCTTTAAGGGCAAACGGCACAAAAATCGTGGTTCGTGCTTCGCCCTGCCCAATGTGCGCAATGCCCTCACCGCCTGCGCCCAAATCTTCAATCCTTATATCAAGGATATCACCCGTTTTTAACGCTTTCAAGGAACTCAATAACCTTTTCCATTACGGGTTTTGTGCCTTTTTTGAACGGCAAGAGGTGCGTGCAATGCCCGTCCCCCTTTTCTTCCATTAAATAAAAGTCATGGCTTATGCCTGCTTTTTCAAATGCGCTGATTGCGCCGTCAAGTTGTCCGCCACAAATTCCGTCATTAACCGCGGCAATTGAAAGCGTTTTTGGGAAATCCTTTGTTAGGTAAGCAAGCACATTAACTTCGTCTGTGTACATAAATGTATCGTCTATCTCATTAGTTTTGTACGAAGTACCGAAAACGCTGTTAGTTATATCCACCGTAACATTAAGCGGTGTTTTTTTAGTAAAGCATTTCATTAAATCATAAGGCGCGCAGAATGTTAACAACGCGGTTACCTTTGCTCCCTCGTATTTTGGAAGGTTCAACTTCTCTTGAAGTTCACTATTTGTAGCCGAGGCAACGGAATGCGCCGCATAATAGCCACCTGCCGAATCACCGCTTACCACAAGCCTTGATAAATCAATAGGATATTTATTTACAAAATCTTCGTTATTTATGTAATTTAATGCGTTAAGCGTATCTTCCGTTGCTGCGGGAAAGGTTGCCTTTGGCGCAAGCCTATAGTTCGTGTTAACAACAAACCAACCGTGAGAGGCAAAGAAATTTGCAATTCCGCTTCTAAACCTTTTATCGCCCCTAACATAGCCACCGCCGTGAACATTCACGAGAACAGGAAGTTTTCCCTCATAATCCTTAGGATAGTAAATATCAAGCGCGGTATCGTTACCGTACGCGCCGAAAACAATATCTTTTTCGCGCACAACCTGCGGATAACGCTTATAGTTCCTGCGCGGGTGGTTCGTGTAATCACTTATTGCAAATATAACCTTAGAAATACTCATACTTTAGTCCTCAAAAAATGTTCTTGTTACATTATACTGCTTTTTGTGAAAAATTGTCAAGGCATTGGAAGCAATTCGCTTTTTGAAGCGAATTGAGGCCATAGGCCATAGGCCATAGGGTATAGGGACGGAATTATTTTAATTCAGAATGCAGAATTGTGGATTGATTAACTAAAAATTAGATTTAGAATCCACCCCTATGCCCTATAACCTATGCCCTATGCCCTCACCACCATTTGGGTTCCCAAAAGCGCGTGAAATCCTAAAACTTACTAATATATTGCAAGTTATCCACAATTATTACCCAAGTTATCCACAATTTAGTATAGTTATCCACAAATATTTTGGCGAAAAAGGGCGCATTTTGGTATACCGAAAGAAATTAAGCTGTAACGGAATGCCGAAAACGCTTAAAGAGGTAACCGATTTGCGGTGATTTTTAGTGGATTATTTTAGGCGGACTAATTCACGAAACGCGCAAAGGCTTTATTAAAAAATACCTAAAGTATCATGATTTTGTGGCGATTTTGATTATTAAAGGCTTGCTTTAAAGGGACTATATATTATATAATCTTTGTACATAAAACAGCGCACAACGCACAGCGCACAGCGCACAATGATTGATTCTAAATCTCATTATTAGTTAACTAATCCATAATTCTGCATTCTTGATTCTGAATTCTGAATTAAACCACACTTCGTACTTTGTACCTAAATAACTAAATCCACCATTGTGCGCTGTGCATTGTGCGCTGTGCGCTGGACTAACCAAGGGGGAAAACCGTTTGATAATCGCAATATATTGTTTACTGGGGCTTTTGGGCGCGCTGATAGCGTTTATGATAATCAGGACGCTTTTAACAAAAAATACACAAACCGCCGTAATGGGTGGCTTTGTGCCGTTCGGCGCGGATAAAGATAAGATTGCTGAGGAACTTTCGGGGGCTGTTAAATTCCCCACAGTTACGCTTCAGGACGGCAACGCTAAAGGCGGTGCTGTGTTTCTTGAATTTCAAAAGTATCTTGAAAAAACTTATCCGCTTTTAATGAGTAAGGCGAAAAAAGTTCAAATTAACGGCTACGCCGTGATTTATATGATAGACGGAAGCGATAAAACGCTTTTGCCCTCAGCCTTCCTTGCGCACCAAGATGTTGTGCCTGCTTTGGAAGATAATTGGGAATTTCCGCCCTATTCAGGCGAAATCCATAACGGATATGTGTACGGCAGAGGCGCGCAGGATATGAAAGCCCAAATGATTGCTTCTTTGCACGCTATGGAACAGCTTTTGAAAAGTGGCGCGGTGCTAAAGCGCGGTGCGTATTTCTGCTTCGGGCATGACGAGGAATTGCGTGGCGATCAAGGCGCGGCGAAAATTGCGGAATATCTTGAACAAAACAATGTTAAACTTGAATATGTTTTAGATGAGGGCGGTGCGATTGTAGACGGCAAAATGCTTGGTTGCAAAGGCAAACTTGCGCTAATCGGCACTTGCGAAAAAGGCTATGCGGATATTATTCTAACGGCGGAATCACGCGGGGGACACGCCTCTATGCCCAAAAAGAGAACCGCACTCGGCACGCTTTCGGAAGCGGTTATGGATGTGGAACTCTCACCCATGAAATCATATTTCGCCTCACCTGTTAAAGAAATGTTCAAAGAACTTGCGCCCGCAATGCCCTTTCCCATGAAACTTGCGCTTGTGAACCGCGACATTTTATCCCCGATACTTCGCTTCGTTCTTGCAAAGCTTCACCCTGTGGCAAATTCTTTAATAAGAACCACCTTTGCGCCCACGCAAATGAAAGGCGCGAATGTGCCTAACACCCTGCCTTCGGTGGCAACTGCTAACATCAATGTGAGGATTAACACAGGGCAAACCGTGGAAGATGTGGTTAAGCACATTAAAGCCGTGGTTGGCAGAAAAATAAGCGTGAGTGTGGACGAAGGCGATTCGCCTGCTTCGCAAGTTTCAAGCACCACTTCCAATGCGTACAAAAACCTGCGCGACACTATTTGCACGGTTTTCGGGGCAACCGTTGCGCCATATATGTTCACCGCCGCCACGGATTCGGGCAGGTATTACGGGCTTACTAAAAATGTGTACCGTTTCACCCCGTTTGATTTAAACGCTGAGGACGGTTCACGCATACATTCCGCAAACGAAAGAATGGATATAAACGCCCTCGCCATGGGCGCGGAATTCTTTATGACTCTATATAAAAACACACTGCTGTGAGGGACGAAAACACTAAAAATAAACTTCTGGTTTTATTTGTGCTTGAAAAGCTGGAAATGCCCGTAACGGAAGATAACCTTACGGACATTTGTTCTATGCACAATAATTGGATTCCGGGGCTTTATATGAAGCAGGTGCTTTTTGAGTTAATCCGCAGTGGCTTTGTTACCACCGTTCAATCCGATTCCACAAGGCTTTTAACCATAACCGTGGACGGGCGCACCTGCCTTGCGCATTTCTTTAACGATATTCCGCTTTCCCTGCGTGAGGACGCCACCGAATTCATAAAAGAACACCGCTTAACCTTAAGAAAAAAGCAAGAGTTCCTTGCAACTCACGAAAGAAATCAAGACGGTTCTTTCACTTTAAGCCTAAAAATCCTTGAAGTTTCAAAGCCCCTTATTGATTTAAAAATATCCGCCCCCACGCGAAACCGCGCAAACGCAATCTGCGCTTCATGGAAAGATCGCGCGCCTGAAGTGTATCGGGCGTTAAATGATATATTGCTTGACAATTAGTTTCTGTCAGCGCACAGCGCACAACGCACAGCGCACAATGATTGATTCTAAATCTCATTATGAAAGTGAAACGAGAAACATGAAACGAGAAACATGGCGGAATCTAAATCTCATTAATATAATTCCACCATTGTGCGCTGTGCGTTGTGCGCTGTGCGCTGAAAAAGAATTACAAATCACCAATCACCAAGAGGATAAATCATGAAAGTATGTAAATTTGGCGGAACATCAATGGCTTCCGCGGAAACATTTAAAGGGCTTAAGAAGATTATCTTAAGCGATAAGGAACGCAAGTTTATTGTGGTATCTGCCCCCGGAAAACGCTTTAAGGGCGATGCAAAGGTTACTGATCTTTTGTATAGCGCGTATGACGAAAAGGTTAAATTCGGACGGGCAGGCGATTCAATCGGCGAGATTATCAATAGGTTTAAGGAAATCTGCACCGAACTAAAGCTAACCACCGATATTGAAAAGGAAGTTAGGGAAATTGAAAAGAAAATCAACCAATCCACTTCGCCTGACTATTCTGCAAGCCGTGGCGAATATTTGGCAGGAAAAGTTATGGCTGAGTTTTTGGGCTTCAAGTTTGTGGACGCAGGCGATATAATTAAATTTAGGGTAGACGGCAGTTTTGATCCCGACAGCACAAATGATTTAGTAGCCGAACTTAAAAATGAAAAAGGCGGTGTGGTTATTCCGGGGTTTTACGGCAGAATGCCGAATAAGGAAATCCGCACATTTTCAAGAGGCGGTTCAGATGTAACAGGCGCGATAATTGCACGCGGTGTTGATGCCACTGTGTACGAAAATTGGACTGATGTGAACGGCTTTATGGCGTCTGATCCCAATGTGGTAGAAAACCCTGTGAAAATCAACACTCTTTCATATGCGGAACTTAGGGAACTTTCTTACATGGGCGCAAGCGTTCTGCACCCCGAAAGCATTTTCCCAGTAATGTACGCAGGCATTCCAATCAATGTAAAAAATTCTTTTGAACCTCAGAACGAAGGCACAATGATTGTGAAATCCGTTAGCGGTGATACCCCTATTGTTACGGGAATTGCAGGCAGAAAAGGCGTTGCCACAATCACCCTTTACAAATCCATGATGAATAACGAACTTGGATTCGGCAGGCGCGTGCTTTCCGTGCTTGAAAGAAACGGCGTTTCGTTTGAACACCTGCCCACAGGGATAGACACTATGTGCATAGTTTTATCCGATAGCTTTTTGAAAGGAACAGAAGAAAAGCTGATAGACGAAATTAAAGGCAAAGTAAACCCCGATTCTATTGAAGTAATCCATAACCTCGCGCTTATCGCCGTGGTTGGGCATGGTATGGCAAAATCTAAAGGCGTTGCCGCCAAAATCTTTACCGCATTGTACAATGCCAATGTAAACATACGAATGATAGATCAAGGTTCTTCGGAAATGAACATCATAATCGGTGTGGAAGAAAAAGAATATGAGGCGTCTATTAGGGCGATATATGGGGCGTTCTTTTAACAACGCACAGCGCACAGCGCACAATGCACAATGAAGGAATTATTTATTTAGGTACGAAGTACGAATTGTGGATTGATTCCTTGTAGAACCCCGTAGGGGTGAAATGTGCATAACCCCGTGCAAGCGGTAGCGTAGCGCGGGGTACATGAAGTGCGCATATATAGATATACCCCCACCCTTCCGCCTAAGGCGGAAGGGTGGGGGTATAGGGTGTGTGTGTTTAGCTTTGCCGTTTGTGCCGTGGGTTTTACCCACGGTTATGCATATCCTGCCCGCTTCGGGGCAGTTACGGATTTATCCATATATTAGCTTGTTTTCCGCTATGGTGTGCCGTGGGTTTTACCCACGGTTATGCATATCCTGCCCGCTTCGGGGCAGTTACGGATATATCCATAGTTAGCTTGTTTTCCGCTAATGATTTATTGCGAACCGTTGAACGCGAAAAGTATTCCCATAGCTTATGTGTGCGAGGATTGAGTTAATGCGGATTTGCTTTTGCTGTTTTGCCATGGTTGAATCAGTGCTTAGCGCAGAAAGTTTTTTAAGGGTTCTTATCGCTTTAATTTTCTTGCTGTGTTCAAGCAGACGCAAAACTTTACCGCTATCCGTAAGCAAGAACTTAAATGCCAAATAAATTACGCCGTTTTTAAGCGGTGTGATTTTTGTTTTGGCGTTTAGCTTTAGCAATAGCACATTTTCCGTGAGAAGTTTAATTTGCGCCAAAGCGTTAATCAAAAATTCCTTACTTGGGTGGATTAGCACAAAATCGTCCATATACCGCGTGTAATGCTTTACTTTAAGTTTTTCTTTAATAAGCCTATCAAGAGGATTTAGATAAAACAATGCAAAAAATTGGCTTGTTTGATTTCCAATCGGCAAACCTTTATGTGTGCTTTGGTTATCCTGCTGTTTTTGATAGCTATCAATTATGCCAAAGATAAGGCTTTTGAAATCGTTATCAAAGGCGCATTTTGAAAGCATATTTTTAAGCACATTGTGATCAATATTATCAAAAAATTTATGAATGTCGCATTTCAAAATGTAGCCGTTTTGCCCGTGGGTTTTATAGTGTTCTCTTAAAAAGTGCGCAAACCTGTTCATTGCAAAGTGCGTACCTTTGCCAACTTGGCAGGCGGAATTATCATAAATAAACCGCCTTGCAAAGTAAGGTGCAAGCACATTATCGCAAATGCTGTGTTGCACCACCCTATCTCTATAGCTAAGTGCTTGAATTTCGCGTTCCTTAGGATCGTACACCATAAATTTGCGGTATTCGCCCACCTTATAGGTTTTGGATTTTAATTCATTGCTTAGCTTAAGAAGATTTTGAGAAAGCTGTAATTCAAACTTTATAACTTCGCCCTTATTTCTTTTTAAAAGCCTTGCCCTTTTGTGGGCTTCGTAAAGTGCTTTGTAAGAACAGATTTTTTCATAGTCAGTCATAGCTTTTATAATTCAGAATTAAGAATTCAGAATGCAGAATTGAGGATTGATTATTTAGGTACAAAAAAACCGACTCTTTGCAAAGGTGAAAGCAATTTTTTTGCGCGTTCACCTTAAAGTCGGCTTATTTAGCCTTGGCAATTCTTTGCCTTGGCAAGGTAAGCGGTTCGCTTTACTTGTTGCACTGGCTTATCTGCTTAGATAAGGCTTCGGGCGTTGTTAAGTTAATCCGGACGCACCCTGTTGTTGCCGTTGTCCACATTGTTCCCGTTAGAATTCACCTCGCCGTTGTTGTACACATTGGAAGCGTTGGAAGAGGAATTGGAACCGCAGAGTGCTTTTCAACCGTTACCCATATATATAAACATTCGCTTAAAACTTTTTAAAGATTTAAGCAAACCGTTTATTATCACTATTAATCCATGCGCCCAAAAGCCTTTTGCAATCAAGCACTTGCTTGCCTATTTGTTCCCACTGCTTAAGCAGTAAACATTGCTGTTCGCAGGCAAGCTGTGCCATATAATCAAGCAAGTCAAGCGCAACCATTGCTTCGGATTGGTGCGTTAACCGCTTTTGAAGTGCTTCCGCCCTTTTATCGCAAATTACCATTGTGCCGTTAGCACGGTAAAGATTTTCAATTAAATCAAGGCACAAATTATGCAATCTTCCCACTATGCTGAACCTGAAATGCTTTGGGGATTTAAGCGTAACGGTAAACACATATTTGCTTAAATCTTTGGCTTTCGTGAACACCGTTAGTTCGCTAACTTTCTTTTCAGGAATTTCGTAAGGTTTTTTTGGTTTTGGTTCTTCCATTTTGCTTAACAGGTTTTTATTTTTCGCAAATGTTTTTCGCAAATTTGCAAGCAAATTTGCGAAGATTGCCACTTAATTTGCGAAGTTTGCTTGATATTTGCGAAGTTTTGCGTTATTTCGCGAATTTTGCCTCGTGCCTCTTTAATTTCTTTTGATTAAAGATTTTTTAGATTAAGTTTTAAAGCCGGACGCACCCCGCTGTTGCCGTTGACCACAGCGTACCCGTGAGAAAACACCCCGCCGAGGCGGGACACAGAGGAAAGGGGAAGAGGAAAGGGAACCGCGATTCCTAAGCCACCACCAATTGCCCGTTTTAAGAAAATCCGTTGTTAGGCGTTCGGCTTCCGCTGTGTTAAGCAGGAAAACAAAATCGCTTGTTTCAGGCAAATTGTTTGCGCTGTGTACCCCGTTACCCGAAACTTTTGCAAGCAAAATGCCTGCTTTTTCCTCGGCGGTAATAGCCTTTTTGAAAAACTTACCGTTAAGCCATTTGCGCAAAGTGCAATCTTCCCAAGTGATTTCTTTTCTCTTTTTGTGGTATGCCATTTGGCAAAGTTCTTTTAATGAGAAAAGCGTGCAACTATCACCACCAACCTCAAACACAACCCATTCTATAGGTTTGCCCTCAAAGCCCCCTAAGGTTACCACTGCGCCCTCACGCAAAAATCCGCGCTTGTTTAATTCTTTAATCTTAATTATATTACTCATGAGTGTTTGTTCCTTTTATTGTTTTATCCTTAATGTTTTAAGTTTCACTTAGTTGCGGTTTGCGCCTTAATCAACCCGTGCTTGTTGGCTTATCTTTTGGCAATAGCAATTTGTTATCTACTTCAGTTAGAACCTTCAATTGTT